>JAZSIF010000023.1:0-121310 GCA_045533675.1 Eubacteriales bacterium | reverse complement strand
AAGGAAGAGAGGGTCTCCTCATTCAGCTCCTTGTTCATTTCGGTAGCAATCACTCCCGGTTCAATGCAGTTCACCGTAATACCCGAAAGCCCCAGCTCCTTGGCAAGCGCCATGGTCATGCCCCGAAGCCCCGCTTTCGCGGCAGAGTAATGGACCTCACAGGAGGCGCCCGTCTTTCCCCACATAGAACCGATGTTGATGATCCGACCGTGATGGGCAGAGATCATGGATTTTGACGCTTCGCGGGAAAGATAGAATGCGCCCGACAAATTGGTATTGATCATCTGACCCCAATCGCTGTCAGAGAGGTCAGTAAAGAGCTTGATCTGGGAGATTCCCGCATTGTTTACCAGCACGTCTACACCGCCGAGAAGGGAAAGGGCTGAGGACACTGCTTTCTTGACCTCATGGGGGGTTGATATGTCCGCACGGAGAGCCACAGCGCCCGTTTTTTCTGCCAACATTGTTGCTTCCGCCTCGCTTTGGCGGTACAAAAAGACCACATGATGACCGTCACGGATAAATCGCTCCACGCACGCCCGTCCGATTCCTCTGCTTCCCCCGCTGATCAATACTCTCATATGTTTACCTCTTTCTCCGTATTTGAGTTCATTATATCCTATTTGGGAGAAAAAATCAAGAGAATCAAAAAATATTTTAAAAACCCTTGACATAAAATATAAATTATGGTATAATCTTTATTCGGTACGGGTGAAAGCCCGTCTCCTTACTGTGCGTAAATAAAAATTGACGAATGCGCACGGTCATAAGTCCATAGGGAGGTAAAAAATGGAAAAGGTAATCAATTCTTACGAAAACCTGTTCATCGTTGACGTAACCAAGGGCGACGAGGCTACGGAAGTAACGGTAAACAAGTTCCTGTCCGTGATCGAGGCAAATGCCGAGGTCGTTGACGTGGCAAAGTGGGGCAAGCGTCGTCTTGCGTACCCCATCAATGATATGCCCGAAGGCTATTATGTGGTGGCTACGTTCAAGTCCGCTCCTGAGTTCCCCAGCGAGCTGGATCGTCTCTTCAACATCGACGAGACCATCATGCGCTCCATGATCATCAAGCTGGAGTATGATGCAGCCGAGAAGAAGGCAGCAAAGGTTGCCGCAGAGGCAGCTGCAGAAGTTGCTGAAGAGCCTGCTGTAGAAGCCGAAGCTCCTGCTACTGACGCAGAGTAATTTCGTGCGAGGAGGAGTAAGATGTCTGCTTTGAATTTGAACAAGGTCGTTTTGGCAGGTCGAATCACTGCCGATCCCGAGTTAAAACAGACTCCCTCCGGTGTATCTGTCCTTCGTTTTACGCTGGCAGTTAATCGGAGATTTTCCCGCAACGCAAATGGCGAACAGAACGAGCAGCAGAGCGATTTCATCACAATGGTGGCTTGGAGACAGACCGCTGAGTTTATTTCCAAGTACTTCAGAAAGGGTTCTGCAATTTGCGTAACCGGAAGCATTCAGACCAGAAGCTGGCAGGACCAGCAGGGTCAGAGACGGTACGCAACCGAAGTTGTTGTGGACGAGGCTATGTTTGTAGACTCCCGCAACGAAAGTGGCGCGGCTCAGGGAGGTAACTACGTTCCCGAGGCTTACAACGCCACACCCGCTTTCTCATCGAATCAGGGAGCAGCTCCCAACTTTGAGGAACTCACCACCGACGACGATCTTCCTTTCTGATCGGTCGGCAACACGATAATAACAGGAGGTAATGAAAAATGGATAGAGCAGAGAATACTGTGGCACGCCCTCAGCGTCCCGTTGTACGCAGAAGAAAGAAGGTTTGCATTTTCTGTGCGGACAAGGTTGATTTCATCGACTACAAGGATTCCGCAAAGCTGAGAAAGTTCATCAGCGAGAGAGGAAAAATTCTTCCCAGAAGAATTTCCGGCACTTGCGCAAAGCATCAGCGTGAACTGAACACCGCAATCAAGCGCGCAAGACAGGTTGCGCTTCTGCCTTACGTAACCGACTAAGTTACAAAAAGCAAACAAAAGCACTCTGCCATATGGCAGAGTGCTTTTATTTGGTATATCAAGAGCAAAATTAAATATTTACACGTTTTTTCTTAATTCTTGATAGATGTTCTCTTTTACTCTTGATTTTTTTAAAAATTTTTTTTATAATTTAGCTAAGGTTTGATCAATACATTCCATCTACACACAAGTAAACAAGGAGTATTGCGTATGAATCCGATTAAAATTGGTTGGAGCGAGGTAAGTATCGTTCCCGAGGGCAGAAGAGTGGACCTTGACGGTCAGTTTTACGAAAGAATTTCCGGAGAGGTGGAAACACCGATTTCCGTTACGGCATTGGCTGTAGAATGTGGCGATGATCACATGGTACTTGTCGGATGTGACCTTTCCGCTACGGGTAGAGTTCTTTTAAAGAAGGTAAGAGAATATCTTCCCGATGATTGCGGCTTTGACAAGAGCAAGCTGTTGATCAGCGCAATTCATACGCATACTTCTATGAGGTATGAAGAAATTGCGGATCATCTTGGGGGAGACATTTTTCAAATTCTTAATCGCTTAAAGCCCGATCATATACAATACGTGCCCCTGACCCACGACGATTCCTCCGATATTTTGCGAGGCGAGGAGGCAAGAGACTTTCTGGTCGAAAGGATTGCCCGTGCCGCGATGGAGGCATGGAGCAATCGGGCGGAGGCTGCCTACGCATTTGGCTTTGGCCGCGCGGCAGTGGGGCTTTGCCGTCGGGTTTGCTACGATGACGGCTCCGCAAAGATGTGGGGAAAGTCCAATCACGCAAATTTTACCGAGCTGGAATCGGGCAACGATTCGGGAATCGAGCTAATGTTTACCTATGACACGAAAAAAAAGCTGACCGGTGTGGTTGCTAACGTGGCTTGTCCCGCTCAGGTGCTTCAGCATCAGAACTTTATTTCCTCCGACTATATGGGAAAGGTAAAGGCGCTTATACGTGAGAAATACGGAGAGGACGTCAATTTCCTCGGTCTGATCTCTCCCGCGGGCGATATGTGCCCCATTGATCTGATCCGCTGGGTGCCGTCCCCCGTTTGTAAAAACGACCCCAATATTCCTCAGGATACACCGATTGAACGTCGTGCCGATCCCTCCATGTTTGAGCTCAAGGGCTGCGAAAAGGCGGCAAAGCGCATTGCGACCGAGATCTTTTGGGCGTTGGAGGATGTGACGGACTATGTGACCGAATCGATGTTGATCCACAAGAAGCTTTCTGTGGATATGCCGCTCCGCAAGGTGACGATTGAGGAATATGAGACGGCAAAAAAGGCGGTTGAGGATTACTTTGCCAATTGCAAGGGCGATATTAACTACGAGGACAACGCAAAGCTTTTGGTTCATAGCGGCACGATGGCGAGATACGATCTCCAGCAGACGGTGGACATATATCCCGTCGAGGTCCATATCATGCGCCTGGGTGACGTGGCGTTTGCTACCAACCCCTATGAGATGTTCCTGAATTACGGAAATCGGATTCGTGCAAGAAGTGTGGCAAAGCAAACCTTTCTGGTTCAGCTTTGCTGCGGATGCTTTGGATATCTTCCCACCGAAAAGGCGGAAAAGGGAAGCCACTATTCCGCATTTGTGGGAAGCGGCTACTCCGGTCACGTGGGCGGCGATCTGTTGGTACGCAAGACTCTTCAGGAGATTAACTCCATGTTTGTGGAATAAGAATTTGTAAGGCTATAGATGGTTCTCTTGGAAAAACGAAGCGGATCAGAGCACTTGGTAACAAGTAGGACTCATGAAGTTTTACAGAGCATATTTACAAATCCCTGAATGCGTGATATAATATTGTTGCAGGAATGTAATATGGCATAACTTATAGATATAAAATCGAATCGAAAAAACACTCTGCTGGTAAGGCAGAGTGTTTTTTCGATTCGATGGAAGGGAGACAGAAATGAACAGCCAATAGTTGATCTTGGAAAATTCCATGCGGGACTTGAAGATCAACTCGATTGCCGACAAGGGTTTCTACGAAAAATTTGTGATGTCTCCCGAGCTTCACGTGCATAGCTACTACGAGATTCTTCTTTCCTTGGAGGGCGGATTTTTCCTGAATCTGTCAGACAGTGCCAACAAGGAAATTCAAAGAGGAAATTTTTTCCTGATTCCGCCCGAAATGCATCACGGAACCCTCGCGTCCGAGGAGAAATCCAGAAAGCTGGCGCTTCGTTTTCGATACGCAAAGGATACGGAAAAAAGACAGGGAGAATCTCTTTATGAGTTGTTTCATCGAACCATGATTACCTGTCAGGATGTGGTTCTTTCCTTTATTCTTGAATCTTTCTTCTAAAGAATGAGCCAATGTCGGCAATGCGCTTTGAAAAGGTGGGCGCAAGCTCGGGATCGATGACCGAACGATCGACCTGACGGAAGGTTTCAAAGCTCAGATCCTCGTCGTAGCCGATCTTTCGCAGCTCCTCGTAAAACTCATCCCACAGGATCGAGCCTGCGTAAGGCGCCATATGACGGTCGTGAATGACCACCTTGGGACAGCCAATTACCTGACAAAATTAGATGATACGGCGGTAGATTTTGATACCATATTCCACGTCTCGGGTCTGCCGAGAAGATAAGGAGGGAAGGGCGCATGGCATTGGGCAAAGGAAAGTCCGTTGCCCTTGATGTAGGAAAGTTCTTCTTCAAAACATGCGAGAATCTCGTCCAGTTTCTTTTCAAAAACGCAAGGATCCTTCAATTCTTCGGCAGACTTCACCATTTTTGCGGTTAAAGTTGGTCCAGATTCCAGTCAATGGCTTCAAAGCCCGCTTCACGGATCATACGATAGGTGGTTTCCTTGCCAAAAACGTAAGCAAGATTTCCGTTTTGAACCGAAAGCTTCATTTATTAGCTCTCCTTATTGTCCGTTTTTTGTTCCTTTTCTCCCTTATCATTTTTTTTGCGAAGCATGATGACATCCTCACGGCGGAAGGATTTGGGAGGCGTATCGGGGGAGGCATGAAGACGGACCTTGATGGTGCCAACCAGGGGATTGATCTCGGTGACGGTTCCCGTACCGTCAGCGGTTTTTACCAAGGAATCTACGGGAGGTGTACGCTTGATCTCATATTCATATGCCTCGTGCTCATAGCGCAGGCAGCACATGAGTCTGCCGCAGATTCCCGAAATTTTCGCAGAGTTAAGAGACAGGTTTTGCTCCTTTGCCATCTTGATCGAAACCTGACCAAAGTCGGAAAGGAATAGGGTACAGCAAAGAGGTCTGCCACACATTCCCATGCCGCCCATCAGCTTTGCCTCATCGCGAATACCAATCTGTCTGAGCTCGATACGCGTACGGAATACCGACGCTAAGTCCTTGACCAGCTCTCGGAAATCCACACGTCCCGCCGAGGTGAAGTAGAACAGAAGCTTGGAGTTATCAAAGGTATATTGCGCATCGATCAGCTTCATATCTAACTTGTGCGCTTGAATCTTTTCATTACAGATTCGGAAAGATTCCTCTTGCTTTTTCTTGTTTTCTTCGTGATGCGCACGGTCTGCTTCGGTAGCGGCACGCAGAATCGGACGCAAGGGAGGAACAGTATCGGATTCCTTGACCATGGTATTTCCGATGGAAACCTCTCCGAATTCCTGTCCTCTTGCCGTTTCCACAATGGCGTAGTCGCCTCGCTTCAAGATTTTATTGGCGGGGGAGAAATAATAGACCTTGCCCGTGGAATTGAAGCGGATTCCTACGACCTCGACCATGGCGGGGGGCTCTTCCTCCGTATGGGGCGCCGTCTCCTCATCGATCTCCTCCTTTGCAGGGAAGTGTACTTCTTCATATTCTTCATCCAATGCGGGATCAAAAACGGGCTTATGGTTCTGGGGACGGATCAGGCGATCCGCGGAACGCCCTTTTTGAGCGTCATCCGAACGAGGGGATTTTTCATTGTCCCGCTGAAGGGGCGCGTGCTTTTGACTTCTGTGGCGGTCCGAGTGTGGTGCGGTATTTTGGGGCGAAGCGGTCTCGAGGGTGGCATCGTTGGTCATGTTCTCGGTCACCGGACGGTTTTGGTTGTTGTGACGTTTTTTATGCCGTTTCTTTTTGAATTGACCCGACGCGACTTGTTGCTTTCCCTCTTCGATGGGTTTCTTTTCGGTAGGGAGGGCATTCTCCTTTTGTTGCTGCTGAGTATTGAAGGGAGTATCCTTTTTTGGTGCTGTGGGATCAATGAAATATCCTCTTTTATGACGAGGGCGATGCTTTTTCGCACCCGAATTCTCACGGGAAGCTTCGTTTTGTTTCTTTTCGTTTTCCATAATCTATATGCCTTTCTGCAAGAGATCCTCGGGGGACCTTGCGGGTTAAATCCATTCTGCGTCCAATGCCAATTTTGTCAAAATCAGACGCACGTTTACGTTTCGTTGGTTTTGCTCCGAAGCTGTATTGACAGCTTCGTATAAGCGGTAGAGGGAATAAAGGGAAGCTTTTTCGCAAAGCTCCATGGTTTCCCCTCGGTCTGCGTAAAAGGAGAGGGGAAGATCCTCACTTTTTTTCAAAAGGATCAAATCCCGAACGGCATCCATCATTAGCAAAAGCAATTCTTGGATAACATCCCGCTTGCTTGTGCTGAAGCGTAAAAGAAGAGGTAGAACCGTTTGCGCATTCGTGCGTTCAATGCCTGTGCGAATCAGCTCTGACACCGCTTCTCTCATTTGCTTGGTGGTTGCGTAATGTTTGGGTTCCAAATAGGAAAGCGCCTGTCCGATTCCCGCTTGAGAAGCGGCGACCAGCTCGGAAAAGCCTCGAGGATCGGAGAGCTTCATTTGAGTAGCTCGGGAATCATTCTCGCAAAGATATTCGGAAATCTCTTCCCGTGAGAGCGGTTGGGTCCGAAAAATCGGCGCACGGCTCCGTATGGTTTCTAAAAGCAAGCCCGCGTTTTCACACAGTAAGAAAAAATGTACATAGGCAGGCGGCTCCTCCAGTGTCAGAAGAAATGCGTTTTGCGCCTGTTCGGTCATGTGGTCGGCATCCTCGATGATGTAGATTTTGTGATCCGAATCATTGGGGGTCACTCGAACGTCCTCTCGCAAAAAGCGAATGGTATCAACACCGATTGAGGTCTTGTCCTCCTCACGTCCTATCAAGGAAAGGTCGGGGAATTTATGTTCCAATACTTTGCGGCATGATGGACAATTTAGACAGGGAATGGGATGCGAGGTATTTTTATCTGCCGTGCAAACCAGGGCTGCCGCCAAGTGCTTTGCGATGGTGTGCTTCCCGGATCCGCAGGGCCCCTCTAAAATACAGGCATGAGGAAGTTCACCGGTTCTCAGCGCGTGAGCCAAGCGATGACGGATGGCATCGTTTCCTACAATGGCACTGAGCAAATGATTTTGTATTGATTCATCCATACGGCTCAAATTTCTTCCCCTTTCTTTGGATATACCTCTTTTTATTATAGCAAAAAAAAAGATCGATGTCAAGCAAAAAGAGGAAACTTGCCAAGGATTCCTACATATATATGAAAAAAAGGAGGACAAGGTATGGCTGAAATTTGTGATGTTGGAAGCTATGATTTTTTAAAAAAAGGAAGAAAGCCTTATGCGTCGGCAAGGCTCTGTGGATGTGGAGATACCACGATTCGGGGAATTCTTTCCTTTTACGATACGCCCCTCGGTATTTTGGTGTGTGCGGAGGTGGAGGGGATGTCGTCCTCTGAGGGAGTATATGGATTTTGTCTGGGAGGAAGTGAGAAAGATGGGTATAAGGAACGGGAGGATGCGTGTCTACGGCTCCCCTTGATCTATACAAAGCACGGACGAGGAAGGGCAGCTTTGGTCAGCGAAGGTCTCAGACGTATTTCCTTGAACGGACGATGTGTGTTTTTGAAAGAAAGCCGTTTCGCGCCGCTTTGTGCCTGCGGAACACTTGCGTGCGGAATCATAGAAGGGGGCTGAGCGCCTGCTTTCTAAGAGCAAGCCCCAGCCCTTTTATCATTCCTTCGATATGAGTAACCGTTTGTTCAGTGCTTGAAAAACGTTGTCCCGATCCTCACGGAATAAGATAGTGTAAACGGTGTAATTTCCAAATTGCCGAATCTCGGCTTCTTCTAATTTTGGAAGCTCATCTGGCGCATAGGAGGCAATAAAGGCACTCTGCTCCTCCTTCATTTCGTCAAGATAGGTTTCGATTTGCTGTTTGATCTTGTTTGCTTCCCGTTTGCTTTGGGAGTGAAAAATTCCCACCTCATTGATATTTTCCGAACGAGTGGAATAACGAAGACAAACGTCATCAAAGGAATCGGTCTCTTCAAAATAGTAGAGGATCTGTCCGTTTCCAAAATCGGTATAACCAAGGTCTGTGGGGATCTCTTTTTCCGCAATTTCCATTAGTTCCTTGCAGGATATTCCGTCGGAGTAGTCGTCTTCTTTTGCACAGGATGAAAAAACCAACAGAATGAGCAAAAGGGGTAGGGTACTTCGGAACAATAATCTCATAACTTCTCCTTATTCGTATCCATGGGTACGGATATAATATAAAATTTCCAGATAAGCTTCCCGTGTCAGATGATGACCGTCTCCGTTTTGGTATTCAAATTTCAGATAGCCGTTTTCATCCTTCAAGATTTCGGAAGTGTTCAGATAGCCGATGCTGTATTCCTCCGCTAACTCGTGGGTCCATTCATTGATCTGATCAAGGTTTTGATTTAACTCCTCTACGGAGATCGAATATCGACTCATATCCATGTTTTTCGCGACGGGAAATGCCGATTGTAATAAGATTTTGGTTTTGGGTGATGCCTCTCGGATGCAGTCAAGAAGAGAACGGTAACAGCCCTTGTAATAATCTTCACCGCGTTTGACCTTTTGGACCGCGCCGTTTAGTCCGAAGGTGAGTATGAGACGTTCGGGGCATTTTTTTGAAAGCGCTTCACCGATGGTCACATGTTCTCCCGTTTCGGGATCTCGGAGGGGAATATTTTTGGTAGTATGGTCCAGATTGACGGTTCCGCTATCGGGAGCGAGGATTTGTTTCGTATCCTTTCCTCCCCGAAGGACCTCTCGATCCTTCATATGGTAAGTGGTGGATTCTCCAAAAAAAAGAAAGCTGTCAAGATACTCTTGTCCCATATCCTCGGTTGGCGTAAGCCAGGATGCGCATTCTGTTTCTTTTTGTATGCTCGGTGGAAGCTTTGCGCTGCATGAGGGCACACAAAGAAGAAACAGAACCAGGGATAAAATTCTTGACAGCGTGGATTTCATAATATACAGCCTTTCCATAAATTTGGATCAGCCATTATGGAATCAAGAGCGGTGGCGATTGTATTGCTTGGTGTAGGCTTCCGCTTTTTTGGAATTGGCACGGAAGCGGGCACGGATGAGCGCGCGGATTCCCATAACGATGCCATATACCAAGGAAAAGAGGAAAATGCCCACAAATACTTGAACACCTTGCATTCCGAGTGGGAGCAGAAAGCAGGTGTAGAAGGCAAACAGCAGGGTGACATAATGAAGAAGGATACCGATTCCCGTTGAAATACGCTCCGCGTGTAAAAATTCCTGACCAAAGGCAGCCAACACAGAGAAGAGAAAAATAAACAAAAGCTGAGATGCAAGGAGCTTGGCTCCCTCATCCGAAACGTTGATGATCATAACAAGGGAGGCATATAGTGCCACGAGGACGGTAAAATAGACAGAGGTATGAGAGGTCACTCGCTTGAGGATAGCTTTGATATTCATAATTTATGTTGATCCTTTCGGTAGTGTACCCAATCACTATATCATATATGTCAATAAAAATCAAGTTTTTTCTGTAAACTTTTAAAAAAGGGAAGTGTCAAGTAAGCGACACTTCCCTTATAATTATTAAACCGATTCGATTTTTTGGGGTTTGGACTTTTCTTCGTCCTCTTCATCCTCGCCCTCGGCAGGTGCCTTCAGGGTGATGATGGCAGATTCAATCTTATGTTCCTGAATATTCAGTACCTCAATGTCCAAAAGGTCGTTGGAGACCTCAAATGAGGAGCCGTCCTCGGGAATAGAACCGTAAAGACCCATAGCCAAACCGTTGAAGGTGTCAGAGTCGCAATCGGAAATTTCTACCTCCAATGCCTCCTCCAGATCGGAAATTGTTACCGAACCGTTGATCTGCCAGCGGTTTTCATCCAAACGCACAATGGGCTCGATCTGTTCTTCGTCCTCGTCACTCTCGGTGAATTCACCTACCAGACATTCCACAAGGTCGGTGAAGGTCACAAGACCTCGAACACCGCCGTATTCGTCCAGGACAATGGCAATGCCTTCCTTATTTGCTTTCATGTTGCGGAACAGGACGTCTGCCTTTACGTTCTCGGGAACGAAGTAGGCGGGTTTGACCGCGAACTCTAAGATATTTTCCTTGGTTTTTTCTTCCAGGCGGAAATATTCTCTGGCGTCCAGAATTCCCACGATGTCATCGACATCCTCACCGTATACAGGGTAGCGTGAGAAGCGGCTGTTGAAAATGACGTTTTCCCACTCTTCCAAAGTATCCTCCTTGGCAAGCATGGTAAGCTCGGTACGGTGGGTGGCGATCTCGCCTGCGGACAGATCGTCGAAATCAAAAATGTTTTCGATCATTTCTTTGTTGTATTCGTCAATGCTTCCGTCCTCGTGTGCCTCGTCTAAGAGGGTAAGAACCTCACCCTCAGTCACTGCTTCCTCAGCGGCGGGCTTGAAGATCAGATTGAGGAACTTCTTCCAAAGCATGAAGATGGCGTTGATCGGTGTCAGAATCACTACAAGAAAATTGACAAAGCGACTGACCGCCATGGCAAATCCCTCGGGGTGGTCCTTCGCAAGACTCTTCGGAGAGATTTCTCCGAAGATCAGTACCACGACGGTGGTAACCGCGGTGGCAATGGCAGAGCCGTAGTTTTCGGCACTGGTATTGATCAAAAGCTGGATGAACCATACCGTTGCTACGGAGGACAGCGTGATGTTTACAATGTTGTTTCCGATCAAAATGGTGGAAAGCAACTTATCGTACTTGTCGGAAAGCTTCAACACGAGCTTGGCTTTTTTATTGCCCTCCGATGCAAGATTTTTCATTTTCGTATGGTTAAATGATGTGAAAGCGGTTTCGGTGGCAGAGAAAAAGGCAGAGAAAACAACGCAAACCACCATAATAATAATTTTCGTTAAATTACCGTCAGGCATGATAACTCCTTTTAAAAATACAATCATTTTAACTTATTTTAGAGGTAAATAAAACAAACGCAAAAAAGCATAGCCTGAGTCCATCAGAGACGCAGGTTATGCATGAATGTGACGATATTCAATATGTAGGTATAGGTACTTCGACAGTTCCCGTCGCCGTTATCCACGATGGTTCTCCTTATCAGAATCGAGAGCTCAGCTCTCATATTCAGCCTATGCGAGTGTCACATAGCTGTTACAACAATTTATATTATATCATAAAAAAATCTTTTGTCAAGGTTTTTTTTGTTTTTCTCTTCTGAGTCTCTTCTGAACGAGAAAAGCACCTCGGAGAGTCTCTTCGAGGTGCTTGAACCTTAATTTTTATTGAGATGCTTTTTGAGGGCGCAAGCCAGCTGATCGGGACAAGAGGTGGATTTGAAGCCGCAACGAATTCCACTTAGACGTTTGATCGCTTCCTCTACGGTCATTCCAATGAGGAGAGCGGCAACACCTTGGGTGTTACCGGCGCATCCGCCAAGAAATTTTACGGAAGTGATCACGTTGTCCGATAGCTCGATCTGAATTTGACGGGAGCAGACCCCCTTGGTATCGTAAACAATTTTTTCCATAGTTAAGACCTTTCCTTCGCTTACAGCTTCATCAAAAGCTCATAGCTGTCCTTCATAAAGCTCTGCATTTCCTCCGCGGAAAATTTCTTCTGGGAGAGCAGGGAGATTTTATAAATGTAGGATGCCATTTCCTTTGCCTTTTCTGGTTCGCTTTCGACAATCTCTCCAATTCGTGTCAACAGGGGAGAGGTGGTGTTGAGGATCAGCGTACTTTCGGTGGGGAAGGGCTGATTCTCTCCCATGTTATAGAAGCGCATCATTTCCTCCATACGGCGGGATTGTTCTGAAACGGTCAAGATTGCGGGCACCGAAGCATCCTTGAGCGCATCGAATTTCAGTTCGGTTCCCGCCTTAGCAACCTCGGAGAACAGGGACTTGATCGCCTCGTTTTCGCTGACGGTTCCATCGCCCTTAAGAGCATCGGCAACGTCGGCATCCACACGCAGGAATTTCACGTTCTCCATATATTGCTCCAGCATGGAAGCAAATTGGGTGTCAATGGGCTTGTCAAACAGGGCGACCTGAATACCCTCTGCCTCAAACATGGAAAGATACTGTGCTTGCAGTGCCTTGTCCGTGGCGTAATACACCGTGTTTTCATGCTTTTCCTTGGCTCTATTCAGATATTCCTCATATGTGACGGAGGAGCCGTCGGTCAGATTGAGGAGAAGCGCCTTGCGAGTGCGGTCGTAGAACTTTTTGTCCTTCATACAAGCGTATTCCACAAAAGGAGCAATGTCATGCCAAACCTCGGAATAGCGTTCACGCTCGTTGTTACAAAGAGCGGTCAGCTTGTCCGCTACCTTTTTAACAATGTGGGCGGAAACCTTGGACACGTAGGTGTTCGTCTGTAGGTAACTTCTCGAAACGTTGAGGGGAAGTTCGGGACAATCCAGAACTCCTCGGAGCATTAACAGATAGTCGGGAATGACCTCCTTGATGTTGTCGGCAACGTAGACCTGATTATAGTACAGCTTGACCTGCCCCTCAATGGTCTCGTATTCGTTGGCAAGCTTTGGGAAATATAGAATTCCCTTAAAGTTCAAGGGGTAATCGGCATTGATGTGGATGTGGAAGAGAGGTTCACGGAAATCATGAAACACCTTGCGGTAGAAGTCCTTGTAATCCTCCTCGGTACACTCGGATGCGGGCTTTTGCCAAAGGGGATAAACCTCATTGATCGGCTCGGCAACCTTATCTTCCTCTCCCTCCTTCTTTTCCTCGGAGAAATCTTCGAAATAGATTTCCACGGGCATAAAGGAGCAATACTTATCCAGCATGGAACGGATCTTGGAAGCAGACAGATATTCACGTTCCTCCTCGGCAATGTGCATGATGACAGAAGTGCCTCGTTCGGTACGGTCCGAGGATTTTGTCTCATACTCACCGCTCTCATCACAGATCCAGTGAACGGCAGGAGCATCGGTATAGGATTTTGTGATGACCTCGACTCGTTCACTGACCATAAAGGCGGAATAAAAGCCTAAGCCAAAATGTCCGATGATGCCGTTTTTGGTACTCTCGTTTTCTCCCTCATATTTGCTGATAAAATCCACAGCACCCGAAAGAGCAATGTTGCAGATATACTTGGAAAGCTCTTCCTCGGTCATGCCGATTCCGTTGTCCGAAACCGTAAGAGTTTTTTCCTCCGAATTCAGCGAAACGGTAATGCGATATTGTTCACCTTCTCCGTCTCGGATCCCGAGAGATTCCAAACGGCGAAGCTTGGTGATGGCATCGGATGCGTTGGAAACGATCTCGCGGAGAAAGATATCCTTTTCCGAATAGAGCCATTTTTTAATGATGGGGAAGATATGCTCGGTATCCACCGAAATTCCGCCCTTTTTGGCGGTGTTGAAATCATTTGATGACATGGGATTTACCTTCTTACTTTTTGTTATTCTTTTTCTTTTTTTGAGGCTTGAATATTCTTACGAGCAGAGAACCGATCGATTCAAACATTTTGAGCATAGGTCTTTGATGATGCTCGTGAGGGTCTTCCAAAGAGTCGACGGAATAGTACTCTGCCGTATCCGTGGGTTTGTTTTTGTTTCTCAGCTTGGTTTCGAGAATCTCTTTCACAATGCTGATAATGACGGCAAAGATCGGAACACCCACCAGCATACCGATGATACCGAAGTACTCACCCATGATAATGATTGAAATAATTACCCCGAGAGAACTGATGCCGGTGGTATTTCCAAGGATTCTCGGTCCAATCACATTTCCATCCAGCTGCTGGATCAAAAGGATCAGGATCAGGAAGATCAATGCCTTCTGGGGACTGTCCATAAAAATAATGAAAGCAGAGGGAATAGCTCCGATAAAGGGACCGAATACGGGAATCACATTGGTGATGCAGACAATGGTGGATACGAGAAGCGCATAGGGAATGCGGAAGATCAAAAGGGCAACCAGTGTGATCACGCCGATGATCAGGGAGTCTATAATTTTTCCAACGAAGAAGCCGCCAAAGGTGCGGTCGCAAAGATTGACGTACTTGAAGAAGCGGCGAGCCTTAACAGGGGAAAATACGGCGGTGGCGAATTTTACCATCTGGGCTTTCAGACGCTCCTTGGCGCTGAGAATATAGATGGAGATAAAAAGCGCGAGAACGACATTCTTGATGCTGACGATCAGTCCGATGCCGTATTCCTGAACATAACCCATGATGTCCGAGAAGATGTCTCCCGACGTGAAGAGAAGTCCGGTCAGTGTATCTGTCAGTTTCTCCGCATTGATCAGCTCACGGTACTGTTCGTTTGCCGTAATATCAGCGGCAAGGTTATTGATCAGCTCTACCGTATGGTCCATGTAGCCGTCGAATTTCGATGTAAACTGGGAAATGCTGTCAACCAGTTGGGGAATAAGCAACAGAAGAAATGCCGCAATGACAGCAAACATGACCACGTAGGTCATGATCAGCGAAAGAATCCGTAGCAAGGATTTATGCTTGATCCACCGAAAGACCTTGAATTCAAAAAGCTTCAAGATGGGATTGAGCATATACGCAAATGCCGCACCGAGAATGATGGGGGCAAATACGGACAGAACCGCCGAAAAAAGGTCGGAGAGGACCTTGATATTGATAATGGTGTAGAGAGAGGTGAAGAAAATGGCGCAGGTGACTGCAACGGTGGCAAGGCTGCGCTTCTTCGGGGGATTCGGTGCCGTGGTACCCACCGCCGCCTCTTGAGCGTCCGGACCGGGGCGGGGCGCTTCGGGCTGTTCATCTGCCGGCTCAAATCCTGCAAATTCGGCATCGGTATAATCTTTGTTTTGTTCCGTCTGCATCCAATGATCCTTTCTTGATTCGAGACTGCTTCTTCCGAAGCGGTCAAAATAAAAGCTTCATAACATTATCATTGTATAATGTTTTGAAGATAAAGTCAAGGGACAAATCAAAATTTTACATAATTTTAATGATTCCCCGTGAAGGAAGGAGAAAAATCCTAAAATTGCTTGAAAAGAAAGGCGAAATATGGTATAATTTTATATGGTATACCGAATTGCTTGCTGAAGGGGATGGTACGATGGAAAAGGGGCATGCGACAACCGAATACGGCTACGCAAAAATCAATCTTCACTTGGATATAGTCGGACGGCTTACCGACGGCTACCATGCCGTGGAAACCGTGATGCAGACGATTTCCATTTGTGATGAGGTGACGGTGTTGCTGAGGGATGCCTCCGGTTTCTTTGCTACCTGCGACGTGGCGGGAGTACCGCCGGACGAAAAGAATCTTGCGGTCCGTGCCGCCGGACTTTTCTGTCGGCATACGGGAAAATCCTTGGGGGGAGAAATTCGGATTCGAAAGAAGATTCCTATGGCGGCAGGAATGGCAGGTGGAAGTGCCGACGGAGCCGCCGTGCTTCGAGCGCTGAATCAATTGTGCGGAGAGCCGCTGACTCTTAACGAGCTCTGCTTGCTTGGATCAAAGCTCGGCGCCGATGTTCCTTTTTGTATTGTGGGAGGCAGCGCCTACGCTGACGGAAAAGGAGATGTCCTTCATCCGTTTCCAAGTATGCCCGATTGTGTGCTTGTAGCAGCATGCGAGGGAGAGGGCGTGTCTACTCCGTGGGCGTATGGGTTGTTGGATCGCAAATATCATGATTTTTCATCGGAGTACGATTATATACCAAGGAAAACCGATGGGCTGAGACAAGCCTTGGAGCGGAATGATCTCGGGGCTGTTTGCGAGAATATGTACAACATTTTTGAAGAACCGATTCTGACGGAACGGCTCGTAGCGGCGAGGGTGAAGAGAATTTTGTTGGAAGAGGGTGCCATCGGTGCCATGATGAGCGGAAGCGGACCCTCTGTGTTCGGTGTGTTTGACAATGAAAAAGAAGCCGAAAACGCACGGGACGCGTTAGCGTCTGAGGGATATCGTCCCTATGTGTGCCGTCCGATTTCATTTTATAAATATAAAGGAAAAGATGATGAGATCGGGGTTTTATGAGTTTGGGATGTCTGGCAGAAAACACCTACGTGGACGTGTTTTACCGTCTAACCGCGGATGCGGTGATCCTTGCGTACAAGAGAATGGAGGAGGTTACGGTTACCTTCGGTAAAACACGGGAGGAGGGAGTACCCTTCTGCCGTAAGTATATTCACAATCACAATAAGAAGGGTGATTAAACCCCCAAAAAATATTTTAAAAAATCTGAAAAAAACACTTGACAAACAAAAACGGATGTGTTATAATCTATAACGTTCCGGTGATTTATCCGAGATTCGCTGGTGTGGCTCAATGGCAGAGCAGCTGATTTGTAATCAGCAGGTTGATGGTTCGACTCCGTTCACCAGCTCCAGCGGTTTCGCAAGACGGAACCGTATATTTGGGGGATTTCCCGAGCGGCCAAAGGGGGCAGACTGTAAATCTGTTGTCACTGACTTCGGTGGTCCGAATCCACCATCCCCCACCAAAACAAAACAACCGACCAATAGGTCGGTTGTTTTGTTTTAGCGGGGAATATTGAACGTGGATTCAGAGGCCCATGCTCGCCATTATTCGGAAATATGGCTTTTGAATGGGTGCTGTTCCTACAACAAAACAAAAGGAGACTGTTTTCACAGTCTCCTTTTTTCGTCCTTTTTACTTGCTGAGCGTGTCAAGGTAGTTGACTACGTCACCAACGGTTGTAAACTGACGGATGTCGTCATCGTTAATCTCGATTCCGAAGCGATCCTCACAGAGCATGACCAAATCGGCAAGTTCGATGGAGTTGATCCCAAGGTCTCCCGACAGCTCTGCCTCCATGGTAATGTCATCACGGTTGATCTGAAGCTCGTCAACCAACAAATCTGCAAATTTTTCGAACATATTTTTCCTCCAAAAGAAATTTTTTCAGTTAATTTCTTCTAACATTCCCTATTATATATGAAAATATTCCGCTTGTCAAGACATATTCTTGTTTCTTTTGAAAATTTTCTCTCTGTGTTGTTTCTAAGGATGTCTGATTTGACTTTTTAGTAAAGATATGATAAGATATAAAAAACGAAAGGAGGAAGATTATGGAGCTGTTTTTAAAACGACCCTTTGCCCTAATGTGCGTTTTGTTTTTAACAATTTCTTTGCTTGCGGGCTATATTCCCGTGTCTTTTCTCCTTTTAAGCATGGTCTGTCTTTTTATCGGTGCCTTGCTTATTTTTTCGGTACGAAGCTTTCGCCGAAGATTCTTTGGATTTGCCCTTGGACTTGCGGTAGCCTTTCTTTCTCTTTGCCATTCTTTTCTTCTGACCGACCTTCCGGCATTGCGGGCAAAGGAGCTGTGCGGGAAACGGATGGTGCTTTGTGAGGTCATTGAAGAACGAAGGTCATCGGCTTTTTCTTCTACCGCTTTAGTACTGCTGAAAAACGCAGACGGCGAATCGGTCAGTGTTCGCGGTGAGCTTGTGTGTGATTTTTCCGCGTCCATGTCAGTGGGAGATCAGTTGTACGCGTATGCCACCGTTTCGGAGTATGAGGAATACACAGACTTCGATTTTTCTTCCAGAAAGAGCAGTGGAGGGATTTTCTTGTCGATTCACGTGGAGGAGGAAGCTCACGCACAGATTCGACGGTTATCAGAGCGGAATACCGATCTTTCCATGCTTTCCGATCTCGGCGGAATCAGAATTCTCATTCATCGTATAAAAAATGGCTTGCGGTCCCATCTGAATACCCTTTTGGGCGAGGAAATCGGTGGAATGGCAACGGGCTTCTTCGTTGGTGATTCGTCGGGGATCGCAAAAGATACCATGATGCATTTCCGAAGATCGGGTGTGGTACATCTCTTGTCGGTCAGCGGCTTGCATCTAACCATCCTGCTTGGCGCGATTGAGTGGTTTTTGCGTTGTGTTTTGGTTCCAAAACGGCTACGAATTCCGATTATTTCTGTATTTTCGTTTTTGCTTCTGATCCTGACAGGCTTCTCACCTTCCGCCTGTCGATCGGTGATGATGTTACTGATCGTCTATTTCCAGTTTATGATTGCTGAGGACAATGACGCAGTTACCACTCTTTTTTCGGCAATCGCCCTAATCGTCTTGATCTCTCCTTATGCGGTAAGTGATCTCGGACTTTGGATGTCGTTTTTGGCAACGCTTGGTCTTTTGACCGTCTATCCTCTGTGGGAGGAGTCTCTTGGACGTATTCGAGCAAAAAGGGGAATCCTCAAACCGCTGGCTCGGGTGACAAGGACGGTTCTCGGAGGGATTCTGTTGACCACGTCGGCAAATCTCTTCCTGTTGCCCATTCTTTGGTTGGGCTTCGGAGAGTTTTCCCTGATCGGTCTTGCTTGTAACGTGGCGACTTCTTTCTTATCATCCATGTTTCTTGTGGGCATTCCCATACTGCTGGTCATCGGTCGGATCCCGTTTGTAGGGGATGCGTGCGTATGGTTTGTTCGTACCTTGGGAGAGATACTGGCGGGGATCATTGAGAGATTTTCCAGAATTCCTTATGGTGTTGTGTCCCTTCGCTATGAGTTTGCCAGTGTGATCGTCGGATTGCTTACGGTAACCATGGGCGTGCTTCTTGTAATCCGCTTACGCCATAAATGGATATTGGGGGCAGTGCCCTGTGTAGCGGCGGTGGTATTCGTCCTTTGTCTGGTGGGACATGGCTTATTTTTTTCTCGCAATGAGGCGGTGTATCTTCGTTCCGCTCACTATGGTGAGACGATTGCTCTGCAAAGAGACCATCGGATGGCAATCTGTGATTTGTCCTCGGGAGGATGGATGGGGGCTGAAACGGTGCTGGATGTATATGAGAAATCGGTGGCGACTGAGGTGGAGGTTCTATTCCTTACGCATTGGCATGAGGGACATTTGTCTATGCTTGAATACATATCCGAGCGTGTGATTCTTCGCCGTATTTTGATCCCTATGCCGAAGGATAGCGAAGAGGCTGCTATTGCCCAAAAATTTGTAGATTTGGCGAGTAAGTCCGAAATACGGGTTGAGATTTACGAATCGGGTAAGCCCACGCGTCTTTGGGATGGGCTCTCTCTTTGCATTGAACGGAAGAGCGGGGGTAAGCACGATGCCCTTGTTGTCTATGTTAAAGGAGAAGAAGAGGGGCTTTTGTATCTGTCGCCGGATGCTCGATTGAATACCGATCCGCAAAAGATTGAAGAGGGTATGGCATCCTATGAGACGGTGATCATCGGATGCCACGGGACCGGAGAACGGGATAAGGTATTTTATTGTTTGCCCGAGGACGCGAAAACCAAGGCGATCGTGTATTCCGCGGAGGGACATGCCAAAAAGGTTTTCGTGGAAAATTATGAGGGGGAGCTTTTCGGTCCCAATGAGGAAAAGAAAGGCGGTTTCTTCGAGATGACCTTGCCTTGATTGTTGTCAAGGATTCCTTCCAAATCATACAATGGAATGTAGCGAGATGACAAGATGCTCGCTTTGCTTGGAAAGGATCATGCGAGATGAAGAGCAAAAAGAAAATTGCATTGTTGGGAGGCGATCTCAGACAGGGAACGGCGGCGAAAAAACTCTGGTCCATGGGTTGGGATCTGGCTATATGGGGGCAGGATCGATCGGATTGGAAGGAGGATGGAATGCCTCATTTTCCCGAATGGGAGGAGGCGGTCCGAACTGCCGATGCGGTGGTCCTTCCTTTACCCGTCAGCATGGACGGGATCTATTTAAACAGTCCCTTTGCTCCGTCGGATTTCCGTCTTTCCTTAAAAGAAATCTTTTCGGTCTGTCCGTGTCGTTGCGCGATCGTGGGAGGACGGATTCCAAAGGAAGCGGTGGCATATGCGGAGTCTCTTGGGTTGCGTGTATTCGACTACTTCGATTCCGAGTCTTTTCAGATCCATAATGCCTATACGACGGCAGAGGCGGCCTTGAGCATTGCCATGAATCGATTGGAAAGGAACCTTCGTGGATCCCGCGTTGCCATTACGGGCTTTGGAAGGATCGCCAAGCACTTGGTTGGAATCTTACTCCCCCTTGGCGCTCACGTGACGGTTGCGGCAAGAAAATCGGAGGATTTGGCTTGGGCGGCATCTCTGGGGTGCGAACCGCTTTCTTTGGGAGAAGAACGCGAGGAAACGCTTTTGCGTTTGTGCCATGGATACGACGTGATCTATAACACCGTTCCGCATTGGCTCTTTGATCGATCCTTCCTGGAGAAGATGGATGAGGAAACCTTCCTGATCGATTTGGCGTCGGTTCCCGGAGGAGTCGACATATGCGCTGCCAAGGAATTGGGGATCAACGTGCTTTGGGCAACCTCCTTGCCCGGAAAATATGCTCCCTTGAGTGCAGGGGAGCTGATTGCCAATTGTGTGGATGGAATCCTTCGGAAGGAGGTGGGAGAGAATTGATTGGATTTGCTATGTGCGGGTCTTATTGTACCCATCGAACCGCCCTTGGGGAGCTTCACAATCTCTTGAAAAAGGGATGGAAAGTCTGTCCCATTTTGAGCGAAAACGTATACAAAACCGATACCCGTTTCGGGAGAGCGCAGGACCTGATCGGAGAGGTAGAAGGATTATGCGGTCAGCCGATTATCCATACCGTCGCGGACGCGGAGCCATTGGGACCGTCCCGACCTCTTGATGCTTTGGTGATTTGTCCCTGTACGGGAAATACGTTGGCAAAGCTTGCCCAGGGAATTACCGATACCTCGGTGACGATGGCGGCAAAAGCCCACCTGCGAAGCGACCGCCCCTTAGTGATCGCTTTGGCATCCAATGATGCCTTGTCTGCCAATTTAAAAAATATCGCCACCATGTTAAACAAGAAATGTGTGTATTTCGTGCCGATGAAACAGGACGATCCTGAGGGAAAACCTCATTCGCTGATTTCGGATTTTTCATTGTTATGTCCCACTCTTGAGGAAGCAATGAATGGAAAGCAGCTTCAAAGGATTTTTTTGTGAAGGCACCCCTCTTCTCGGAGTCAAGGGAATGAATCTCTCTTGACTCCTTTTTGTTGGACGGTCCTTGACACGGTGCGGGATATACGGTATAATAAAAACATCAAGATGGATTGGCAATATGGAGGAAAGTCATGGAGATTATGCGAACGAAAGAGGATTTGCCCGAAACTGATCGGGATCGGCATTTCTTTCGTGAATACTATGTATACGACCTTGACCATGCCGGAAAATTGGTTTTCTGTTCCGCATCGGCATATAGGAGGGAAATGGCAGAGAATCTCTTTGACACACTTGAGGAAGAGGAGCGGCAAGAGTGGGTTGAGTATCTCAAAAGCTATCAAATGATCCCCGCCATCGCGGATAGCTGTTTGGGAGCCGTTGTTGTGTTGCCATACTTGATGCCGTCTTCATCCTTGGCAATGGTTGTGGTTCCTCAAATGAAAAGAAGCGATTTGATGAAACTTGCCCTGAGGGATTCCCGTTCTCCTATTTTACTGGGAGAGAACATTCGTTCGGTCCCCAAAGGAAGATTGCACGATGCGAAGGGACACTTGACAGAGAAATATGAAAATTTTATGGAGCAGGTAGAACGTTGCTATGGTCACGCCGAGTTTGGTTCCCACGGGATTCCTTGTGAGATCGGAGGAATCCTTTCCGATCGTGTGGAGGCAATCTCGCGATTTTTGGATGTTCCGATTTCTTGGAGGACAAGGACTAAGGTGATGAATTACGGAGAAGTGGACGAGGGACTTTTCCTGGCTTACGTAACTGTGATTTTAACCATGGCAAAAGACGAACCATCCTTGAGTGGTGCGGTATTTTCATTGGAGGAGCGTTCCTACGGCTGCTCGGTGTCGGTGATGCTTGATGGGATGAGACGAGGAAGGAAGCATCCGGAGGATCTTTTTTGGATGGATCATCTGGCATCTAAAAAGCGGATTGTTTTTGAGTTGACCAAGCTGCCCGACGGCTTGTTTCTGAAGTTTTCTCCTATGAGCAGAGATTGGTCGTATCTTGGACTGAAGCAGGATATCCAATACAATGACGGAAAATAAATATCTCGACTGAATTTTCCAAAAAATCCATAGAAAAATCAAAATGTCCCCTTGACAGAGAAGAAAAGATGTGGTACAATAATTTAAGTGAATCTTTAAAGCGATACAGAGATATCGGTAAGAGCGAGTAGTAACACAGATGATCCTATGTCAGATAAAGGGGACATTGGGTCTTTTTGCGGAACGGTCTTGCCGATTGGCAGGACTTTTTTCTTTATTTATGACTGTTAAAAGAAGTCAGGAAAGGCGGGTGATCTTGTGAACCGAAAAGCAATGATCATGGATGAGTCCGCGCTTTACCGTGCCATGGCAAGAATTACCCATGAGATTATTGAGCGCAATCGAGGCGCCGAGGAAATCTGCCTTTTGGGGATTCACACAAGAGGTGTACCGTTGGCAATGATGTTAGCGGAGAACATTCGTCGGTTTGAGGGCATCGATGTGCCTGTGGGAGAATTGGATATTACTTTACATAGGGACGACATTTCCGATACGGACAAGCAAGGGATTCTTCCCAAATGTCGCATCCCCTGCGACCTTCGTGAAAAGACCGTCATTTTGGTAGATGATGTGTTGTATACCGGGCGAACAGCTCGCGCGGCGCTGGAGGCAGTATTTTCCGCGGGACGTCCGAAGGCGGTGCAGCTTGCGGTCCTGGTTGACCGAGGACACAGAGAACTGCCCATTCGCCCCGATTACGTGGGGAAGAACGTTCCCACCTCCAAAAGCGAGATGGTAGAGGTCTCGGTTCGGGAGATTGACGGCGCAAACGGCGTATATATTTGTGATGCCGATATACAATAACTTACAATAATTATCAGAGAAGGAGAAAATACGATGAAGCAGATGATCGAAAACAAGATGAATCGAATCCATGCGACAGAGACCTCTGTCGGTATTTCTCATCCCACTTTTTTCTCCCATGAAGCGGAGTCTTTTTTGAGCTCTCCCAAATATACGGTTCTTCCCGGCTTTTGTGATGTGCATGTGCATTTCCGTGAGCCGGGCTTTTCTTATAAGGAAACGATGGAGAGTGGAAGCCGTGCGGCGGCACGGGGTGGGTATACCGCCGTATGTACCATGCCCAACCTGAATCCTGTGCCCGATACGAGAGAACATTTGGAAAAGCAACTGGAGCTGATCCGCAAGCAGGCGGTGATCCACGTGTACCCTTACGGCGCGATTACCAGATGCGAGGCGGGACTGGATCTTGCCGATTTGGCGGAAATGGCATCCCATGCGATTGCCTTTTCGGATGATGGCAGGGGTGTGCAGAATGATGATATGATGCGAAGCGCCATGCAAGAAGCCAAGAGACTTGGAAAAATCATCGTTGCCCATTGCGAGGTCAATGATCTCCTAAGGGGGGGATATATTCACGACGGAGCGTATGCTAAGGAACATGGACACAGGGGAATCTGTTCGGAAAGTGAATGGAAGCAGATCGAGCGTGACCTCGCCCTTTGCGAGGAGATCGGCTGTTCGTACCATGTATGCCATATTTCCACAAAGGAGAGTGTCGATCTCATTCGTGAAGCAAAGAAGCGAGGTGTGGACGTGACCTGTGAGACGGCTCCCCATTATCTTGTGATGGATGATTCCGATCTTCGCGAGGAGGGACGTTTCAAAATGAATCCGCCCTTGCGTTCCGCGGAGGACAGATTGGCGCTTGTAGAAGGAATTGTGGATGGGACCATTGATATGATCGCTACCGATCATGCTCCGCATTCTGCCGAGGAAAAGGCAAAGGGGCTTGAGGGAAGCGCTTTCGGTATCGTAGGCTTGGAAACGGCATTCCCCGTGATGTATACCCACTTTGTAAAGACGGGGCGAATAACGATGGATCGCTTGATGGAGCTGATGGCATACAATCCGAGAAAACGGTTTGGCATTCCCCTTGGCAACGATTTTACGATTTGGTGTTTGGGTGAGAGTCGAGTGGTAGACCCTGAAACATTTTTGACTAAGGGACGGGCAACCCCTTTTGCGGGCGAGGAGCTTTACGGGGTCTGCATGATGACCGTGGTGGACGGCAAGACCGTGTACCGTGTAGAATGATAAAAAAATTAAAATTATAGAAACGAAAGATCGGGAGGATAAGTATTATGGCAAAAAGAAAAGACCTAAAAAAGATTTTGATTATTGGTTCGGGACCAATTGTCATCGGACAGGCGGCAGAATTTGACTATGCGGGAACGCAGGCATGTCTGGCACTGAAGGAGGAGGGCTACGAGGTGGTTCTCGTGAACTCCAACCCCGCAACCATTATGACCGATACTACCATCGCGGACAAGGTATACATGGAGCCCTTGACTCTGGAATATATCGCAAAGATTCTGCGCTATGAGAGACCCGACGCCATTGTTCCCGGCATCGGCGGACAGACGGGCTTGAATCTTGCCATGCAGCTTGAGAAGAAGGGAATTCTCAAGGAATGCCACGTAGAGCTTTTGGGTACGAGCAGTGAATCTATTGAACGTGCCGAGGACCGCGAGCTTTTCAAGGAGCTTTGCCAATCCATCGGAGAGCCTACCATTCCCTCCGAAATTACGTACAGCATTGAAGAGGCAAGAGAAGCGGCGGCTCGCATCGGCTATCCCGTAGTGCTTCGTCCCGCGTTCACTCTTGGCGGAACGGGCGGCGGCTTTGCCTACAATGAGGAGGAGCTCTGCGAGATCGGAAGAAACGCTTTTGAGCTTTCTCCCGTGCATCAGGTTTTGATCGAAAAGAGCGTGAAGGGCTTTAAGGAGATCGAATTTGAGGTGATGCGAGACTCCACGGATCATGCCATTACCATCTGCGGTATGGAAAATATTGACCCCGTGGGCGTTCACACCGGCGACTCCATTGTGGTAGCTCCTATTCTCACGCTTTCCGATCATGATAAGAAGATGCTGAATGATTCGGCGATCAAGATCATTCGTGAGCTGAAGATCGAGGGTGGATGTAACGTACAGTACGCGCTTAATCCCAATACCAGCGAGTATTACCTCATTGAGGTCAACCCCCGTGTATCCCGTTCCTCAGCGCTTGCCTCGAAGGCATCGGGCTATCCCATTGCCCGCGTTACCGCAAAGATCGCGGTTGGTATGAGTCTGGAGGAGATCAAGATCGCAAACACCAATGCGGCATTTGAGCCCAGCCTTGATTACGTGATCGCGAAATTCCCCCGTTTCCCCTTTGACAAATTTACCTCGGCATCCAATCAGCTGGGAACCCAGATGAAGGCAACCGGTGAGATCATGGGCATCGGCTCCAATTTGGAGGAGTGCCTCCTGAAGGGCATGCGCTCGCTGGAGATCGGAGTGTACCACGTATACCACGCAAAGTTCGATTCCATGTCCAATGAGGAAATTCTGGACTATATCACCACCTTCCGCGATGACAACATTTTCGCGATCGCGGAGCTTCTGGCACGAGGTGTGACCGTAGAGCAGATTCATAAAATCACGGCGATCACCCCCTACTTCCTTGAGGCGATCAAGAATATCGTGGATATGGAGGAAACTCTCAAGGCGCATCCCTTTGAGATCGAGACGCTCACCGCGGCAAAGAAGATGGGATTCTCGGATAAGTACGTGGCGAAAATGTGGAAATGCAAGGAAATTGACGTGTACAACTTCCGCAAGGAGCACAAGCTTTTCCCCGTGTTCCGCATGGTTGACACCTGCCATACCGGTGCCTATATCCCGTATTTCTATTCCTCCTACACCGGCGAGAATGCCTCGATCCTTACCAACAAAAAGAAGATTGTTGTTCTCGGTGCGGGTCCCATCCGAATTGGTCAGGGTGTGGAATTTGACTACTCCACGGTTCATGCCGTATCTACCATCAAAAAATCCGGCTACGAAGCTATTATCATCAACAACAACCCCGAAACCGTTTCCACAGACTATACCACCGCGGATAAGCTCTATTTCGAGCCTCTCACCCCCGAGGATGTGATGAATATTATCGAGTTTGAGAAGCCCGAGGGCGTAATCGCGTCGCTTGGCGGACAGACCGCCATCAATCTGGCACAGCCCCTTTATGACAGAGGTGTGAAGATCATTGGTACGGATTGCGCCGCCATTGACCGCGCGGAGGACAGAAACGCGTTTGAGAATCTGCTGAACGAGCTGAACATTCCTCGCGCAAAGGGCAAGGCGGTGACAAAGATCGAGGACGGCATTGCCGCGGCGGCGGAGATCGGATACCCTGTTCTTGTCCGTCCCAGCTTCGTTCTCGGCGGACGCGCCATGCAGATCGTCGGAAACGAGGAGCAGCTCCGCTCCTACCTCAAGACCGCGGTAGAAATCGACGAGGACAAGCCCGTGCTGGTTGATAAGTATATCAGCGGTAAGGAGGTGGAGGTGGACGCGATCTGCGACGGTCAGAACGTGTTCGTTCCCGGTATTATGGAGCTTGTCGAGCGTACCGGTGTTCACTCGGGAGACTCGATCAGCGTATATCCTCCTTTCTCAATCTCGGATAAGGTAAAGGGCATTATTCTTCAGTATGCGAAGAAGCTGGGGCTCGGCATTGGAATCGTGGGACTTTATAACATTCAGTTTATTGTCGATAAGAACGAGGACGTGTACATTATCGAAGTCAATCCCCGTTCCTCCCGTACCGTGCCCTTCCTTTCGAAGGCAACGGGCTACAGCCTTGCGGATATTGCCACCGAGGTGATCCTTGGCAAATCGCTCAAGGAGCAGGGAATTTTCGATATCTATCCCGATGAGAAGAAGCGTTGGTACGTTAAGGTTCCCGTGTTCTCCTTCAATAAGCTGCGCGGACTGGACGCTTACCTGTCTCCCGAAATGAAGTCAACCGGTGAAGCGATCGGCTATGACGACAAGCAGAATCGCGCGCTTTATAAGGCGTTGCAGGCATCGGGTATGCGTCTGCAAAATTACGGAACCGTGTTTGTGACGATTGCTGATAAGGATAAGGAAGAGGCACTTCCTCTGATCCGCCGCTTCTATAACCTTGGCTTCAACATTGAGGCAACCGAGGGAACGGCAAACTTCTTGAAGCAGAACGGAATCCGTACCCACATCCTCCAAAAGATCGAAACGGGAAGCAACGAGATTCAGGAATCTATCCGCCAGGGACACATCGCCTACGTGATCAACACCAGCGACGTTCAGTCCAGAAATCAGATCAGCGACGGCAGACAGATCCGCGCTTGGGCAACCGAGAGCAACGTGACTCTCTTCTCCTCCTTGGACACCGTGCGCGTGCTTCTGGACGTTTTGGAGGAAACCACCCTTTGCATTTCTACCATTGATGCGTAAGGAGAGAATATGAAACAAGGAATTTTTACCGTTGCCGAAAACGTGGCGCTGACCGATAGCGTCATGCGGATGCGTCTCTTGGGAGACGTGTCCGACATTACGGCGTCGGGACAGTTTATCAACATCAAGCTGGACGGCTTGTATCTGCGCCGTCCGATCTCGGTCTACGATCGGGATGATACATCGGTTACCATCATCTACAAGGTGGTCGGACGGGGAACCGAGCAGATGCGCGCCATGAAGGTCGGAGAGACCTTGGACGTGCTCACGGGACTCGGAAACGGCTACGATCTGTCCGAGAGCGGAGACAAGCCTCTGCTTCTTGGCGGCGGAGTGGGCGTGCCTCCCCTTTACATGCTTGCCAAGAAGCTGATCGCCGAGGGCAAGCAGGTGTCCGTCATTCTCGGCTTTAATACCAAGAGCGAGATCTTCTGCGAGAAAGAATTCAAGGCGCTTGGCGCAAATGTGACCGTGACCACCGCCGATGGCTCTTACGGAGTCAGGGGATTTGTGACGGGACCCATGGCGGAGATGGATTACAGCTATTTCTATACCTGCGGTCCCGAGCCCATGCTGAAGGCGATTTACAACACGGCAAAGACCTCGGGTCAGTTCAGCTTTGAGGAGCGCATGGGCTGTGGATTTGGCGCTTGCATGGGATGCTCCTGCAAGACCGTGACCGGCTACAAGCGCATTTGCAAGGACGGACCCGTGCTGAGAAAGGAGGAGATCCTGTGGGAGAAATAAGAGATACCAGGGTAACCCTTTGCGGCATCGAGATGGATAACCCCGTGATCCCCGCCAGCGGTACCTTCGGCTACGGCTACGAGTTTGCCGAGCTTTATGACATCAATTTTTTGGGAACTTTTTCCTTTAAGGGAACCACCAAGGATCCCCGCTTCGGAAACCCCACGCCCCGTATTGCCGAGTGCTACGCGGGCATGATCAATGCCGTCGGATTGCAGAATCCCGGTGTGGAGAAGGTGATCTCCGAGGAGCTTCCCAAGATGCGGAAGCACTTCCATAAAAAGGTCATGGCGAACGTCAGCGGCTTCGCCGTGGCGGATTATGCCTATACCTGCGAAAAGCTGGACGCTTGTCCCGAGGTGGGCTGGCTGGAGGTCAATGTCAGCTGTCCCAACGTGCACGGCGGCGGCATGAGCTTCGGTACGTCGCCCGACGCGGCGGCTGAGGTGGTACGTGCCGTTAAGGCGGTGTCCACCAAGCCTGTGATCGTCAAGCTTTCCCCCAACGTGACCGACATCGTTGCCATTGCCAAGGCATGCGAGGAGGCGGGAGCGGACGGTATCAGCCTGATCAATACCATGCTGGGCATGAGAATTGACCTAAAGACCAAGAAGCCCGTGATCGCCAATAAAATGGGCGGTTTTTCCGGTCCTGCCATTTTCCCCGTGGCGGTGAGAATGGTCTACCAGGTGGCACATGCCGTAAAGATCCCCGTGGTGGGAATGGGCGGTGTTTCCTCGGCAGAGGATGTGATCGAAATGATGCTTGCGGGGGCTACCGCCGTTGAGGTGGGAGCCGCTAACTTGATCGATCCCTTTGCTTGCAAGACCATCATCGAGGATCTGCCTCGTGTGATGGAGAAATACAATATCAAATCTTTGAGTGAAATCATCGGAGGATGTAACTAATGGGAAAAGACGTAATTATCGCCTGTGACTTCGACAGCGCGGAAAAGACATTTGCCTTTTTGGACAAATTTACGGGAAGAAAGCCTTTTGTTAAGATCGGAATGGAGCTTTACTACGCGGAGGGACCCTCCATCGTTCGGGAGATCAAGAAGAGAGGACACAAGATCTTCCTCGATCTCAAGCTTCATGACATTCCCAATACCGTAAAGAAGTCTATGGCGGTTCTGTCCCGTCTGGACGTAGACATGACCAACCTGCACGCGGCGGGAACCATCCGCATGATGGAAGGCGCTTTGGAGGGACTGACCCGTCCCGATGGAACCAGACCCCTGCTGATCGCCGTGACCCAGCTCACCTCTACCGATCAGGAGAGCATGGAAAAGGATCTACTCATCGAAAAGCCTATTGCCGACGTTGTCATGCACTATGCCCACAACGCAAAGGTTGCGGGGCTGGACGGTGTCGTTTGCTCCCCCTTGGAGGCAGGTAAGGTCCACGAGACCTGTAGCGAGAAGTTCTTGACCGTGACCCCCGGTGTTCGTTTTGCCGACGGTGACATCGGAGATCAGAAGAGAGTGATGACCCCCGCAGAGGCAAAGAAGATCGGATCGGACTACATCGTGGTGGGCAGACCGATTACCGCCGCGGAGGATCCCGTTGCCGCTTATGAGCGCTGCATTCGTGAATTTGTTGATTGATTTGGGAAAAGGAGAAAAATATGCCTCAGTATGTTGTGTTACAGGTAACTTTAAAGGAAAAGTTTATCGGTACCGGTTCGAAAAATCTGGCTGAATTGGAAAAGGTGATTAACGAGCAGGCAGCTCAGGGATACCGACTTCATACAATTTCTACCGCATCTGCACAAAGCTCCGGTTTTGGCGGAGGTGACAGAATTCAGGCAACCATGGTGTTTGAGAAACTGTAAAAAAAGGAGATGTGAAAATGGAAGGCTATAAGAGAGAATTTATTCAATTTTTGGAAGGCGCAGGCGTGCTGAAATTCGGTGATTTCACCGCAAAGAGCGGCAGAAAGATTCCGTATTTCATCAACGCGGGTATGATTAAAACGGGCGACGACATCGCAAAGCTCGGAGAGTTTTATGCCAAGGCATATTTCGATAAGCTGGGTGAGAAGAAGGCAGTGCTTTACGGACCTGCCTATAAAGGAATCTCCCTTGCGGTTTCCGCCGCAGTCGCTCTGTCCAAGAAGGACCTGAACGTTCCGTTCTTCTTCAACCGTAAGGAGGTCAAGGACCACGGTGAGGGCGGCGTGTTCGTCGGCTACGTTCCCACCGCGGGTGAGGAGGTCGTCATTATCGAGGATGTCATCACCGCAGGTACCGCTATTCGTGAGAGCATGGAGATCCTCTCTCACTTAGAGGGTGTCAAGGTCGCCGCTACCTTTATCATGGTAGACCGCAAGGAAAAGGGACAGACCGAAAAGGGAGCGATGCAGGAGATCGAGGAGCAGTTCGGATTTCCCGTATATTCCATCGTGGACGTTTACGACATCATCGAGTACTTGGAGGAGGACTCCAAGAACCGTGAGAACGTAGAGCGCATCAAGAACTATCTGGCAATCAACGGCGCAAAGGCGTAATTCGACAAAAACGTCGGACAGATTTCTGTCCGACGTTTTTTGTTTGGCTTTATGAAAAAGAATTGATTTTTTCTCTCGAATATGCTACAATATAAAAAATCGGTTGCCCGAGCGGACAACCGATGGAAACGATGCAATTACTTGCCGGCAACGATGGCGGCGGTGTCCTTTGCGATCACCAGCTCCTCGTTGGTGGGGATGACCCAAACGGAAACCTTGGAATCTTCCTTGGATATCTTGGTGGGATCTGCCTTGCGGAACGCCTTGAGGTTCTGCTCCTCATCCAGCTCGATGCCGAAGAACTCCATGTCCTCGCACACCATCTTGCGGAGCATGGTGCTGTTCTCGCCGATACCAGCGGTGAATACCACGGCATCCAGTCCGTTCATGACAGCGGCATAGGAGCCGATGTACTTCTTGAGCTGATGCTTGAGAATGTTGACGGCAAGCAGGCACTTCTCGTAGTTGGGATTGGAGGGACCCTCAATAATGGCATCCTCCAGGTCACGGGAGTCGGAAACACCGGCAACACCGAGGAATCCGGACTTCTTGTTCATGATGTTGTTGATCTCTGCTGCGGACAGTCCGTCGCGCTCCATGATGTAGGGAACGATGGCGGGGTCAATGTCGCCGCAACGGGTTCCCATTTCCACACCCGCCAGAGGAGTGAAGCCCATGGAGGTATCCATGACCTTGCCGCCCTTGACCGCGGTGATGGAGGAGCCGTTACCGATGTGGCAGGTGACGATCTTGGTCTCCTCTACGGGCTTGCCGAGAAGCTTTGCCATCTCTCCGCTGACGTAGCGGTGAGAGGTTCCGTGCATACCGTAGCGACGGATGCCGTACTTCTCATAGTACTCGTAGGGCAGGGCATATATGTATGCTTCGGGCGCCATGGTCTGATGGAATGCGGTATCGAATACCAGGACCTGAGGCTTGCCTGGCATGATCTCAAGGCATCCCTTGAAGCCCATCAGGTGCGCGTCGGTGTGCAGGGGGGCGAAATCACGGCAAAGCTTGATCTTCTCCAGAACATCGTCGGTCATCAGGATCGACTGAGAGAAGTATGCGCCGCCGTGTACCACGCGGTGACCGATTGCCTGGATTTCATCCATGCTGGAAATACAACCCACCTCGGGATCGGTCAGATGCTCGACCACCAACTTCATGGCGTCGGCATGATCCTTCATGGGGCTTTCCTTCTTTACCTTCAAGCCCTTTGCGATCTGCTTGTGCTCGATAAGAGCGCCCTCCGCACCGATTCTTTCGCAAATACCCTTTGCGTAGAGGGTATCGGTATCGGTGTCGATGAGCTGATACTTCAGGGAGCTGGAGCCCGCGTTAACAACCAGAATATTCATTCTAAAAATCCTCCGAAGATATGTAAAATATTTGTAACAGAATTATTATACTACGAAAGGAATCATTTTTCAAGAGATAAAACGAAAAATCTTTGTAAAAGAGAGGTGGAAGGAACAATTTATGTCAGATTTCGCAATCATTTGTGAATTTAACCCCATGCATCGGGGACATCAATATTTGATCGAGCAGGCGAGAGCCAAGGGCGCGGACCGTGTGGTGTGCGTCATGAGCGGAAACAGCGTGCAGAGAGGAAGCCTTGCGGTGACCGATCTTTACACCCGTGCTGAGTGCGCTGTCCGTGCGGGGGCTGATCTGGTGCTGGAGCTTCCGTTCCCGTGGTGTTCTTCCTCCGCTGAGCAGTTCGCGAGAGGGGGGATTTCGATCGCCAAAGAGGTTGCGGACACTCTGATTTTTGGTTCCGAGTGCGGAGATGGAGCGCTTCTTCTCCGCGGAGCGGTACTTGCTGCCGACGAGAAGTTCCGTGATGTTTACCGTCAAAGTCTCGGTGAGGGATTACCCGCCGCGGGGACATATTACGGGATGCTGGAGGATGCCTTGGGGAAAAAACTGTCCTCCAACGATATCCTCGGAGTAGAATATCTTCGTGCTATGAAAGAACTGGATGCCTCCATGGATTTTTTAACCGTCAAGCGGGAAGGTGCCGCATATAGTCAGAATGAACTGCGAACCGAAGAGCTTCCCTCTGCTACGGGGATTCGTAACCTTTGGAAATCGGGAGAGTTTGACGAGGCGGAATCTTATCTTCCCACAGAGTGCCTGAATATTTACCGAAGCGCAAGAGCCGAGGGGAGGTTTGTGTCCGAAAATAAGCTGGAATCCCTGATTCTCGGGTGGTTCCGTCTGCATACAGGAGAGGATTTTTCCGAGATCGCGGGAGCCGAGGGAGGGATTTGCCATCGATTTTGTGCCGTAGCCTCCGAGGTGACGTGCCTTTCTGAATTCTATGAGAAAATCCGAACCAAGCGCTATACCGATGCCCATATTCAACGCACGCTTCTGTATTGCCTGACGGGGGTGAGAGCGGAGGATATTTCCGGTATTCCGCAATATACCACAATTCTTGCCGCAAACGAGCGGGGAAGAGCGCTCCTTTCCGAGCGGAGAAGGACCTCAAGACTGCCAATGATTACAAAGCCCGCCGACGCTCCTGCCCATACGACGCAATATCGTCTGACCGAACGGCTGGACCGTCTGTTTTCCTTGGCGACCGAGCGGACGTCAGATGCAGGGGATATGAAAAGGAAAATGCCTTTTATTCTTTAATTTTTACTTAAATTGCGCAGAATTGGTTGACAATCTATCGGTGCTATGATAAAATCTTCTTAACAAAATGTCAAAATAAAGAAAGTGAGACATGATGATGAAATACAATGGAAGTATTGATGTGAATATGCCTGATCGAGGTATGGACCTTGGAAACGGATGCAGAATGAAATACAGAAGAGACGTTTCTTTTGAAGATTTTGAAGCCTTTGTGTCTGATCTGAAAAAGAGCGGAGGATACGAGACCTTTCAGGAGAATACCATTGGCGAGAACGTCTACGTGACACTTCTCTCTGATGAGGGGATGCTCCATCTGTACTATACCGCAAGCGAGAAGACCGTTCGCTTGATTTCGGATACACTGGAGTATTTCGCTCTCCCCGCAGACGAAGCTGAGGGATATGAGAAGTTGACCGATACTACATTCTGTGTCATGTCACTGGACTATACTCACCGTGAAATTACCGACGGAAACGGAATGTCCTACGTGGTCATTCTGGAGGACGGCAGATTTGTGATCATGGACGGAGGATACCGTCAAGATGCCACTCGTCTGTTCCGCTTCCTTTGTGATAACAACAAGAGAGCCGATGGCAGGATCGTTATTGCCGCCTGGTATATGAGCCACTCTCACGGTGACCATTACGGATGCTTTCTGGAGTTTACCGAGAAGTACGCGAGCGAGGTTACTCTCGAGAACTGGATTGCCAATCCCGGAATGTCTTGGATGTTTGACGGAGGCTTTAGCGATTGGCTGACCGTTGGCGCGTCCGAGCAGTTGAAGGCATATGGCGACGTGAGATGGATTCGTCCCCATACGGGACAGAAGGTTCGTTTCTGTGATGTGACATTTGAGTTTCTTTACACTTTGGAGGACTACATTCCCACTCCCTTTACGAACATGAATGATTCTTCCACCGTTACCAGAATGACCGTAAAGGGGCAGACCGTCCTCTTTATGGGTGACTGCGAAAAGACGGCGTCCGCCGTGATTTGCAAGCAACAGGGAGAGGGACTGAAGAGCGACTTCGCGCAGGTCAATCACCATGGATACAGTGGCGGCGCTACGGCACTTTATCAGCTCATTGCCCCCAAGTATTCTCTGTGGTGTACCTCGGAGATCGCTTTCCGCTTCCGTACCTGTGGAATCAAATATCAGTGGATCGGTAACGCGGTGTCCAGTAACAAATATATGTATGACACGGTAGGGGAGGAAAATTGCTTCGTGGCAGACGGTCCCGTCAAGATGATCCATATGCCCCTATGTGACAAAGAAAAGGATATTACCTACTATTCCTTTGCGTAGTTAAACCCCAAAAGCCCCGCTCGGAAGAGCGGGCTTTTGGGTTGTGCTTCAAAACGGGAGGGGCTTCATCTTCCCAAACAATGAAATCCGTCGGTGGCGCAGCAGCCGTCCGACGGATTTCTACCTTATAGAAAAACAATATTCCTTTCAGTTACACCAAATCAAGAAAAGTGATATAAGACACAATTTTGTATGAAAGTTTTGCGGAGCTTTTTCAAAAGCGACCTAAACGCATCCCCGCGTCCTTGATCCCTATTCCTTCTGCTCCGTGGGCTTTAAGAAGCGGAGAAGATCGTAGACGTTCTTGACCGAGAGGCAACGGATGCCCTTGATATTTTCGCAAGCGGGAAGATTGTGCTTGGGGACGAGAGCCACCTCAAAGCCCAGACGTGCCGCCTCGCGGACTCGTTGCTCCACGTTGGCAACTCCACGACATTCGCCCGCCAAGCCAAGCTCGCCAATGGCGATCAGGTCATCGGGGATCACACGGTCAGTTAGCGACGAGATCAGCGAAAGAGCAATGCCAAGGTCCGAGGCGGGCTCGTCAATGTGCATGCCTCCGATGACGTTCAAATACACATCATGGGAGGAGAATTTCAGCCCCAGCCGCTTTTCAAGCACCGCGAGGATCAGATAGGTTCGGTTATAATCGATTCCGTTGGAGGTTCGCTTGGGGGAGGGGAAGTTGGTGGGAGAAACCAGCGCTTGAATTTCCGCAACCAAAGGACGGGTACCCTCCATGGTACAGACGGCACAGTTGCCCGAAATTCCAACGGGGCGGTCGGCAAGAAGCATTTCTGAGGGATTGGGCACCTCCTTGAGTCCGACGTCGGTCATTTCAAACACACCGATCTCGTTGGTAGAACCAAAGCGGTTCTTTGCCGCGCGGATGATGCGGTAGGATTGCCGTCTGTCACCCTCAAAATTCAAAACGGCATCTACCATATGCTCCAACACCTTGGGACCCGCGATACCACCCTCTTTATTAACGTGTCCCACGAGAAATACGGAAATTCCCTCGGATTTTGCCTTGGCAATGAATGCCATGGCAACCTCCTTAACGTTGGCAACACTTCCCGGGGTGGAGGGGATGCGGTCGGAATACATGGTCTGCACCGAGTCGGCAATGATCACGTCGGGCGCGATCTTCTTTGCTTCGGTCAGAATGGCTTCCACGTTGGTCTCTGTCAGAACGTAAAGCTCCTTTCCGCCTACCTTTAAACGCTCGGCACGAAGCTTGAGCTGGGAACGGGATTCCTCTCCCGATACGTAAAGCACGGTTTTATCACGGCTGAGGGTATCGCATATTTGCAGGAGCAGGGTGGATTTACCGATGCCGGGTTCCCCCGAAATAAGAACCACCGAGCCGCTGACCAATCCTCCTCCGAGGACTCGGTCCAATTCGGAAAGCCCCGTTTCCGAACGGATATATTCGGGAGAAGTGAGTTCGGAAAAGGGAGCTGCATGATTGTCCGTAGCGCGGGCTGTGGCGGCTCTGTGGTTGGCAACGGGAGCGGACGGTTCCTTTTCGGTAACGTCCTCCACAAAGGTATTCCATGCGCTGCAACGGGGACAGCGTCCCAGCCACTTGGCGCTCTCATATTCACATTCGGAGCATATATAGACGGTTTTGATTCCTTTCATAGGGACCTCCCGAACAATTTCTTTCCACCATTATACACGATTCTTGGAAAAAAATCAAGAGAGAGAGGCTTCTTTTTCCAAATATTCCGAAATAGCAAGGCAAAGAGAGAGTGCCATTTTCTTTTGATATATGGGATTGGATAGATTGGCAAGGTCCTCGGGATTGGAGAGGAATCCGCATTCCACTAAGACCGAGGGGCATTCCAATCGATCCAAAAGATAGATGCTTCCGTCAGCGGGCTTAACGGCTCTGTCGTTTTGCGGCAGAAGCAGATTTTTTGTAAGAAGCTGGATTTCCTTTGCCAAATTCTCGGAGTCGGGATTGTTTTTGGAATAATAGACCTGCAATCCTCCGTAACGGGAATCGGGAAAGGCATTCATGTGAATGCTGACAAAGACGGCATTGTCGTAGGATTCGGCTATTTGTCTGCGGGTGGCAAGGTCCTGAATCTTCTTTTTTCCGTGATGGTCCGAGGTGGGATCGTAAAGCAGGATGTCCTCGGTACGGGTCATAACGGTGGGAAGACCGTTCGCGCGAAGCATATCGCAGAGCATTTGGGCAATGGCAAGGTTCACATTCTTTTCGTAAATATCTCCCTTTCCTACCGCTCCTCCGTCTTCTCCGCCATGCCCGGGATCGATCACTATGGTGGGCAGGGAGGTCGCCGGGGCGGACACGGAGGTTTCCTCTTCGGGAGATAAACGGGTACCAAGCAAGAGAAACAACAAGAAAAAAAGAGTAAGAATGAGGGTAAACAGGAAAAAACAGGGAACATATTTTCTGTCGGACAGCGAAACACTCATAAAAATCTCCTTCAAGAAAGACTGAGTCGGAGAAATATATGCGTACTTCTTTTGAAATATGACAAAAGCAACAATTTTTGGTGAAGGGATCGACAAAAAATTTACGCTCATACGGAAAAAAATCGTTGACATTTTTCTTGGGATTTGATATAATAATCCTAATATAAAAAATCATGGGAGGCTGAAATGGATTACAGTTCTAAATTTACCAAGGAAGGTTTGACTTTTGATGACGTTCTCTTGATCCCCGCAAAGAGTGATGTTCTTCCCGCAGACGTTTCGCTGAAGACTCGCTTGACCAACAAGATCACGCTGAACGTCCCCGTATTGAGCGCGGCAATGGATACGGTTACTGAGGCAAATCTTGCCATCGCGATCGCGCGTGAGGGTGGCGCGGGTACCATTCACAAGAATATGTCTATTGATGCTCAGGTGGATCACGTGGATCGTGTCAAGAGAAGCGAGAACGGCGTTATCACCAATCCCATTTTCTTAGGAGCAGAGAACTACGTGTATGAGGCTGAGCAGCTGATGCGCAAGTTCAAGATCTCGGGTGTTCCGATCTGCGACGATCAAAATAGAGTCATCGGTATCATTACCAACCGTGATATGCGCTTCTTGACCGATTTCAACGGACGTATTGCGGACGTGATGACCAAGGAGAATCTTGTTACCGCTCCCGAGGGAACTACCTTGGCAGAGGCACAGGAGATTCTTCGTCAGCGCAAGATCGAAAAGCTTCCCTTGGTGGACAAGAATAACGTTCTCAAGGGACTCATTACCATTAAAGATATCGAAAAGGCAACCAAGTACCCCAACTCCGCCAAGGATGCGCGCGGCAGACTGATCTGCGGTGCCGCCATCGGTGTGACTCGTGACGCGCTGGATCGTGCAGGTGCCCTGCTTGCCGCGGGAGCGGACTACTTGGTGCTTGACTCCGCTCACGGACATTCTCAGGGTATTATGAATAAGGTTTACGAGGTAAAGAACGCGTTCCCGGATTGTCAGCTGATTGCGGGTAACATCGCAACGGGTGCGGCTGCCGAGGATCTCATTCGTGCGGGTGCGGATGCCATTAAGGTTGGTATCGGACCCGGTTCGATCTGTACCACCCGTGTGGTTGCGGGTATCGGTGTTCCTCAGATTACTGCCATTTGTGATGCGGCCGAGGTTGCGGACAAGTACGGTATTCCCGTGATTGCGGACGGCGGACTGAAGTATAGCGGAGACATTGTGAAGGCACTTGCCGCAGGCGCGTGCACCGTTATGATCGGTTCTATGTTTGCGGGCTGTGAGGAGAGCCCCGGAAGCGAGGAGCTCTATCAGGGCAGACGCTTCAAGGTTTACCGCGGCATGGGCTCCATTGCCGCCATGGAGAGCGGTTCCAAGGACCGTTACTTCCAGGAGAACAACAAAAAGCTTGTTCCCGAAGGCGTTGAGGGACGTGTCCCTTATAAGGGAGTATTGGCGGATACCATCTATCAGCTGATGGGCGGTCTCCGTTCGGGTATGGGCTACTGCGGCGCGGCAACCATCGAGGAACTCAGACAGAATGCTCAGTTCGTGCGTATTACCGGCGCAGGTCTGAGAGAATCCCATCCTCACGACATCAATATTACCAAGGAGGCTCCCAACTACTCTACTATGGGTTGATCGGAGAATCGTTAAACAAGGGCGAAAAATTCGCCCTTGTTTTTTTATAAAATGCCTCTTTTCATCTGTACAAAACACGATTTTTATGATATAATGTAATTAAGTGTAGCTTGGGACAGGGCAAGACAAAAATTTATACGTCCCATCGAGGTAATATGGAGTATAAAAAGAACGATAAAAATAAGTATTATGGGAATCAAAAGAATGTTAAATACGATCGGAGAGATGAGGATTTTTCCGACGAGGGAATGGTGATTGGACGAAACGCGGTGAGGGAGCTGTTGAAGTCGGGCAGAGAGATCGACAAATTGTACGTACAGCGAGGAGAGCGTGAAGGGTCTATCGTGGTGCTGGTTGCCGAGGCGGTGGAACGACGCATTCCCGTGATCGAGACCGATCGCGCGAAGCTTGATAAAATGACGAATTACGCCGTCCATCAGGGTGTGGTCGCCATGGCGGCGCAGAAGGAATATTCCACGGTGGAAGAGCTTCTTGGTATTGCCGAGGAGCGAGGCGAGAAGCCGTTTTTGGTGATTGCCGACGGTATTACCGATCCTCATAATCTGGGGGCTTTGATTCGCTGCGCAGAGGGGGTTGGAGCGCATGGTCTGATCATTCCCAAAAGGCGAGCGGTCGGCTTGACCTCCGCGGTGAGCAAGGCATCCTGCGGAGCCATTGAGCATCTTGCTATTGCCAAGGTTACCAATTTAGCCGCAACCATCGATCAGCTCAAGAAAAACGGAATTTGGGTCTTTGCCGCCGAAGCGGGGGGAGAGGCATATTACAATACCGATTTCGATTGCCCCTGCGCATTGGTGATGGGAAGTGAGGGTGACGGTGTATCACACCTGATTAAGGAAAAATCCGATTATATCGTGTCTATTCCTATGTACGGAAAGGTGAATTCCTTTAATGTATCTACCGCCGCGTCGGTTCTGTTGGCGGAGATTTCCCGTCAGCACCGAGCAAAAAAGTAACTAACGAAAAGAAAATCCAACAAACATGGGAGGATTTTATGAGTGAAGAACAAAGCATTGACGATCTCTTGCGATTGTTGAAGGAATCTGTGGCATCGGAGGATGTAACCGAAGATTCGCGGAAAAAAGGAAGAGGACGGAAAAAGAGTGATTCCCAAGAAGCATCCGCAGAAGATGCGTACGCCATTGATCCGGATTTTTTTAATGATGTTCAGTTAGAAATCGAAAAAGACCGTCAAAATTCGGTGACAGAGGATGAAGAGCTTGCTCCATGGGAGGAACGCTCCAAAGAGGAAGCAGAACTCCCCGCAAAGGAGGAATCAGAGCTCCCCGAAGAACCCGAAGAAGAGGAAGAAGAATTCTCCGTAGAGGAGGAAGCAGACCTTCCCGAAGAAGAGGAAGAAGCTCCTCCCGTGGAAGAGGAACCTTTTGCCGAAGAAGTGGAAGAGGAGGCTTCTGTTGAGGAGACGTTGCTTCCTTTTGAGGGAGAAGATCCCCTTTCTACCGAGGAAGAAGACGCTTTTTCTGAGGAAAACGATTATCGGGAGCTTGACGCATTTTTAGCCGAAATCTCCGATTATTTTACAACAGAGGAATCGGGTGAACATAGCGTAGAGGAGCTGCAAGCGGAATTGGCGGAAGAACTTCTTACAGACGAAGAGCAAGCATTTATTCCTCCTGAAGAGACGCTGGAGTCACTTCCTTTGGAAAACTTGATGGATGTCTTCGACGAGGAGGAGACGGAGATTTTGGAGGAAAGAACAAATACCGAGCCCGAACTGTCCGATGCGTTGTTAGGACTGATGGAGCAGTTGGGATGCGAGGATGAAATCCCCGAATTGCTCCGTAAGACCACTGAAGAGGAACCCGTCGAGGATTCCCAAAAACGAATCGACCTGAAGGAAGAGTATCTTGACCGAAAGAAACGAGACAAAAAATTTCTGCTTCGGGTGATCGGCGTATCGGTCATCACGGTTCTTCTCCTGCTCTTTGATGCGATTCCATTCGGAGAAGCCGAATTGTCAGGACTGCTTGATTTTGTTGAATTCCCGGGAGCATATCTCTTGGTAGGACTTCAGCTTCTGGTATTTGGAGCCGCATTTCTGTGGAGACCTCTTTTCCACGGAGCGAAAAAACTGTTTAAGGGATCGCCCGATCTGTATTCGGCATTGTTTGTGATGCTGGCATTTGTTGTTTTGTACGACGTGACACTTGCCATTTTTATGCCCGAAACGATCCTGCCGTCCATGTTTCATTTTGTCAGCAGTCTCATTATGCTTTGCGTGTTTCTCACCGAATATTTGATGCATCGCCGCAAGCTTCATTTGCTGGAGATTATGTGTTCGGAGGATGCTCGCTATACCTTGATTCCATCCGACGGAAATCAATCCTTGGCTGAAAAAATGTATCGTGGAGGAATGAATCGGGATCAGAGGATCTATCTTCCCGCTATGGTTTCGTCGGGCGTGGAGTTTGATGTGGATTCGGAGGAAATCTCTGTACATACCCGCTTTTTAAGAGGGGCGATGCTTCCGATTTCTTTACTTGTGATCGCCACAGCCGTGGTGGGGATGGCGTTTGAGAAAAGCATTGCCGATGCGTGTGCGGCGGCGATGATCATGCTCTTTGTCACGTTGCCCTTGACGTCCGTAGCAGCCGCTGCCATTCCCCTGTGGACTTCTGCCGCGTGGATGCGCAAGCGGGGAAGCGCATTGGGCGATATTACCTCTATGGAAACTTATGCTGAGTGCAATGTCATTGTATTCCGTGATCTTCATCTGTTCCGTCTTTGCCGCATGGAAGATACGGGAATCGTATTTTACGATAAAACCAATGCAACAGCCGTTATGGCGGCACTTGAGATTCTGTATTCCCACGTGGGCGGTCCCATGAAGGAGATCTTTGAACGTGTGCCCGAAGCATACCGTGCCAAGAGCATTCGAATTCACCGCATCGGAGTCGGCGGTGTAGAGGCATTTGTCGACCGAAAGAGCGTATTGCTCGTAGGAAATTACGACTTTATGAAGCAGTACGGACTCTTGTTCCAAAGAAGTGAGGACCCGTCCGACCGAACCACCCTCTACGTATCTTTGGATGGAAGACTCAGTGCCAAGGTGAATGCCCGATATGAGATCGATCCCCTTTTCGAGATGCTGGTCGATCGTCTGGCAACCGAGGGCATTCACTGTGTAGTGGAGACCTACGATCCCCTCATTCATTCCGAATTTGTCAGCGCCATGCGACGTGCCGACGCTGCTCCCATCAGTGTGGTGCATAAAAACGCGGTGGATCTTTATTACCAGCAAACAGAGGGAGAGTCAAGTGTGCAAAAGGCAAGCATGGTATCCACACTGTCCAGATTGAAGCTGGCGGAGGCTTTGGTTTGGTGCCGACGGATCGTGAAGGTAATGAGGAGAACCGAGATGATGAGCTTTGTGTTCAGCGGTATCGGACTCTTAGGTACCATGCTTTTGTTTGGCTTCGGGATCCTGCCTTCGATTCACGAATACTGGATAGCACTCTACGGACTGCTTCCCGTTCTCTTTGTGATCGGTGTAGTTCAATTTAGTTTCCCCAAACGATTGTACTTTTCGGAACGTGCTTACGCAGATGAGCTGACCGCGCGGGACGAGCGCCGAGAACGAGCCCAGGAAAAAAAGCGAGAGCGGGCAATGCAAAAGAAGAAGACCAAAAACGAAAAAATAGGACGAGAGAATAAGACCCATGAATAAAAAAATGAGTACCATTCTGAAATCGGTTTCCAAGCCCGGTCGCTATGCGGGCGGGGAATTCGGTCAGATCATCAAAGACAAAGAAAAAATAAAAGCAAGATTTGCCTTCTGCTTTCCCGATACCTATGAGATCGGAATGTCCAACCTCGGGGTGAGGATTCTTTATGGCGTCCTCAATCGAGAGCAGGACGTTTGGTGTGAGCGAGTCTATGATCCGTGGATTGATATGCAGGAAAAAATGAGGGAGCATCATATTCCTCTGACCGCCTGTGAGAGCGGAGATCCCTTGACCGATTTTGACATGGTAGGGTTTACGCTTCAATATGAAATGAGCTATACCAACGTGTTGAATATGCTGGACCTTGCGGGAATCCCTTTACGCAGCCGTGATCGGGACGATAGTATGCCGATCATCATCGGCGGCGGTCCTTGCGCCTATAATCCCGAGCCCGTGGCGGATTTCTTTGATCTCTTTAACATCGGAGAGGGAGAGGAAATGCTTCCTGCCCTTTGCCGTCTTTATATCCGCATGAAGGAGGAGGGACGGTATACCAAGGAGGCATATCTCCATGAGGCGGCAAGAACGATTCCCGGTATTTACGTGCCCGCATTCTATCAGGTCAGTTACAACGAGGATGGAACGATTCGGGAATATGCCCCCATCTTTGACGACATTCCGAAAACGATTCAAAAGCAAATCATCAAGGATATGGACACCTCCTATTTTCCCAAAGAGGTGGTTATGCCTTATATTGAAACGGTGCACGATCGCATTATGCTGGAGGTGTTCCGAGGATGTATTCGGGGATGCCGATTCTGTCAAGCGGGAATCATTTACCGTCCTGTCCGTGAAAAGTCTCCCGAGGTTCTCAATGAGCAGGCGAAGTGCCTGTTTGAGTCTACCGGCTATGATGAGATCTCCTTGACCTCTCTCTCAATCAGCGATTATACCCATTTAGAGGAGCTGACTGATGAGCTGCTGTCTTGGACCGACGAGAACATGGTCAGCCTGTCCTTGCCTTCCTTGCGTGTGGATAGCTTTCATAAAGAGTTGATGGATAAGATCGCTACGGTGCGTTCGTCCTCCTTGACCTTTGCGCCCGAAGCGGGGACGCAACGTCTTCGCGACGTAATCAATAAGAATGTTCGTGAAGAGGACCTTCTCCGCGCGGTACACGTGGCATTTGAGGCGGGTAAGAATACGGTGAAGCTTTACTTCATGTCGGGACTTCCTACCGAGACCTACGAAGATCTGAAAGGAATTTCTGATCTTGCGTCCCTGGTCATTGACGAGTACTATCATTGTCCCAATCGTAACAAGACCAAAAAGCCGCAGGTGACGATCAGCGTGTCCTGCCTCATTCCCAAGCCCTTTACCCCCTTCCAGTGGGAAGCGCAGGATTCCTTGGAAACCTTGGCAGAGAAACAGGCTTACCTTGGCAGTCAGATCACCGATCGCAAAATTCGATATACTCATCACGATGCCAAGGTCAGCCGTATCGAGGCGGTATTGGCACGAGGCGACCGTCGTCTCTCCGATGCCTTGGAGTTGGCGTGCAAAGAGGGATTCATGTTTGATTCCTGGGATGAGTGCTTTGACTATGATCGTTGGATCTCGGTGCTTGAGCGTTTGGAAATCGACCCTGCATTCTACGCAAACCGAGCATACGGACTCGATGAGGTCCTTCCTTGGGACATCATTGATTGCGGTGTAACCAAGGAATTTTTGAGACGGGAGCGCGATCGCGCTTACGCCGAGGCGACCACACCCAACTGTCGGGAAAAATGCAGTGGATGCGGAGCTAATCGACTGGGAGGTGAGCGGTCATGCTGTCCGAAAGCAAAGCAGTGAATAAGCTGGAAGAAAAGAAAAGACTTCGTTCCTTACCGATTTTAGAGCGTCCCTTGACGGTTCGTCTCAAATTCCGCAAGGTCGGTTCGCTTCAATATATTTCTCATCTCGACCTGCAAAGGACTTTTATGAGAGTACTGGTGCGCGCTTGCATTCCTGTATGGTATACCAAGGGCTTTAACCCACACGCGAAGCTGGTGTTTTCCACGCCCTTGAGTGTCGGTGCCCAGAGCGAATACGAGTTTTTGGACCTTCGCATTGATCGAGACATGCCCCCCGAGGAAATCATGGCGCGGCTCAACAGAGAGTTGACCGAGGAGCTTCAGATTACGGAAGCCTATCTGCCGAAGTCGGATTTTTCCGAGATCGCGTGGTCCTCCTACGAGATCGAATATTACACGACAGATGCCGATGCTAATTTAGCAAAGGCTTCTGAGAAGCTGTTGACCACCTCGCCCCTAATTATGGTAAAGAAAACCAAATCGGGAGAAAAAGAGATCGACATTGTTTCCATGATTCGCTCGGTTCAGGCTCGGTTCGATGAAAAAATGAAAACCGTGAAGCTAACTGTCGTTTTAAAGGCAAACGTGGGAGAATTTTTGAATCCCGAAATGCTTGTTACTGCCATGAAGGACTATTTGGATATTCTCGCGGGGGATCCCACTGAGGAGTGGTATACCATTCTTCGGACGGCGATTCACAAGGAAGATATGACGTTGTTTCGATAAGAAAGGACGTAAGGAAGAATGAAGTTCATATATGGAATCCGCCGACGCACGTGGGCGGAGATCAATTTGAATGCCGTGGATGCGAATTTCCGTGCCGTGAGAGATGCCGTATCTCCCTCGATCAAGGTCTGTTGCGTGATCAAGGCGGATGGCTACGGTCACGGTGCGGTGACGTTGGCAAAGCGTTATGAGGCGCTGGGTGCCGATTGTTTTGCCGTATCCAATATTGAGGAAGCGCTGGAGCTTCGCCGTGCGGGTATTTCGCTTCCCATTCTCATTCTCGGCTTTACTCCCGCCGAATGCGCGGGAATCCTCTCCCGCGAGAAGCTTGCGCAGTGCGTGTATTCCGATGAATATGGCAAAGCGCTTGCCGCCGAGGCGGCGCGGGAGGGAGTATCAGTCAAAATCCACATCAAGCTGGATACGGGCATGGGAAGAATCGGCTTTAAAGGTAGGGAGGAATGGGAGAAGGCAGCGGAGATTTGTCGCATGACCTCTTTGATTCCCGAAGGAATTTTTACCCATTTTGCCGTTTCCGACGAGAGTGAGGCGGGGGACGCTTACACGAAAAAGCAGGCGGACTGCTTTGCCGATGGAGTGCGATATCTGGAGGAACGGGGCATTCATTTTGCCGTTCGCCATTGCGCCAATAGCGCGGCAATCTTTGATCACCCCGACTGCCACTTCGATATGGTTCGGGCGGGCATCGTTCTTTATGGCTTTGCGCCCTCCCAAAACGTGCGCAAGCTTCCTGATTTGATGCCTGTCATGACTCTGAGGACAGTGATCTCTCATATCAAGACCTTGGATGTGGGCGAGTCGGTCAGTTACGGAAGAACCTACGTAGCAGATCATCCCGTCAGAGTGGCAACCGTACCCATCGGCTATGCCGACGGCTTTTCCCGCCGCTTGGGGAACGGACGGTATTCCTTAAAAATCGGGGAGAAATATGCTCCTATCATAGGACGGGTCTGCATGGATCAGCTGATGCTGGACGTAAGTGACGTACCGTGCTCTGTTGGCGATGAAGTAATGGTATTCGGAGCTGACAAAAACTGTTCTGCCGACGAAATGGCGCGGATCAATGAGACCATCAACTACGAAATCAGCTGTGACGTCGCCAAGCGTGTCCCAAGAATCTACCTTCGTGACGGCGAGTCTGTCGACGTGATGGATCTGCTTGTTTCGGAAGAATAAAACCAGAATACAAACAAGCCCCGCTCAAAAGAGCGGGGCTTGTTTGATACAAAAGGCTTCCCCCGATGGGAGGAGAAGTTGGTTTGTTATCTGAAATTCCAAAGAAGAATCCAGGCAAGTCCGTAATAGCTGATGACGGCTACAAGGTCATTGACTGTGGTGATGAGGGGGCCTGAGGCTACGGCAGGGTCTGCGCCGAGTCGGTACAGACAGAGGGGAATTGCCGCCCCCGTAAAGCCTGAGATCATCATGGCAAAGAGCATGGCGGCACCCACACAGCCCGCTACCGAAAGAACGAGGGACAGGGGATAAGATCCAAAGAACAACAGATAGCCCGATACGATCAGAAAGGCAATCAATCCGAGGGCAAGACCGTTCAAAAGGGCAATCCTTGTTTCTTTTAAAATGATCAAAAAAGAATTCCGTTTTACAGTGGAGCGATCGGTTCCCAAGCCTCGGATGGTCACCGCCAAGGATTGGGTTCCCACGTTTCCCGCCATTCCGAGAATCAGGGACTGAAAGGCAACCAGCATGGGAAGCTCATCTACCACTCCCTCGAAAAATCCAACGACCACGGAAACCGCCAAGCCGAGGAACAGAAGAATGATCAGCCAAGGCACTCTTTTTTTCATGCTTTCGAACAGGGAATCGTTTTTCTCCTCCTCCGAGCCGAGCGCCGCCAGTTTTGCGTAATCGTCTCCTCGCTCCTCATCGATCAGCTCCAAAAGATCTTGAGAGGTAATGACCCCCAAGAGGAGATTGCTTTCGGACACAACAGGGATCAGGTCCTCGGAATATCCGCGCAAACGCTCAATGCAATCCGAGATCGGCTCTTTATCGTAGACACGGGGAAAAGCGGTACTGATCAAATTCTCCAAAGAGTCCGTGCTTCTGGCAATAATGAGATCCTTGAGATCCAGTGTGCCGTAATAGCTTCCGTCTTCCTCGGTGACAAACAAGGTGGAAATATTATCGTTTTTATCCGCCTCCGCAATCAAGGTGCGCATCGCCTCCTTGATGGACAGATGGCGGTGGATGGCAATGAAATTGGTGCTCATCCGACTACCGATCTCCTCGTCCTCGTAGGAATAGAGAAGGGCAAGGTCCTCTTTGATCTCCTCATCCTCAATTTTCTCAAGAACTTCATCTCGAATTTCTTCGTCTAAATCGTCCAATGCCTCCAGTGCATCGTCGGCATCCATCTGCTCAATAAGGTCTGCCGCTTCATCGGTATCCAGTGCGGAGAGGTAATCTCCCGCATCCTCCATAAAGGAAACGATATCGGACATGCCCTCAACACCCAGTGAAAGGATCAGTCGATCGGCTTCCTCTTCGCTCAGCTCCTCAAGAACAATGGCAATGTCATTGTGGTGGTAGTCCTCCAGCTTCTGGCGCAGAAGGACCGGGTCTTTCGTCTCTTGAATGAGTGCCAGGATTTCGGCACGAGGGTCTCTGGGGGTTGTTTCCAAAATTTTTTCTTCCATAAAAAAACTCCTTTCCAAAGGAAAGGAGAAGAGTTCTTTCACGGTATTTTATGGAAGTATACCAAAAAAGAGGTGGAATCTTGCGCACCTTTCCTTATGTATCAAATTTTTAGGGCATAATCGAGGGTTATCACACGGATGATCGGTACTCATTTCGTCACCTCCTGTTGTTTTCTTCATTTATTATACCACAGATACAGAAAAAGAGCAAGGAATTTTTTTAAAATTCTTGCTCTTTTCGTGGTGACCCGCCGGAGACTCGAACTCCGGACCCCTTGATTAAAAGTCAAGTGCTCTACCGTCTGAGCTAGCGGGTCGGTTTTGCGCTACCTTAATATCATATCACAAATTCCGAATTTTGTCAAGAAAATTATTGGCAATATCTTGGACAAATATGCACAAAAAAAGTCAAAGGATTTTGTCATTTCACACGAAACTCAGCCAAGCTTTTCGATTTTTTCTACCAAAAGATTGATGTTTTCGGGAATTAACTCGGGCAGATCGTGATGATCCGCATCCGATTCCTCGAAATCCTGACCTTTAATGGAGCTACGCAACATACGAACCACCCATTTGTCGAAACTCTTGAGCTTTTCGGGTTTTAACTCACCGCCGAAGCAATGGTGCCCGAGAGAGCAGACAAGCTCTTTTGGAAGCTGGATATCCACGTATTCCTGAAACTGACGGGGATAGCCGCAGCAGAAAAAGACTGCAGTAGGCATTTCGGATAGTTTTTCCATGTGTGTTTTGATGTAGCTTTTGATTTTTTTATTCATTCTTCCCATGCGAATGGGACTTCCCAAAATCACCGCGTCAAAGTCGGAGGGGGAGGGAAGAGCCTCCTCGGCATTCACCAAAACGGGCGAAAAATGAATGGAAAGCTTATCTCGCAATAGCTCGGCACATTCACGGGTCGCACCTCCGCGGGAGGCGTATAAGATCAAAATTTTCACGGATGGTCACTCCTTTTTTCTCGTTGCTATTATTATACTCAAATCTCTTTCCCTTGTCAAGACAAAAAGGGCGGTTGCCGAAGCAACCGCCCGAAATCTCTTATTCCTCTTCGATCAAACCGTAGGAGTTATCATGTCTCTTGTAGACTACGCAGACCTTTTCGTCCTTGTCGTCTCGGAATACGAAAAATTCATGTTCGAGAAGATTCATCTGCATGATGGCTTCTTCAGCCGACATAGGCTTTAGGGTAAAGCTCTTGCGGCGGATGGTAAATTCGGGATCCTCCTCAATCTCCTCGCCTGTCTCAAACATACCTTGATCAAAGGCGCCGCTACGCAGACGCTTGGCAAGTCTGGTTTTATTTTTGCGGATCTGACGCTCTATATTATCCACGGTACGGTCCAACGCGTTGCGGAAGGTCTCCGCCCGAATCTCACTGCGGAAGATGGTGCCCGAGGAAAGAATGGTGATTTCAAGACATTTCTCATTCTTTTTGGAGCTGAGCGTGACCGTGGCGGTGCACGCATCGTCAAAATACTTGTCAAGCTTCCCCAGCTTTGCTTCGATGGTGGCCTTCATTTCATCCCACACGTTCATTTGTCTGCCTACAATGGTAACCTTCATGTTCTTTCCTCCTTGAGAGATAATACCGAGGAAAATATCCTCACAGTTAGTATACCACATTTAAAAAATTTTGTAAAGAGTATTTAATAATCTTTTTGATTTTTCAAAAAAATTATGCAAGCTGCCCTAAAAAGTCGTATTCGTTTCGTACAGAAAAGAGGAATTTAGCTTTAGAAAAAAAGTTTGTAAACAGAGAAAAATATAATTTTGTTTCGAAAATTTCAAAAAAACACTTGACAAATCTCCTTTAATTTGATATCATTATGATATCAAATATACAAGGAGAGTTTGCTGTATGCAGGAAAAAATTTTGTCAAAAAGAAAGAACGGAATGCTCGTTTTAATTTTATTCGCTTTGTTTCTGGTTCTATCTGTCATTGGAGTGATCGGCGGTTCTATGGAATTGGATAGCGGAATGGGCGACGTTTGGAGTTTAGTTGTTTTTGTTATTTGTGTTGCGTATCTTTGCCTTTGTTGGATCCTTCTCCCAGGCTTTAAGGTGCTAAAACCTCAGGAGGCGCTGGTGCTGACTCTGTTTGGCAAGTACGTAGGAACCTTGAAGGGAGATGGCTTTTTCTTTGTCAATCCTTTCTGTACAGCGGTAAATCCCGCCGCAAAGACAAAGCTCAATCAAAGCGGAGACGTGACCACCGAGGTTCAGTCTTCCATACGGGGAATGAATACGCAGACCGTAGATAAGAGACTGTCCTTGAAGGTTATGACTCTCAGTAACAACAAGCAAAAAATCAACGATTGTCTCGGAAATCCCGTGGAGATCGGTATTGCCGTGACCTGGCGGATCGTGGATACCGCAAAGGCGGTATTTAACGTAGACAATTTTAAGGAGTACCTGTCTTTGCAATGTGACAGCGCTCTGCGCAACATTGTTCGTCTTTATCCCTATGATGTAGCTCCCAACGTGGATACTACAGGAGACGGCGTTGCGGATGACGGCAGCCTGCGTGGCTCCTCGGAGATCGTGGCGGGAAGGATCCGAGAAGAGATCCAGGCGAGAGTCAGCGAGGCGGGAATCGAGATTCTCGAAGCGAGGATTACCAATTTGGCATACGCTACCGAGATTGCGGCAGTCATGCTACAACGTCAGCAGGCATCTGCCATCATTGATGCTCGCCGCATGATCGTGGACGGTGCTGTGGGCATGGTAGAAATGGCTTTGGAAAAATTGAATGAAAAGGATCTGGTTCAGTTAGATGAGGAGAGAAAGGCGGCAATGGTCTCTAACCTCTTGGTGGTGCTTTGCGGAAACCGTGACGCTCAGCCTGTCGTGAACTCGGGAAGCCTGTATTGATGGCGGAAAACGGAAGAAAAAAGCAGATCCCCTTGCGGTTGTCGGAGGAGCTTTACGATGCCCTTGCCGCATGGGCGGAGGATGAGTTTCGATCGGTCAACGGACAGATTGAATATCTCCTGACCGATTGCGTCCGCAAGCGAAGAAAAAAGAAAATTTCTTCCTCGGAGGAAGAAAAGTAAAAAAAGGAACGCATCCTAATGAGACGGACGGTTTTAATAGTAAGGAAGGCGAGCGTGAGGCTCGCCTTCTTTTTCATAAATAAAATTCTTCCATAAATTCTTTATGTAGTACCATCCATTCTTCTCTGAATAATAGTTTCTTGCAAAATGAAAAAATATTCAAAAAATATTCATTCCTTTCTTGACATTTGAAGGGTATGGATATATAATATAAGATATGATGGATGATTATGTCTTCTATCTTGCTGTGAGAATATTTATAAGCAGAAAGGAAGGCGCGCGGAATGCACCGCGCCGGGATAAACAATGAGCAATTTAAGCAGAAGAGAAGCGAGAGAGATCCTGTTGACCTTGCTATTTGAGAGCGAATTTCGCACCGATGAAGATTATCGGGAAATCTATGCCACCTCATCGGAGGACCGTATGATTCCCGAGGATTCTTATATCAAGGACGCATATTATAAAATTTTCGAGAATCGGGAAACCATTGACCGGGTCATCGGAAAGCATGCCAAGGGGTGGAAGACCTCTCGTCTTTCGAAGCTTTCCCGTTCGGTTCTTCGCCTTGGTGTATATGAGATGCTGTACGAGGAAGAGATTCCTTTCAGCGTAAGCATCAACGAAGCCGTCGAGCTGACCAAAAAATTTGACGAGCCTCGCGCCCGTTCCTTTGTGAACGGTGTGTTGAATGCGGTGAAGGACGAACTGGTCGCCGAGGGAAAAGAGAAGAAATGACCGATTGTTATGTGGGCTTTGATACCAGCAATTACACCACCTCGGTTGCCGTATGCGACAGAGAGGGACGTGTGGTTGCCAATCTGAAAAGGCCGCTTCCTGTGAAGACAGGACAAAAGGGACTTCGCCAGTCGGACGCGGTGTTTGAACACGTGAGAAATTTGCCCACACTGACCGAGGAGCTTCGTTCTGTTTTGAGAGAAGGGGACTATCGTCCCGTGGCGGTTGGTGTCTCCGCGACTCCCCGAGACGCGGAGGGATCGTATATGCCTTGCTTCCTTTCGGGAAAGGCTGCTGCATCCGCATTCGCGGCGGCAAGGGATATTCCTCTTTACGCTTTTTCTCATCAGAACGGTCACGTCATGGCGGCACTGTATTCCTCAGGCAGGGAGTCTCTGGCTGAGGAACGGTTTCTTGCCTTCCACGTATCGGGTGGAACCACCGAGGTTCTCCTTTGCGAACCGAAGGGGACTTCCTTTGACGTGGAACTTGTAGGGGAGACACAGGATATTAATGCGGGGCAAGCCATTGACCGAGTGGGAGTTTCCTTAGGCCTTTCCTTTCCTTGCGGCAGGGAGCTTGAGGCTCTCGCGTTGGCATATCAGGGAAAGCCAATCAAGCATGCGATTACGGTGAGGGATTGCCGTTGCAGTCTTTCTGGAGTGGAGAATCTTGCTCTGCGGATGATCTCCAAAGGAAGACCAAAGGAAGAGGTGGCGGCGTTCGTGTTTGATTTTCTCTGTCGCACGCTTACGGAAATGGGGAAGCAGGCGATTGCGCGATACGGCGATATGCCTGTGCTCTTTGCGGGTGGCGTGATGTCCAACCGATGGATGAGAAAGACACTCTCCGAGCAATTTGACGCCGCATTTTCCGAGCCGGATTTTTCGGCAGATAGCGCTGCGGGAATTGCTCTGTTGTGCAGAAAAAGGCATCTTTTTTTGGAGGAAGTATGAATCAAGCGCAAGCTCTGACGGTGACTGATGTCAACCGATATATCAAAGCGCTTCTTGGCGCGGACGAGGTTCTTTCCTCGGTTGCCATTCGGGGGGAGATCTCCAACTTTAAGCCCCATCCCAGTGGGCATATGTATTTCACCTTGAAGGATCAGGGGGCTGAGATCGCCGCTGTCATGTTTCGCGGAGACGCCTCTCGGATGAATTTCCGTCCCGCCAATGGAATGCGAGTGGTGGTATACGGAAACATCGACGTATATGAAAAGAGCGGGCGCTATCAGGTCTACGTTCGCACCATGCTGGCAGACGGTGTGGGCGCCCTTTATATGGAGCTGGAGCGACTGAAGAAAAAATTGGAGGCAGAGGGACTTTTCGAGGAATCGAGAAAAAAGCCCTTGCCCGCCTTTCCCGAGCGTGTGGGCGTCATTACCGCTTCCTCGGGAGCGGCTCTGCGGGATATTCTCAATATCACGGGACGGCGCTATCCCGCCGCCAATATCTTGATTTATCCCTCTCTTGTGCAAGGCGCGGATGCTCCCGCATCTCTGTGTGCGGGTCTTGAATTTTTAAATGCCTACGGAGGATGTGATGTGATCATTCTCGGACGGGGAGGTGGCTCTATCGAGGATCTTTGGGCATTCAACGATGAGCAGGTTGTTCGCGCGGTTGCCACATCAAGGATTCCGGTGATCTCTGCCGTTGGACATGAGACCGATTTTACACTTTGCGATTTTGTCGCCGACCGACGAGCTCCCACACCCTCGGCTGCCGCTGAGTTGGCAGTGCCAGACCGACGAGCGCTTCTTGGTTACGTGCGGGAGAAGAACGGACAAATGTCGCTTCGCCTGCGTTCCCACATCGAGCATTGCGCGGAAAAAATCAAAAGGTATGAGAAAAGCCTTTTGTTTCTGTCTCCCGAAGGAAAGCTCTCCCGTATGGAGGAAAAGCTTCGCCACGAAGCGGAGCTTCTTGATCGGAATATGGTACAGGTATTGGAGCGGGACAAAGGGATACTTGCCACTGCTTTAGAGCGGTTGAACGCGCTGAATCCTTTGGCGGTTTTGGAGCGAGGATATTCAGCTGTGCAGAATGGGGATGGGAACATCATTTCCCGCGCTACCGATCTCTTCGAGGGAGAGACGGTAACGCTTTTGATGCACGACGGCAAGGCACAAGCGAATATTTTGTCAAAAACATTGAAACATCACGGAGGAAGCCATGACAAATAAAAAAGAAGAGTCTATGAAGCTTGCCGAAGCGCTGGAACGCCTTGAAACGGTGGTCGCCGCTCTGGATCGGGAAAATACCGACTTAGAGGATGCCCTGCGCTTATATGAGGAGGGGGTCCGTTTGGTGGCAATTTGCCAAGGAAAGCTTACCGAGGCGGAACGAAAGATAAACATGCTGAAAATGACTCCCGATGGGGAAATTGCGGAAGAGGAATTTCAGCCCGAATAAGGGGGAAATCATGAAAAACAAAAAAGAGATACTACAGGAACGGATGGCAGAGAATGCCCATCGTACCGAAAAGGCATTGGCAGAATATTTTCAAATAAAGGACAAGGATTTGCAGATCATTCTGGATGCGCAGGTCTACTCGCTGATGGCGGGGGGGAAGCGCATCCGTCCATTCCTTGTCAATGAGATTTGCCGAATGCTGGGCGGAGAAGAGAAGGCATCCATGCCCTTTGCCTGCGCCGTGGAAATGATCCATACCTATTCGCTGATCCATGATGATCTGCCCTGTATGGACGATGACGATCTCCGTCGAGGAAAGCCAACCAATCATAAGGTCTTCGGTTATGCCAATGCTCTGTTGGCAGGCGATGCGCTCCTGACCCGTGCTTTTGGCGTGGCGGCGGCGAATCCACACGTTGACCGAGCTGTTTCTGCCGAAGCGGTTCGTCTCCTTTCCGAAAAGGCAGGAGATATGGGAATGATCGGCGGACAGATCATTGATCTGCGTGGCGAGACCGAACGGCTGGATTTTGACACCCTTCTTCGTCTCCATCGACTGAAAACGGGGGCGCTGATTGAATGCTCGGCAATGCTTGGTGCCTTGGCGGCAGGGCTTATGCCCTACAGTGCCGAGTCCAAAGCGGTAACGGCATACGCCGAAAAGATCGGTTTGGCGTTTCAGGTAATCGACGATATTTTGGATGCCACGGGTTCGGTTGAGGAGCTGGGAAAAAATATTGGCTCGGATACCGAAAACCATAAGACCACCTTCTTAAGCTATTTCTCCTTGGAGGATGCCAAGGTATATGCGGAGCGCCTGACAGAGGAGGCGATTATGGAGCTTCCCGAGGGAGATCATTCGGAAATACTCCAGCAGCTTGCAATCTATCTCTTGAAACGAACCAATTGATTGAAACATATGAGAGTAGACGTATATTTGACGGCAATGGGGTATGTCCCCAGCCGAAAGAAGGCACAGGATCTGATCGACGGAGGTGCCGTGACCATTGACGGGCAGATCATCAAAAAATCTTCTGTATTGGTCAATGAAGAAATTGAGCATAAGGTAGAGATCGAGCCTCTGTTTCGCTATGTCAGCCGAGGTGGTATGAAGCTGGAGGGGGCATTGAATGCGTTCCATATTAATGTGAACCGCAAAAAAGCGGTGGATGTGGGCGCGTCTACGGGAGGCTTTACTGACTGTTTGCTGCAAAGAGGTGCCGCGCGTGTGATTGCGGTAGATTCGGGAATCGGACAGCTTCATGAATCTCTTCGCAACGACCCAAGGGTGCTAACGGTTGAGCGCTTCAACGCAAGAGAGCTGAATGCGGACGTCACCGAAGGGCTTTGCGACATTGCCGTAATGGACGTTTCCTTTATCTCTCAAACCTACCTGATTTCGGGGATTGTTTCGGTACTTAAAGATGGCGGAGAGCTTGTCAGCCTCATTAAACCCCAGTTTGAGGCGGGAAAGAGCGCCCTTGGCAAGGGAGGAATCGTTCGAAGCAGTGCCTATCGATATCTTGCCATCAAGCGAGTATTGGAATGTGCTATGGCTGTGGGGTTGGATTGTATGGGGGTGATTCCATCTCCCATTGAGGGAGGCGACGGAAATCGGGAATATCTGGCATATTTTCGAAAGCAGCCCTGTCTTGTGCCCCGAATTGAAGATCGGATGCTTCGGCGGATTGCCGAGCTTTGAATTTATGATAAATTTTAAAAAATGACGAAAGGTGAAGAACCATGAAAAAAGTGGCATTGATCACCAATTATAACATTCCCGAAAAATTGGCTGCCGCTATGAGAGTGGTAGACTGTTTGATGGGAAAGGTAGAGGAACTCTTGATTCCTCTAAATCATAAGGAGCGGATTTTACGCAGTAAAAATCATCGTTCGGAGTTTCGCTACTGTACCCACGAGGAGATCGACCGTGAGGCAGAGATGATGATTGTTCTCGGAGGAGATGGCTTTATGCTGGATGCTGCCCGCCGAGGTGCCCTTTCCGAAATTCCCATTCTTGGAATCAATATGGGACGGGTCGGATATATGACCGAGTTGGAGATTGACGAGCTGGATCTTTTGGATCGGGTGTTTGAGGGCGAGTATCGAGTCGATGAGAGGACCATGCTGCAAGCGGAGGTCCGTTCCCGTTCGGGACAGAATAAATTTTCTTCCTACGCTCTCAATGAAGCAGCCATCACCAACGGTTCTGCCGCTCGGATCGTCGATCTTGAATTGGCGGACGGCGAAGAGCTGGTGTATACGTACAGAGCGGACGGATTGCTGATCGCGACTCCCACGGGCTCTACCGCGTATTCTCTCTCGGCAGGCGGACCTATTGTGGATCCGAAGCTTTCCTGCTTCTGCGTGACCCCCATCTGCCCTCATTCGCTTTTGGCAAGACCCTTGGTCTTTCCCGATACGGCGGAGCTTCGGATTAAAAACATCTGTACCCGTGAAAAGGTGTTGCACCTGACGTTGGACGGTAGAGCAACCTTCGATCTCTATTTCGGAGATACGGTAGTGGTTACAAAATCCAATAAAAAAGTGAAGCTGATTCGAATCAAGGAAGAGAGCTTCTATGCCAAGATTCGCATGAAAAAATTTGTGTAAGAATTTGGAGGGCAAACATGAAAACCAAAAGACAAAATAGAATTTTAGAGCTGGTTGCCGAACACGAGATTGAAACGCAGGAGGAAATGCTGGCGCTTCTCCGTGCCGATGGCTACGCGGTGACGCAGGCAACCGTTTCCAGAGACTTAAAGGAATTGATGCTCAGTAAGGCCTTGACGGCGAGAGGTACCTATCGGTACTGTGTCAATCCTGCCAGAAGTCATACGGGAAACGTCCGTCTCAATAACGCCATGGTGGATTCCATTATTCACGTGGATTACTCGATGAACAACGTGGTCCTCAAGACTTATCCCGGGCTTGCGCAGGCGGTGGCATCCTCGGTGGATGCCATGAATATGCATCAGGTTCTCGGATGTGTGGCGGGGGATGATACTATTATCATTGTAACCAGAGATGAAGAAAGCTCGGCAGAGATCAGTGAAACCATTCGAAAATTGATGAAAGCAATTTAATGGGGTTTATTGTATGATACAATCCTTGCACATTGAAAACATCGCGGTGGTTAAAAAGCTGGATGTAGATTTTCAAGAGGGCTTGACTGTTCTGTCCGGTGAGACGGGAGCGGGAAAATCCATCATCATTGACAGCCTAAATCTGTTGCTTGGCGGGAAAGCCGATAAGGAATTGATTCGAACGGGCGAGAATCGAGCTGAGGTGTCAGCGATGTTCGGACATTTGTCCGAGGGAGTAATCTGTCTGCTTTCGGAGCTTGGCTTTGAGGTTTCTGATGATACGCTCATGCTGTCGAGAGTTCTTACGCATCAGTCCTCGTCTGCCAGGCTCAACGGACGGGCGATCCCCATTTCCGTGTTGCGGGAGATCGGAGCGGTTCTCTTTAACATTCACGGACAAAATGATAATCAACAACTCTTGGATCCAAAGAATCACGTGCGTTTGTTGGATCGCTATGTGGGAGCGTCAGAGCTTAGTCAGACCTATGGGGAGCAATATCGAGGAGTGCTTGCGCTTCGTAACGAATTGGATTCTCTCCAAAAGGATCAAAGAGAACAGGCTCGCCTTTGCGAGATGCTCCGTTATCAAGTAGCTGAGATTGATGCCGTAAGGATCAAAGCAGGCGAGGAGGACGCATTGACCGAGCTTGCCAATCGTCTTCGAGCCGCCGAACAGATTGAAAAGAGCTGTCTTGTGACCGAACGAGCGCTGGAGGGCGGCGAAAAGGGAAGAGGTGCCATCTATTTGGTGGAACGTGCCGCGGCGGCAATGGAAGCTATTTCGGATGCGGTTCCCGAAGCGGAACGGCTGAATGCCCGACTGAATGATATCCGCTATGAGCTGGAGGATATTGCCGCGTCTGTGGGAGAGATCAATTCCTTTGACGGAGAGGACGTGCTTTCCAAGCTGGATCGTGCCGAAGCAAGACTGGATGCCATTGCCAAGCTGAAACGGAAATACGGAAGTACCGAGGAAGAGATTCTTGCTTTCCGTCAGGAAGCCGCAGAGAGACTGGAGCAATTAGAGCACGCCGATGAACGGATGGAGGACCTTTGGGAGGAAATTCGATTCGCGGAGGAAGAGGCAAAAAAGACAGCTTCCGCTTTAAGCGAGCTTCGTCGCAGGGGAGCGAAGGGATTGACCGGTTCGGTTTGTGAGACACTTGCCTTTTTGGACATGCCCAAGGTGCGTTTCGAGGTTGGTATTTCTAAGTCGGCAGATTTTCAGGCGTATGGATTGGATGAGGTAGAGTTTCTCATTTCCACCAATCCGGGAGATCCTCTCTTGCCTATGGCAAAGATCGCCTCTGGCGGAGAATTGGCGAGGATTATGCTGTCTCTGAAAAACGTATTGAATGTCTGTGACGGTGTGGATACTGTGATCTTTGATGAGATCGATACGGGTATTTCGGGAAAGACCTCCCGTAAGGTGGGAATCAAATTAAAGGAAATTGGAAAGAATGCGCAGGTTATTTGCGTGACCCATTCCGCGCAGATCGCATCCTTGGCGCATCACCATTTATACATTTCCAAAAAGGAGGAGGATGGAAGAGTGTCCACCTCGCTCTGTGAATTGGATGCCGAGGGACGTGTAGGTGAGATCGCCCGCATTCTTGGAGGCATTGAGATTACCGAGGTACAACGGCGCGCGGCGAGAGAGATGATCGCCGAAGGAGAAACCTATTCATGAAAGCAAATCAAAAGACCAATGCTATGCGACAGCTGGACGCGGCGAAAATTTCATATATCGTTTGTTCCTATGAGGTGGATGAGAACGACCTGAGCGGGACTCACATTGCCGATCAGATTGGACTTCCCTATGAGCAGGTATTCAAGACCATTGTGACACGGGGAGATAAAACGGGGTATCTGGTATTCTGTATTCCGTGCCATAGGGAAATCGATCTCAAAAAGGCGGCGCAGGTAACGGGGAATAAAAAGGTAGAGCCCGTTCACGTCAAGGAGTTGCTCGGTCTTACGGGATATATTCGTGGAGGATGCTCTCCCGTGGGAATGAAAAAGCGGTTTCCCACCTATTTCGATGTGGAAGCGGAGAAGCAGGACACGATCACGGTCAGCGCAGGGGTCAGAGGAATGCAGCTATGGATCAAGGCAGAGGATATTGTCTCCTTTGTCGGGGGAAAAATTGCCGATTTGACCTGAGAAAAATCCCAAAAGCTCTTGAAAAAAGGGGCAAAACGTAGTATAATTAAAAAGTTGTGTAAATGATAATTTTGTAGAAAAAGAGGTTCGATGATATGCTTTCAATTAAGAAAATGATATCCGAAGCCATTGAGGAGCAGGTGCGTGCCATGAACGCTACCGCGGAGCTGGATGCGACAACCATTTCGTCCATGTTGGAATATCCTCCGGATGCCAATATGGGTGATCTTGCGCTTCCTTGCTTTAAGCTGAGCAAAATTCTTCGCAATGCGCCCGTAAAAATTGCGGCATCTCTTGCTGAGAACGTGAAGGTGCCCGCTCTTGCCCGCATTGAAGCGGTAAACGGATATTTGAATATGTTTATTGACGGAGGTTACCTTGCAAAGCAGGTTCTCCCCGAGGTTCTTTCGAAGGGTGAGCGGTACGGAGCCCCCGACCTCGGTAAGGGAAAGACCGTTGTGCTTGATTATTCCTCTCCTAACGTGGCAAAGCCCTTCCATATCGGACATTTGGGTACGACCGTCATCGGTCACTCTCTCAAGAAGCTTCACGAGTTTGCGGGATATCGCTGTGTCGGTATTAACTATCTTGGCGACTGGGGAACCCAGTTCGGAAAGCTGATCACCGCCTACCGTTTGTGGGGCAACAAGCAGACCGTTGAGGAGGGCGGAATCGATAAGCTGGTTGAGCTTTACGTGAAGTATCACGAGGAAGCCGAGAAGGATCCTACCCTCAACGACAGAGCCCGAGCTGAGTTCCATAAGCTCGAGGAGGGCGACAAGGAGAACATCGCGCTTTGGCAGTGGTTTGTCAAGATCAGCCTCGAGGAATATAAAAAGACCTACGCTCAGCTCGGCATTGAGTTCGACAGCTATAAGGGCGAATCCTTCTATACCGATAAGATGCCCGCACAGGTGCGGAAGCTCAGAGACATGAACCTTCTGAAAATAGACGACGGCGCGTCTATCGTAGACTTGGAGGCGTATGGAATGCCCCCTTGCCTCATTTTGAAGAGAGACGGCTCTACCCTCTATCCTACCCGTGACATTGCGGCGGCGGTCTATCGCAAGGAGACCTATGATTTTGATAAGGCGATCTACGTCACCAGCGCGGGACAGAGTCTGCACTTTGCGCAGTGGTTCAAGGTCGTGGACCTGATGGGCTACGACTGGGCAGACAAGCTGGTACATGTTCCTTACGGAACGGTCAGTATCAACGGCGCAAAGCTGGCTACCCGTACGGGTAACGTCATTCTGTTGCGTGATCTGTTTGCTTTGGCGATTGATAAGGTTGCGGCAATCATGGAAGAGAAAAATCCCGATCTTGCCGATAAGGAAAAGATCGCGGAAGCGGTTGGTGTGGGAGCGATTGTATTCTATTATCTGTCTAATAACCGAATCCGTGACATCAACTTTATCATGGAGGATGCCCTCAGCTTTGACGGAAATACGGGTCCCTACGTACAGTATACCTATGCCCGTACCTGCTCGGTTTTGGCAAAATCCGAGTCCTACGATAGAGAGGTGGCACTTACCATGACCGCTTCTGAGGAGACCGAACTTTTGAAGGTGATTAGCCGATTTGAGGAGACGGTTCGGGATGCCATCGATGCCTATGAGCCCTCGATCATTACCCGCTATATTTTGGATTTGGCGGGAGCGTATAACCGATTCTATCACAATTGCTCGATCCTGGGTGCTGAAAATGAAGCTGTGCGCAATACCCGTCTGGTTTTGACCGAGGCGGCAAAAACCGTGCTTGGCAACGCGTTTGACTTGATCTGCCTTGCCAAGACCGAAAAAATTTGATTGAATCAAAATTCTGAAAATAAAGAGGTAAGTGACCATGTCCGGACATAGCAAATGGGCGAATATCAAGCATAAAAAAGAAAAAACCGACGCGCAGAGAGCGAAGGTGTTTACGAAGATCGGTAAGGAGATTACCATTGCGGTAAAGGAGGGCGGCGGAGATCCCGCGTCCAACTCCAAGCTTCGCGACCTGATTTTGAAAGCAAAGGCAAATAATGTTCCCAACGATAATATTGAGCGTACCATCAAAAAAGCGCTGGGAAGCACGGGAGAGAACTACGAAGAGGTGGTTTACGAAGGCTATGGCCCTGCGGGAATTGCCGTGATCGTAGAGGCGACAACCGACAACCGCAACCGTACGGCGGGAAATATTCGCGCCTATTTCTCCAAGTATCACGGAAATATGGGACAGACGGGATGCGTGTCCTACCTCTTTGAGGATAAGGGTTTGATCGTTATTTCCAATGAAGACGGGGATGTGGACGAGGATAAGCTCATGGAGACTGCTCTCGAGGCGGGCGCTGAGGATTTTGCCGCTGAGGGAGAGGTATTCGAGATCTACACGGTTCCAGAGGATCTTTATGACATTCAGGAAGAGATCAAGGCGGCAGGATATGAGATCCTTTCCGCAGAGCAAACTAAGATCGCCCAGAATTACGTAACCCTCGACAGTGAGGAAGAGATCAAATTCATGGGGTTGCTTATCGAGCGTCTGGAGGACGACGATGACGTTATGAACGTGTACCATAACTGGGAAAACTGCGATTGATCCTTATGGGAAAGTATAAACGGTTGCTATCCAATACGGCAATTTTAGGGGCGGGCACCTTTGCGTCAAAGGTGCTTGTCCTTCTGCTTATGCCGTTGTATACGGCGATCCTTTCAGCATCGGAATTCGGAACGGCAGACCTGATTTCCCAAACGGCAAATCTCTTGATTCCTTTGGCTTCGGTGGGAATCTGCGACGGAATTTTTCGATTCGCCTTAGAGGAATCCGAGGACCGTCGAAACGTATTTTCTACGGGAATTGCCATTCTGCTGTGCGGTAGCGCGGGGATTCTTGGAGCCATTCAGGTGCTCCGATTGTTTGACGTGTTTTCGGGATATGTCATGCTGATCGCCTGTTACGTGATCGCCGCCAATCTTCATTCCGCTTTCGCCAACTATATCCGTGCCCAGGGAAGGACGGGATTGTTTGCGGTGCAGGGAATTATTAATACCGCACTGACTATTCTTTTGAACATCCTTTTCTTGATTGTGTTCGATATGGGAAGCCTTGGATACGTGTTGTCGGTGGTCATTTCCGATTTTACCATGGTGGTGCTTCTTTTCCTTGCGGCAAGGCTTTGGAGGGATTTTTCCTTCCGTGCGGTGACGCGGAAAACCGCGGGGGCAATGCTTCGGTTTAGCATTCCCTATATTCCAACTACCATAATGTGGCTGATCACATCGGTCTCCGACCGATATATCGTTGCCGCCTATTGCGGAACGGCAGAGAACGGACTCTATGCGGCGGCGTATAAGCTGCCCACGCTTTTGGCATTGGTTAGTGGGGTGTTTATCGAGGCATGGCATTTTTCCACGGTCAAAGATGCCACGGACGAGGAAAAATCCGATTTCTTTGGCAGTGTGTACGTAAATTTCATGAGCATCATGGTGATGGGCTCCTCCTTCCTCATTGTGGGAGCCAAAATATTCACCTCGATTCTTTTGGATGAAAGCTATTTTGCGTCCTGGGAGTTTGTTCCTGTTTTGGTAAACGCAACTTTGTTTTCGACGTTGGTATCGTTCCTTGGAAGCGTATACTTTTTGGAAAAGAAGAGTCTTATGTCCATGTTGACAGCCATGTCGGGGGCTGTGGTGAATATTGTCCTTAACTTTGTGATGATTCCCAAGCACGGTGCCATGGGAGCGGCGGTAGCGACCCTCATCAGTTATTTGGCGGTCTATGCCATTCGGGCGGTAGATACGAGAAACTATTTGAAATTTTCTTTGCATACGCCCCGCTTAATCATCAACGGATTGCTGCTTCTGGTACAATCGGTGATCATGATCTCCGCGTTCCGTTATTGGCAGATCGCAGAGGTTTTGCTTCTTGTCTTGATATTGGTGTTTAACGGACAGGGCATTGTGCGTTCCTTGATGAAGATTTTTTGTTCCTTTTTGGGAAAGCATAAAAAAACTTCCTAAAAACAAAAAATAATCCAAGAAATTTTTAAAAAAGACTTGCAAAATGATTTGGGGTATGATATAATATTATGCGTTGTGTGCCGAAAGGCTATAAACGAAAATAGAAGGGTAGTCCGCTGCGTCGCTCTGCATGAATGCCCGGATCTTTAAGGAGGACTGAACATGAACTTACTTCAGGCTTTTACAAACGAGCAGCTTAAGACCGAAATCCCGGTCGTCAACATCGGTGACACCATCCGCGTTCACAACAGAATCAAAGAGGGTAACCGCGAGAGAATTCAGATGTTTGAGGGTACCGTGATCGCAAAGCACGGCGGCGGAATCTCCGAGACCTTCACCGTAAGACGCGTTTCCTACGGTTGTGGAATCGAGAAGACGTTCCCCATTCACTCTCCTAACGTAGTCAAGGTTGACCTGATCCGTCAGGGTAAGGTCAGAAGAGCAAAGCTCTACTATCTGCGTGACAGAGTGGGTAAGGCTTCTAAGGTTAAGGAAAAGATCTAAAGCCGAAAAATACAGGACAAGGTTTTGCCTTGTCCTGTATTTTTGTCGGAACATCTTGCGAAAAAATATAATAGACATAGCGAAAGAGAAGAGGAGCTTGCTATGGCAATTAAGGCTTATAGAATGCTTCAGACCCTTTGGAGAAGGGTGGGTAGATTCATGTTGCCCATGGTATATCATTGAAAAAGCTCTTGTAATCAACCATACAATGGACAATATTGATGTGAACGGTCGCACAAAGCGACTGAAATGCCTTTGATATTGAACAACGGAAAGGTAGAAAGACTGATAGAAGGTGACTGACTATGAATCGAAATGACAAACGAGTCCGATGGGCTTGCTATACCTCTAATATATCTATGGCGGTGGTGGGAAATCTGTCTCCGCTTCTGTTCCTGACCTTCCGAGGTCTTTACGGAATTTCCTATTCCTTGCTGGGACTTTTGGTGTTGATCAATTTTGTCACGCAGTTGACGGTGGATTTAATCTTCTCCTTCTTTTCCCATAAATTCAATATTCCCCTGGCAGTAAAGATGACTCCCTATCTGACCATCGCTGGACTGATTCTTTACGCCATGGCGCCGATTTTATTTCCTACGCAGGTCTATGTTGGCTTGGTGATTGGAACGGTTATTTTCTCAGCGGCAAGCGGCTTTTGCGAGGTGCTGATCAGTCCCGTGATTGCCGCGCTTCCCAGTGAAAATCCCGAGAGAGATATGAGCAAGCTTCACTCGATCTATGCTTGGGGTGTTGTGGGAGTGATTCTGTTTGCCACTCTGTTTTTGCTTGTGTTTGGCGCACGATCCTGGCAGATTCTTTCGCTCTTCTTTGTGTTGATTCCTCTCTCCTCGGCGGTCTTGTTCGGCGGCGCAAAGCTGCCGATGATGGATACTCCCGAAAAGGCATCGGGTATTCTCGCCTTGATGAGAAAGCCCGCCCTCTGGCTCTGTGTATTTGCCATTTTTTTGGGAGGAGCCTCCGAATGCACCATGGCGCAATGGTGTTCGGGATATCTTGAGGAAGTCATGGGAATCCCCAAGGTGTGGGGCGATGTGTTTGGGGTGGCGTTGTTCGGCACGATGCTGGGACTGGGGCGGACGATGTACGCAAAGTACGGCTCGAATATCGAGCGGGTGCTCCTGTTCAGTGCGGTGGGGGCAACGCTTTGCTATGGAACGGCGGCACTGTCGGGTCTTCCAATCCTTGGACTGATCGCTTGCGGAATGACGGGATTCTTTACCGCCATGCTATGGCCCGGATGTCTGATCGTGGCGGCAGACCGTGTTCCCACGGGAGGTGTATTTATCTATGCCATGATGGCGGCTGGAGGGGATCTTGGCGCATCGGTGGGGCCGCAGATGATGGGGATCGTTACCGATACGGTAGCGGACAATTCTGTGGCGCTGGAGCTTGCTACCCGATTGGGGCTTTCCAGAGAACAGCTTGGCATGAAAACCGGGTTGCTTCTTGGTATGTTGTTCCCCTTAATTGCGATTGCTGTGTATTTCTATCTTTGGAAATCCAAAAAGAAAAGGGAACGGACTGTTTCCAATCTTTGAAATCGCAACTGATTTTGAAACATAGAACGGTGGGAGTAAACCCCCGCCCTACGAAGAAAGGTACATGCCTATTTTCTGTGGCATCCCTTAATTCACGTAGGGCGGGGGCTTGCTCCCGCCGTTATTCTTTATTGATCCACGCCCCCAATTTTTATGGGAAACTGTTTGCCTTGTTCGGTGCGGTTATCCTTGAGGATCAGATGTTTGACACCGACTGCGGCAATGGCATACGTTTTTATTCCGAAAAACTCGTTGTGGGAGATGTCGATCCGTATTTTGCCCGCTCACGAAATTCGCAGGTGGGGAAAATGGAAAAGGTGATTGTGACACAGGTGAAGATCGGGCATACGGGCGGGCTTCTCCACAAGGACAGGGGATGTGTTCTGTATCTGCTCAAAACCAAATTTCCATTTACCCAAAAGCCGAATTTAATTTTTTCTTTTCCCTCAATCGTATAGGAATCCACCAAAAAAGCGCCTAAGATATCTATCGTGTTTTGATCAATCAGAGCCAAACGGTCGCCAGAGAGCGGTAGGGACAGAAGCCGTGCTGCTCGTGGTGCATGATCTTGACCCAAATCGCTTGCTTGGTAGCCGAATCGAGAAGGGAATCCATTTCTTGAAGGGAAAAAATAATATTCTTTTCTCCCGCACTGTTGTTACTGACGGCATAGTATCTTTTTTCGGTGCCCTCTTCAAAGAAGTGGTAGTCTTCCTTCTCAAATTAAAGAATGCCACCCCCCATTCGTTTCAGCTCTAGAATAGCAGACACTACTAAGGGAGTGGCATTTATCATGTTGGGAGAGGGAGAAGGAAGAACGGCATAAGGATTCATTGCTTTCTCTCCATAGAAAATCAAAGACTGAGCCCGTCTACATACCGACAAGCGGCAAGAGCGGCAACGGCACCGTCACCCGTCGCGGTGGTAATTTGACGAACTTGCTTGGTTCTGCAGTCGCCCGCCACGAAGATGCCTGCGGTATCGGTCAGACAGCGCTCGTCTGCTTCAATGTAACCATATTCGTTGAGGGCGGTCACATTGGTGAAACATTCGTTCTTCGGAACCTGACCAATGGCAACGAACATGCCGCTGACCGCAAGGAAAGATGACTCTTCGGTCTTGGTATTGCGGAGAGTCAAGCCGTTCAACTCCTCATCACCGTGAAGCTCGGTGACTACGGTATCGCAGATCATGGTCACATTGTCTTTCTTTTCCAATGCGGAGACCAAACGACCCTCACCCGTCATGGCGGAGAGGTTCTGAATGATGGTCACGTGGGTGCAATATTCGCTGAGCATGATGGCTTCCTGCAGAGCGGTGTTTCCACCTCCCACGACGGCAACGTCCATGCCGTTGAAGAAGGCACATTCGCAGACCGCGCAATAGGAAACTCCCTTGCCCACAAGCTCGTTTTCACGGGGGAGACCAAGCTGACGGTGCTTGGAGCCAACAGCAATGATGACCGAGTGTCCTTCGAATTCACCGAATTCGGTAACGACGATCTTTCTGTCCTCTTGATTGAGAATGCCGATGACCTCAGCGAGCTCAATGTCAGCGCCGTGCTCGACGACCTGATCAAGCATCAGCTGAGCCAGCTCGCTTCCGCTGATTTGCATCTGGGTGGGATAGTTTTCTACCTTCGGGGAAAAAGTGATCTGTCCGCCGAAATTTTCTTTTTCAATAATCAAAACCTTTTTGTCGGCTCTCAGACCGTACAGTGCGGCAGTAAGTCCCGCAGGACCTGCGCCAATGATGATAATATCGTACATAATCCGTTCCTTTCTGTCAGAAGGGAAAGGCATTGCCGCAAAAGGTATCACGGCAATGCCTTTTTGACCCGTTCGTTTGCTTATGCCTTAGCAGTGTCTGCGTAACGGCGGATATTGGAGACGTTTTCAATCTTCAATACGCTGTCACCCGTCAGAAGAACCAGCGTGGGAGCCTGCTTGATACCGTATCTTGCGGCAAGCTCGGGAGCGTCGTCCGCATAGACCTTGGTAAAGGCTACGCCTGCGTCACTAAGGAACTTCTCGGCCATACGGCAGTTGGGGCAGGTCTTGGTTGCGAACAGAAGAACGTTATCGTTTGCGACTGTTTCTGAGGGCTCGCTCTCCTCGATTACGGGCTCACATACGGGGGCGGAAACGGTTGCCGTGGTTGCTACGGGAGCTGCGGCAAAGTTTCTGTTCTGCATGGAAGCGGAAATGTCGTAAAGCTTACGGTTCTTGTATTCCTCCGCCTTACCGTCGTTCCAGTTCTGAACGGGACGGTAGTAGCCGGTAATACGGCTGTAAACCTCGGTCTTTTCACCGCAGTGAGGACAGATGAACTTCTCTCCGCTGAGGTAGCCGTGGGCGCGGCAGATCGAGTAGGTGGGAGACATGGTGTAGTAGGGAAGCTTATAGTTTTCCGCAATCTTCCGTACCAGGGTTGCGGCAGACTCCCAAGAGGGAAGCTTCTCACCGAGGAACGCATGGAATACGGTTCCCGAGGTGTAGAGAGTCTGGAGCTCGTCCTGAATATCCAGCGCCTCAAAAATATCAGAGGTATAACTTACAGGCAGGTGGGAAGAATTGGTATAGTAGGGGGTATTGCCCTTTTCGGAGGCAGTGATGATGTCGGGGAATCTCTTCAGGTCGTGCTTAGCCAGACGGTAAGAGGTGGACTCGGCGGGAGTAGCCTCCAGATTGTAGAGGTCGCCGTACTTCTCCTGATAGTCGGAGAGTCTCTCTCTCATGTGGTTCAGTACGTCCTTGGTGAATTGCTGAGCCTCCTCGGTGGTCAGATCCTTACGAATCCAGTTTGCGTTGAGGCAAGCCTCGTTCATGCCGACCAGACCAATGGTAGAGAAGTGGTTGTTAAAGGTACCGAGGTAACGCTTGGTGTAGGGGTACAGACCTTCATCAAGCAGCTTGGTGATGACCGTTCTCTTGATCTTGAGGGAACGTGCGGAAATGTCCATCTGACGGTCCAAACGCTTGTAGAAGTCCTCCTCATTTTCGGAGAGGTAAGCGATACGGGGGATATTGATGGTAACAACACCCACGGAACCGGTGCTTTCTCCGCTTCCGAAGAAACCACCCGACTTCTTGCGGAGCTCACGAAGATCCAAACGCAGACGGCAGCACATGCTTCGAACGTCATTGGGCTCCATGTCACTGTTGATGTAGTTGGAGAAGTAGGGAGTACCGTACTTTGCGGTCATCTCGAAGAGGAGACGGTTGTTTTCGGTATCGGACCAGTCAAAGTCAGAGGTGATGGAGTAGGTGGGAATCGGATACTGGAATCCGCGTCCGTTGGCGTCGCCCTCGATCATGGTCTCGATGAACGCCTTATTGACCATATCCATTTCCTTCTTACAATCCTTGTACTTGAAATCCATTTCCTTGCCGCCAACGATACAGTTCAGCTCCGCAAGGTCTGCGGGAACCGTCCAGTCGAGGGTGATGTTGGAGAAGGGAGCCTGTGTACCCCAACGGGAGGGAGTATTGACACCGAAGATAAAGGACTCGATGCACTTCTTGACCTGATCGTAAGACAGGTTGTCTACCTTAACGAAGGGGGCGAGGTAGGTATCGAAGGAGGAGAACGCCTGCGCACCTGCCCACTCGTTCTGCATGATGCCAAGGAAGTTGACCATCTGGTTACAAAGGGTTGCCAGGTGGCTTGCGGGAGCGGAGGTGATCTTACCGGTGACTCCGCCAAGGCCCTCCTGAATCAACTGCTTTAAGGACCAGCCTGCGCAGTATCCGGTGAGCATGGAGAGGTCGTGAATGTGAATATCGGCATTTCTGTGGGCGTTGGCAATCTCGTCGTCATAGATCTCGGAGAGCCAGTAGTTTGCCGTGATGGCACCCGAGTTGGAAAGAATCAGACCGCCTACGGAGTAGGTAACGGTAGAGTTTTCCTTTACGCGCCAGTCAATGTTCTTTACGTAGCTGTCCACAATATCCTTGTAGTCCAAAATAGTGGACTTCATGTTGCGGAGCTTCTCTCTCTGCTTACGGTAGAGGATATATGCCTTTGCTACGTCCGCGTAGCCTGCCTGAACCAGAACCGACTCAACGCTGTCCTGAATATCCTCGACCGCAATGAGCCCTTCCTTGATCTTGGATTCAAAATCCGCCGTGACCTTCAGTGCGAGAAGATCGATGACAGAGGGGTGAGACTGCTTTTCTTGTGCTTCGAATGCCAAACTGATGGCATAGCTGATCTTTTGCAGGTCGAATTCAACGACCTTGCCGTCACGCTTTAAAACCTGATACATAACATTCTCCTTTTTTATCTCATAATTTTTTCAGCATATATAGTATAAAACAAAATTCGAGCTTTGTCAATTGTGAGTTTCTACAATATATTGGGGTGAATATTGGGATATATTACTATATATTGTGTGTAAAATGAAAAAGCACCCCAAGATATAGGGGCATTTCGAATGAAAAGCACCCTATATCTTGGGGTGAAATTTGGAAAATGCATCTATATATAGTGAAGTGAGATCAATCAGATTCCGCGTAATTGTGCGTTCGGTACGTATTTTTGCGCGATTCTCAGCCATTCTCGAGCAAGCGATTCCGAGGGAGCCGATAATCCATCGGCAAGCAAATCCCCTGAATCGGTGAAGAGCTGGAGAAAATAGCGATCACATCCCCGAATTCGTTTGGCTAACGCTTCGATCCGCTCCGCTGTGTGAAGCTCTCGTACAATGGTGGTTCGGAATTCAAAGGGAAGCGAGCCGTTCATCAGCAGATCGATGCTCTCCTCCACTCCCTTGGGAAACTGGGAAAGTCCACAGGTATCCGCGTAAGCATCGAGAGAATTTTTAATATCCATGGCAATGTAGTCTACAAGTCCTTGATCGATCAGCCTATGAAGCCGTTCTGGGTAAGAGCCGTTGGTGTCCAGCTTTACAGAGAAGCCCATATCCTTGATTCTTTGGCAGAACGCTTCCAGATCGGGCATAAGCATGGGCTCCCCTCCCGTAATACAAACACCGTCTAAAATCCCCTTCCTTTTAGATAAAAAGGAAAAGAAGCTTTCCTCGGTGATGGTATCTACCGAATTGGGATCAGTTACCAAAGAGGCGTTGTGGCAGAAGGGGCAACGGAAGTTACAGCCGCCTGTAAATACGGTGCAGGCAACCTTACCGGGAAAATCCAAGAGCGTGGTTTTTTGAAGTCCTTTGATCAACATAGCAAATCCTCTGTTATAAAATATAAAAATAGAATAAATTGGATAAAAAATATCGAATAATTATGTAAAATGTGTGTATTTACATGAGAAATTTTTTATGGTATAATAGAGATAGACAGAAAAATGTATAAACGGAGGAATATATGACGATTTTTGATGTGTTAACGCTGGTGTTTGGTCTCTCTCTGTTTTTATTTGGCATGAATCTGATGGGGGATACGCTAAAGAAAAGCGCGGGACGCGGACTGAAAAATATTTTGGGAAGACTGACTGCCAATCCTTTTGTCGGCTTCCTTTTGGGATTGCTGGTGACGGCGATCATTCAAAGCTCATCGGCAACCACCGTTATGGTCGTGGGGTTTGTCAACTCGGGGACCATGCTTCTGTCCCAGGCGGTCAGCGTGATTATCGGTGCCAACGTAGGTACCGTGGTTACCTCCTGGATCACCGCACTCTCCGGCTTGGAGGGCGGGGGAGCGGTTGGCTCCTTTATGCAGTGGCTCAAGCCATCCAGTTTTACACCCATCATAGCCCTGATTGGCGTGCTGTTATATATGGTAGGAAAAAATGACCGAAAGAAAAATCTGGGCATTATTCTCCTGGGATTTTCGGTTTTGATGATCGGAATGGATACCATGTCCGACGCTGTGGCGGGGCTGAGCGAAAATGAGGCGTTCCGTTCTATTCTTTTGATGTTCGAGCATCCTCTTTTGGGGCTTTTGGCGGGCTTGGTGCTCACGGCGATCGTGCAGAGTTCTTCCGCATCTATCGGTATTTTGCAATCCTTTACCTCTACGGGGGCAATCACCTTTGGCAATGCCGTTCCCATTATCATGGGACAGAATATCGGTACCTGCGTGACCGCTCTTCTTTCCTCGGCGGGAACCAATAAAAACGCGAAGAGAACTGCTGTGGTGCATTTGCTCTTTAATGTGTTTGGATCGACTCTTTGTATGGGCTTGTTTTATCTCTGCAAATCGGCATTTTCGTGGAGTTTTCTGAACGGAACGATCGATATGTGGGGAATTGCCATCGTGCACACGCTCTTTAATTTGATTTCCGCGGCGGTGATGTTGCCTCTCTCCAAGGGATTGGAGCGGCTTGCGATCAAACTTGTGAGAGATCGAAAGCAGGAAAAGGAGGGGAACCTGTTGGACGAGAGATTGCTGGCAACCCCCTCGGTAGCCATTGAACAAAGTAGGGAATTGACCGTGCGGATGGCGAAAGTCTCCATGGATGCTCTGCATGGAGCTAGGTCACTTCTTTCGGAATATTCCTCCAAAACAGTACAAGAGGTGAGCGAAAAGGAAGCCACCGTGGATGAATACGAGGATAGGCTGGGAAGCTATTTGGTTCTCGTCTCGGAGCAGGGACTTATGGAGGGAGAGAGCCGCATGGTGAATCGGCTGCTGCATACGCTAAGTGACTTGGAGCGTATTTCAGACCACGCTGTCAATCTCTCGGAAGCGGCAGAGGAGCTCCACGAAAAGAAGATTGTATTTTCTAAGGATGCCTTGGAGGAGCTGAATGTGTTGTCGGATGCCGTTGGAGAGATTGCCGATCTGGCGCTATCTGCCTTGGAGAAGGACGACCTTGCAAGCGCGGAGCGGGTCGAGCCCTTGGAACAGGTTATCAACGGTCTTCGAAGCGAGATCAAGGCAAGACACGTTCTACGCCTTCAAAAGGGAGTGTGTTCCATTGAACAGGGATTTGTCTTGAACGACATTCTGACCGATATGGAACGGGTCGCCGATCATTGCTCCAATCTTGCTGCCTATCTTTTGGATTCTGCCCGTACAGGTAACTTGGATCTGCACCGATATCTGAATGAATATCGACATAGTGGAGCCGTGTTCGAGGAAAGAAGGCAATTCTATACCGAAAAATATGATCTCAAAAACACGGCTGCCGGAGAAAAGTCTTGATTTTTTTCTTGAGGTGTGGTAAAATAGGTTCATGAACCGTAGGAGACGAAATATGGATATTGGTGGAAAAATCAAGAAACTGAGAACGGCAAAGATGATGACTCAATCCGAGCTTGCCGGAAATGAAATAACAAGAAATATGCTTAGCCGAATTGAAAATGGTGCGGCAAATCCTTCTCTGGAAACCATTTGCTATCTGGCAGAGCGTTTGCGCGTTTCTCCCGGTTTTTTGCTTGCCGAGGAAGCGGATGAGGCGATTTATTTCAAGCAGAACGAGATCGATGCCATTAAACAGGCGATGCGGGAAGGGGATTATCGGATTGCCGAGGACATGTGCCTTCACGCGAAATGCGGGGAGGATGACGAAATTCTGATGCTTCTTGCCGAATGCAAATTGTTTTTGGCGGTGGAAGCCTTTTCAGGGGGGCAGCTCAGGGAAAGTTCTTCTCTCTTCGACGAGGCGGTGCAGGCAAGCGAACAAAGCTTTTACCGCATGGATTACGTGACGGCAACGGCAGGTGTCTATTTTCGGTATATGCGCCGTTTGTCCGCAACACTTGGCTCCAACGTGATTGACGAAGAAGAGGTAAATGTCTTCTCTGCCTTAAATGACGAATTTTGCCGTTATGCCACGATCTTAGACGAGAGGGAATCGGAGACCGCCAATCTTGGGTTGATCGGTGCCTTGGAAGCACTCAATCGAGAGGAATCCTCTTTCACGCTGCATCTGGAAGCGGAAAAACGGATGAAAGAAGGAGATTTCTGTAGGGCGTATGAATTGCTTCATCGAATTCTGACCGAGGAGATCTCGGTGCCGAAGCCCGTGCTGTATTTCGTTTTTTGTGACTTAGAGATCTGTTGCCGTGAGAGGGAGGATTTCAAGGGGGCATACGAATATGCCAACAATAAACTCGTGATTCTCCAACAGATGCTATCGTAAGAAAATTGAATCATTTGAATAAAAAGGAACCGCTTTTGCTATGTTTATGATAGTGAAAGCGGTTGTTCTTTTCTGTGGGGGATTAAAGAGTTGTGGTTTCCTGCTCGGCTTCTTTTTCCATTTCCTCTTCGGCCATAGTTGCCTTTTTGAACAGGATACGATAAAGAAGAAGAGAGAATAAGTAGAAGAAGAAGCCCACCCAAAGGGTATCCACATACCGACCGATCATCACAAAGATCTCTTCTCCTGTGAGCGGTCTTGTGGAATCGTAAAGATAGGCTACAGTATAAAGGATCTCCTGAATCAAGGCGACCGCCACGAAGATCAGTCCGAACCGACCAATAAGGGACATGATGGGATGTCCCTTTTTGTAAAGCTTCCCAAAGGGATAGAGGGACTCGGAACGAATTTGCACCGTTTTTTTGGGAGAAGACGTCAAAGCAGCTTGAATGGTCGCTACTTCACGACGGCGATGCTTCATGACCAATCTCCGCATGAGGAGGAAAAGAACAAGGTTATAGATCAGATCCAGAATCAGATACCAAACGGGATAGATAATATCCTCATTCAAATAGAGCGCTCCGTTCATCATGAGCGCTGCCGCCATGTCGCAGAAGCGGCAGAAGAAGAGAGAACCAAAATACAGGATCGTCAAGCGACGGAGTACCGATGAGGATTCTCTTTGAAAATAGGCAAAGCCGATCAAACTCCATGCTGCGGCGGGAATGACACAAAGATGAATCACGTGCATCACCGCCGATACGAGAGAGGGAAGGACGGTGGAGGAGGTCATAATATCGCTGTCCAGTGAAATCAAAAAGGGAGACAGCGCCAGTGTATTGAGGGCAAACAATCCGTATGTAAGCAAAAACATAAGGATATATAACCGTCTTGCGGACGAGGTGTGGCATGCGAGAGCGGCATGAATCTCTTGCTCACGGGCGGACATCGTTTTTTTCTTTTCTTTCATAAGGCTCCTTAACGAAGAAACGTTCTTCGGAAATACGTCGTTTTACTTATTGTATCATAAGTTTAGGAGGAATTGTTTATTGATTTGTAAATTTTTATAAAATGAAACCGAATTGTAACTTTTTTTAAATTCTGTTGACAAATTTACCGAGACATACTAAAATAGTAGCGGTAATTTTGTATGGTTGAAACAAAGGAGACCGTATGAGAAAAGGGATAAAGTACATTTTACTTTTACTGACAATGTTATTGATTCTTGGCAGCTTGTTTGCGTGCAATAACAATAAAGATCCCTCCGACGGAGGTGAATCCGATTCCATGATTGGGGAGACGCCGACCGAGGGACAGGAGACTCCCACCGATAGCGAGGAGACGGAAAAGTACCGTTATTCGCTTGCGGATTTTTCGGTTGTGCGCCCCCAAGGTAGCAATACGGTGCTCAATGACGCAATGGGGCGGTTTTATGAATATTTGGTGTCCCTCGGAAACGAAGACCCTACCGTGACCGATGATTACGGGCTGGCTTCCGACTCGAACCGAAAAGAGATCCTCTTGGGTCTTACGAATCAGCCCGAGTCCGAGGAAGCCAAAAAGCTTCTTAGCCACGCGATGAAGTACGCCATCGTTTTCCATGAAAACAAGATCGTGATCGTCGCTACCTCCGACTTTGCGTTGTCCGAGGCAGTGGATGTGTTCTATGAAGAGTATCTTTCCACGGCGGAGAACGGTGTTCTCAGTGTAGAGAAAGGACATTCCGTGGTGGAGAAGGCAGACGTTCAAGAGGTAACGTTGTACCAAAACAACAAGATCCGATATAACATTGTGCTTCCGAGCAAAGCCGGTGACGGTGACGAAGAGATTGCCGCGCTCATTGAAGAACGGTTGGAGCAGTATACGGGGAACTATCCCGACCGTGTATATGCGGGAATGACCACCTACAATGAGAATACGTACAGCATTCTGATTGGTGACGTTGGATATCCCGAGTGCGAGCAGGCGTATGCGGGTCTTGAACGAAACGAATACGCGGTGCGTGTCGTTGGAAACAAGCTTATCGTGGCAGGTCACTATGCCATGACCCGTAAATATGCGTGCGAGATTCTGCTGCGAGAAATGAAAGATGTGGTGGATGCCGCAAGCAAGGAGATGACACTTTACGTGACGAAGCAATGGAAGGGAGAGAACACTCGCTTCCTTTGGGATTTTCCCGAATTTACAGAGGGTGTGAACGAGCTTGAAATCGATAATGAGAACCAGACCTTGATGTTCAGCTACACGGGTGTGAAAAAGGCGGAATTTACCGCATATTGCCAGAAGATCGTAGCGGATGGATATACCTTGTGGCAGGAAAATCAGATCGTAGAAAATCTGTTCCGAACCTATCGTGACGGAAAAAAGGAGCTTTGTCTGTCTTTCTATCCAAAGCAGTCGGGCGGAACCATGCACCTCTTTGCCGATGAGCATAAGGCAACGGCAATGATCCCCGATGCCAGCCAAGATTACGAAAAGGTGACTGAAGCAACGTTGCACGTCATGTCTCTGCATTATGATCACAGGGGAGATTATCACGGAAGATATGACGGTCACGGCATGAACTATGTGATCACTTTGGAGGACGGACGGTATATCGTCATGGACGGCGGTTACAGCTCCAATGCCGGAAGCAGAGACGACGAGAGAATCTACAATTATTTGGTGGAGCATAACCGGCGCAAGGACGGAAAGGTGATCATAGCCGCGTGGTTTATGTCCCACCCTCACGGTGACCACTGTGGAGCGTTTGAAAGTTTTGTTTCAAAGTATCATGACAAGGTTACGTTGGAATATTTCATTGCCAATCCCAATTCTTTGTCAATGGCAAGCGATGGAAGTTGGTACTTCAAAGTGCTTCCCGGGCTTTTGACTCAAATGAATGCCCCTTTGATCAAGCCCCATACGGGACAGATTGTTACATTCTGTAATACCGAGCTTGAGGTGGTGTTTACTCACGAAAATTTGTATCCCGGCTACATAGAAGATTCGAACAACACCTCTACTGTGATCCGACTTCGTCAAAACGGATATACAGCTCTGTTTACGGGAGATGCATCGGTTGCTGCATGTGATAAGATGGTGAAGCTTTACGGAGACGAGTTGAAGAGCGACATCTTCCAGGTGAATCATCACGGGCACAGCGGCGGTACGTGGGCATTGTACGATGCCGCAACCAGAGGGGATTCCTACGTTCTTTGGACCTGCGCCAAGGATACCTTCTATTACAGAACTCTTGGATACCGGGTGGAAGGAAAGACAATTGCCTCCAGCGGGATTTTGAAGCCCAATCGAGACCTTGCTCTCAAGGTAGGCTTTGAGAACTGCTTCTATGCTGATGGCGTTGTGGAGCAGATTATTTTTCCCTTGAACGGAGAGATCACGTTTGTGGGAGAGCGAGACTATACACAGGACCCCACTACTTTGCCCAGACCATAACGTCAAAGGGACTCGTTTTCACGAGTCCCTTTTTCTCTTGACGGAGACAGAGAAAATTGGTATAATAATAGAGAATGAAAATAAGGAGGAGTTTTGTGCGGTACGAAAAGGTTTTAGAGGCTGAATTTATGGAGCGAATCAACCGCTTTGTAGCAAGAGTACGACTCTTTGGTAAGGAAGTGATTTGCCACGTAAAGAACACGGGACGTTGCCGAGAACTTCTTTTGCCCGGCAGTACCGTGTATTTAGAGGATTGCCGAGGCAAGGGAAGAAAGACCGACTATGACCTTATTGCTGTTCGAAAGGGAGAGAGGCTCATCAATATGGACAGTCAGGCACCCAACAAGGCGGCAGGGGAATACATTCTCAAGCTCTTTCCGAATGCGACCCATATTCGTCCCGAAACCACCTTCGGCTCATCCCGATTCGATTTCTACGTGGAAACCCCCGATCGAAAAATTTTTTTGGAGATCAAAGGAGTTACTTTGGAGGAGCAAGGAACGGTTCTGTTTCCCGATGCTCCTACGGAACGAGGAGTAAAGCACATTCAAGAACTGATTGCCTGTCGAGAAAAGGGGTATGAAGCTTATATTTTTTTCGTTGTACAAATGTCGGGCGTTACGTGCTTTCGTCCAAACGATCGGACGCATCCCGCCTTTGGCGACGCCCTGCGACGGGCGGCAGCATCGGGGGTGAAGGTTATGGCAGTAGAATGTAAGGTGACGCCCGATAGCATGTGCTTAACGAAGGAGGTTCCCGTTTTTCTTTCGGAAACCGACAAGGAGGTTTTTTTCAATGAAGAGGATCGTTGAAATCGGCGGGGAAGATATGGAATACGAGTTGACCTACAAGCAGGTGAAAAATCTCAATCTTCGTGTGCGCTCAGATGGTTGTGTGGCAGTTTCCGCACCCTATGGTGTTCCTTTCGAACGGATCGATCGGTTTGTTGTGGCTCAGCGGGAGATGATCCTGCGCGCAAGAGCTCGAATTGATTGCTCGGCTCCTCGCAGAGAATTTTATTTGGGAGAGGGGGGAAGAGTGCCCATCTTCGGGAGAGAACGAGAGATTATTGTGAGCAAGGGAAAGCGGATAGGCGCTACCTTATACGTGGAACGACTTGTCTTGACTGTTCCCGATGTGGATTCTGAGGGACAGATCCGCAGGGCATTGCGTGAGGAGCTGGGACGTCTTTCCGAAAAAAGTATGCCTGTGGTTTTGGACGAAGCGGCAAAGCGTTTCTATGGATACGGGCTTCCCCGACCTACACTTCGGTATCGGTGTATGGTGGGGAAGTGGGGGAGCTGTCTTGCGTCCTCGGCAGAGATCACCTTTAATAAATTTTTGGTCTGTACGCCGCCCGAATGTATGGAATACGTGGCGACCCATGAGCTGGCGCATCTTTTGGTGGCGGATCATTCTCCTGATTTTCACCAATTGATGAACAAGCTGATGCCCGATTGGCGCGAGAGAAAAACGAGACTGGAGCCTTATGGGTATTTGTTGCGAATGCTATGAATTCTGTTGACAATCCTTGGGAACGGGTGTATAATTAATCGACCCCAAAGGGGGAATCGATCCATGGAGATTTTTAGAATATGAGTGTCGTTTTGTGGATTGCGGGAATTACCGTGGTTCTGTTTATTGTCTCGATCTTGTTTTGCCCTGCCATCATGATACGGACGAACAAAAAGGGAGAGCTGCATTTTAAGAGTATCAAGATCTATCCCTTGATTCCCTTGGCCGGTGCCCTCACTATGCTTTTGGCGGGATGTGTGAGTCTTGGACAGGTTGCGGAGTCTTTTTTGGCGGATTCCTCGGTGAATCCCTTGCGGATTTTGGTTCTGTTTTTGTCCATGACCGTATTTTCTTTGGTCCTCGACCAAACGGGATTTTTCGGCTACGTATCGGGGATCATTCTTCAGAGGTCGGGGGGCGGACAGTATCGGATTTTTTTGACACTCTATGCCGTAATCTCTCTTTTGACGGTGTTTACCTCCAATGATATTGTGATTTTGACCTTTACCCCCTTTATTTGTTATTTTTGCCGTTCGGGAAATATCAATCCCGTTCCGTATCTAATCATGGAATTTGTGGCGGCGAATACGTGGAGCTTGTTTTTCTTGATCGGGAACCCCACGAACATCTACATATCGGGAGCATTCCATATCGGATTTTCGGAGTATCTTTGGACCATGGCGCTCCCGACGGTTGCGGCGGGACTGGTATCTCTCGGCTTGATGCTTTTGCTGTTTCAAAAGCATTTGAAGGGAAGAATCCATGTGGAAACAAAAATAGAGCCCATCACCAATCGCCCTCTTATGTGGCTCTCTCTCGGGCACTTGGCGGGATGTGTCATTCTCTTGGCATTATCGCAGACCATCGGCTTTGAAATGTGGCTGATCTCTCTTTGCATGGGAATCTCCTGTGTAATCTCTTCAATTGCTTGTCTTCTCCTTCAAAGGAAAAAACTTACTGTCCTTTCGGAAGCTGTGAAGCGCATGCCTTTTGAAATCATTCCTTTTGTAATCGGGATGTTTATATTGGTCCTCGCTCTGGAGCTGCGCGGTGTAACCCAGTGGATCGGCAATGCGTTATCGGGGGACACCAGTGCATTTTCTTATGGTATTTTGTCCTTTCTTGGTTCTAACGTACTCAACAATATTCCGATGAGTGTTTTGTTTAGTAAGATTCTTGCGGTAGCAGGAAATCCCCCACAGATCTTTGCTACCATTGTCGGTTCCAATATCGGTGCGTTTATTACACCTGTTGGAGCTTTGGCGGGAATTATGTGGTTTAATCTGCTCAAGCAACACGGGGTGAAGCTGTCGGCAGGACGATTCGTGCTCTATGGACTTTTCATTGGCATTCCCACGCTTTTGGCGGCGGTGGGAGTTCTGCAATGGATTTTATGAAACTTTTTATAAGAAAATTGAAAATTTCTGTTTACAAATTTACAAAAATGTAGTAAAATAATATGTGGGAAATCTTGCGATGCGCAAGGCTTCTGACAGTACGATTTGGAAAGGCATAAAGACGTATGGAAAATATGAGTCCCAAGTATAAGCGAGTTCTTCTCAAGCTTTCGGGTGAAGCATTGGCGGCAGGTGCTGACGGAATTTTGAATTTTGATTTCATTGCCTCCATTGCCGACGTTTTGAAAAAGTGCCGCGACGCAGGTGTAGAGATCGGTATTATTGTCGGTGCGGGAAACATCTGGCGAGGAAGACAGGGCGGCAAGATGGATCGTGTACGGGCTGACAGCATGGGGATGCTGGCGACCGCGATCAACGCTTTGGCGCTTCAGGATACCTTTATTCAGAAGGGTCTTGACACTAAGGTGATGACTGCTGTGGAAATGCAGACCTTTGCCGATCGCTACGTGACAAGAGACGCGGTCAAGGCATTGGAGGAGGGAAAGATCGTCATTTTCGGCTGTGGCTTGGGCTCTCCTTATTTTTCTACGGATACGGCTGCGGTTCTTCGCGCGGCTGAAATCGAGGCGGACGTCGTGCTCATGGCAAAGAATATAGACGGCATCTATTCCGCTGACCCCAAGAAGGATCCCACGGCGGTTCGCTACGATGAGCTTACCTATGAACAGATCCTCGCAAAGCAATTGAAGGCACTGGACCTTTCGGCAACCACCTTCTGCATGGAAAACGATATTTCCGCTTATGCGTTCGAGCTGAAGGATCCCATGAACATTTACCGAGTGATCATGGGCGAGAAGATCGGTACCGAAATTCATCGATAAAAATTTGATTATATACATACGGAGGAACGATTATGAAGCTCAATACCAAGGATTTTGAAGAGAAAATGAAGAAGGCCATCTCGGTCTATGAGGAAAACCTGGGATCGATCCGTGCGGGGCAGGCAAATGCCGCTGTGATCTCCAAGGTGAATTTCGAATATTGGGGCGCTCCTACGCCCATCACTTCCATGGCGGACGTAAGAGTGGCAGACGCAAAGACGCTGACCATCTCTCCTTACGATGCTACCACCTTGAAGGAAATGGAAAAGGCACTTTTGGCTTCCGACATTGGTATTACACCTACCAATGACGGTAAGGTCATTCGTTTGGTATTCCCTCAGCCTACCGAGGAAAGAAGAAAAGAGCTTGTGAAGCAGGTACAGAAGTCGGGAGAGGATGCCAAGGTTGCCATTCGTAACGTCAGAAGAGATGCCAATGATCTATGTAAAAAGATGAAAAAGGACGGCGAGATGACCGAGGACGAGCAGAAGGCATCCGAAAAGTCGATTCAGGACCTGACCGATAAGTATATCAAGGAGATCGACGGAGTGACCGCGAAGAAAGAAAAGGAAATCATGCAGATCTAAATCTGAACCTGAATACAGGGCGGGTTTTTAGCCCGTCCTGATTTTATAATCGGAGGATCGTTTTATGGCGAAGAAACAGGTAATACAGGATTGTCCGATCCAGCACATCGCGTTTATTATGGACGGAAACGGACGATGGGCAAAAAAAAGGCTCATGCCCAGAGAGTCGGGACATAAATTCGGAGCCGATGCCTTCCGAAAGATCATGCGCTATTGCGGTGAGATTGGAATGAAGGCAGCTACCTTTTACGTTTTTTCCACCGAAAATTGGAAACGGCCACAAAAGGAAGTGGATTCCTTGATGTCCTTACTCGAGGATTATTTGGATGAGTGTGTGGTGGAATTGAAGAAAAACGATGCTCGATTTATTTTTCTTGGAGACCGTTCTCCCTTTTCCGAGTCTATGCGTCAAAAGATGACACAGATCGAGCTTGATTCCAAGCACAATCCCTACATCGTCAATATTGCGCTGAACTACGGGGGAAGGGATGAGCTCGTTCATGCTGCCAATGCCTTGATTGCCAAGGGGAAGGAGCGGGTGACTGCAGAGGATATTTCCTCTGAGCTATATACCAAGGAATCTCCCGAGCTGGATATGATCGTCCGCACGGGAGGAGATTATCGCATTTCCAATTTCCTTTTGTGGCAAGCGGCATATGCGGAGTTTTACTTTACCGATACGCTTTGGCCCGATTTTAAAACCAGTGACGTAGACGAGATCGTCGAGAATTTTAAAAAGAGAAACCGTCGATTTGGCGGAGTATAAGGAGACAAATAGGATGTTGACACGAGTATTGACCGGCTTGGTGGCTCTTTGCGTGCTGATTCCCGTATTGATTTTTTCATCGACCCCCGCTTTGCCGATTGCGCTTGCTCTGGTGGCGGTAGTAAGCCTTTATGAAATCTTTAAGTGCATCGGAATGCACAAAAGGGTGGCGGTGGTTCTTCCGCCCTACCTATTTGCGCTTGTTTCTCCCTTTTTGATTCGGTATATGGAAAACCGTACGCAATTTGCTCTCATTGCTTTTATGGTGGCGGCATTGTATCTTCTTTATCTGTTTCCCCTTGTGATCTGGTCCCACGGAAAACTGGCATTCGCAGAGGTGTTGACCTCTTACGCCTTGACCGTATACATCCTCGGAGCGCTTTTGTCGATCCTTTATGTCCGTGATTTTCAAGACAGCGGAAAGTACATCTACCTTTTGATCTTTATCGGCGCATGGGTCACCGATGTCTTTGCGTATTTTACGGGATTCTTGTTCGGCAAGCATAAGCTGATTGAGGATGTCAGTCCGAAAAAGACCATTGAGGGGAGCATTGGAGGGATCGTATTCTGTGCCCTTGGCTTTGCGATCCTTGGCTTTGTGGTAGATCATTGGTTCGGTCAAAATGCCAATATTCTTTTCTTGGTGATCTGCGGTGTGATCGTATCGGTGGTTTCTCAGATTGGAGACCTCATTATGTCGGTCATTAAGCGCCATTACGGGATTAAGGATTATGGCAAGCTTTTCCCCGGTCACGGAGGAATGCTGGACCGCTTTGATTCGATTTTGGCGGTGTCTCTCGGCATGGGGGCGATCTGCATGTTCGTGACCCTGACGGGAATCCCGCTTATGTAAGGAGCATCGTTTATCATGCGTGACGGAGATAATAAAAAGATTCTTGCCGTGCTCGGTTCTACGGGTTCGGTTGGAGAGCAAGCTCTGGATGCGGCGGAACAGCTTGGTATGACCGTTGACGCAATCAGCGCTCATTCCAATTATCGTCGTGCAGAGGAGCAGGCAAGAAAATTTCGAGTGCGATCGGTTGCCATGGCAGACCCTTCGGCGGCGGCAGAATTGAAGGTTCGTTTGGCTGATACGGATATTCGTGTATTCAGCGGTTCCGAAGGCATTTGTCATATGGCGCGAGAGGGGCACCGTGACGTGGTTCTCAACTCCATTATCGGGGAAGCGGGACTTTTGCCAAGCCTTTCCGTCATTGACTCGGGCGCAAGACTTGCCTTGGCAAACAAGGAATCTTTGGTGGTGGCGGGTGAGATCGTTACCGAACAAGCTCGGCAAAAGGGAGTAGATATACTTCCCGTAGATAGTGAGCACAGCGCGATTTTTCAGTGTCTCCAGGCAGGGAAAAGCCAAGAGGTGAAGCGGATTCTGCTGACCGCGTCCGGTGGTCCTTTCTTTGGAAAAAGCGTGGATGAGCTTCGTTCTATCGGTGTGAAAGATGCACTGGCGCACCCGACCTGGAAAATGGGAGCTAAGATCACTATTGACTCGGCAACCCTGATGAATAAAGGCTTTGAGGTTATCGAGGCGGTTCATTTGTTTGGTGTGCCTGCGGAGAAAATCACGGTGGTAGTACATCGTGAGAGTATAATTCATTCCATGGTGGAATACATTGATAACAGTGTCATCGCCCAGCTTTCGGTACCCGATATGCGTCTTTGCGCACAATATGCGCTGACCTATCCTGAACGGACCGAGGCGGTGATTGATCGGCTCGATCTGTTTGAGATCGGAACCCTGAGTTTTTCCTGTCCCGACGGAGAGACCTTCCGTCTTCTTCCTTGTGCCATAGATTGTATTGGAAAGGGAGGGGCACTTCCCGCCGTTTTGAACGCGGCAAACGAGGTTGCCGTGGCGGAATTCTTGAAGGGAAAAATCCCGTTCTACGAGATTACCGAGAAGGTCTGCGAAACGGTGGAGGAAATGCAGAGTGCCGCCAATGTTCACGATTTGGAAGGCATTTTGTCTCTTGACCGTGCGGCGAGAGAAAAAATATCAAGAAAACTGAAGATTTCCCTGTGACATCCTTGTTTTTCTCGATCAGCTCGATATACAAGGAGAAAGTGTAACATGCAATACGTTTTATATGTTCTTTTGATGCTTTTGATGTTTGGAGTCATGATCTTTATTCATGAGTTCGGACATTTTATTACCGCCCGTCTTTGCGGGGTTTCGATCAAGGAATTTGCCGTCGGTATGGGTCCGACATTGATTTCCTGGAAATCGAAAAAATATGAAACCAAATACGGTCTGCGGCTTCTTCCCATCGGTGGCTTTGTCAGTATGGTGGGAGAGGATGAAGAGTCGACGGACGAAAACGCATTCTGTAATAAAAGCGTATGGAAGAGAATGATTATTGTTCTCACGGGACCCATGATGAATTTGGTGTTGGGCTTCCTTCTCATGACGATTATGGTGTTTTCCATGGGTAATTTAGCATCCACTACGGTTGCCGAGTTTGCGGAGGGTGCAACCTCCAACGCACAGCTTCAGATCGGAGACGAGATTACCCATATCAACGGAACCCGTGTGCATACGGGAAACGAATTGGTGTACGAGATTATGAATCAAGGCTATGAGCCCATCGATATGAAAGTGATTCGCAACGGAGAAAAAATAACGCTCAATGACGTGACCTTTCCGGGGATGGAGGAATCGGGTGTTTCATTTGGAAGCTACGATTTTTACGTAGCGCAGGAAAGAACTACCTTAGGAACACTTCTCAAGCATTCCTTTTGGCGATCGGTTTCTACGGTGAAAATGGTGTATGACTCATTGATCGGTCTTGTGAGCGGTCGCTTCGGGATGGAAGCGGTATCGGGTCCTGTCGGGGTGGTCGAAGCCGTGGGCACAGCCGCAAAGACCGGTGCTTGGAGCGTTTTATATTTGGTGATCGTTTTATCGATCAATCTCGGTGTATTCAATCTGATTCCGTTTCCCGCATTGGATGGTGGAAGATTTTTGTTTTTGATCATCGAAGGGATTCGAAGAAAACCGTTGAACAGAAATGTGGAATCCTATGTGAACTTTGTGGGAATCATGCTTTTGTTTGCGCTGATGATATTTGTGACGGTAAAGGACGTTTTACACCTGTTCGGATAGTAACGTAAGACGAAAGGGAAGAAAATGAAGTATAACGACATCAGACGGAAAACCAGAGAGATACAGATAGGAAAAACGGCAATTGGCGGTGCTCGCCCCATTGCCATCCAGTCGATGACCAATACCGATACCCACGATCAGGCTGCCACATTGGCTCAGATTCGGGAATTGGAGGCGGCAGGCTGTGATATTGTTCGCATTACGGTTCCTGACGTAGAGGCGGCAAATACCATCCCTTACCTAAAGGAGGCGGGGATCACAATCCCCGTGGTTGCCGATATACATTTTGACTATCGGGTGGCGCTTCGTTGCGCCGAGGTTGGTGTGGACAAGATTCGCATTAATCCGGGAAATATCGGAGATGAGGATCGTGTGCGTGCGGTTTGCTGTGCGTGTAAAGAAAGAAATATTCCCATTCGAATCGGTGTGAACAGTGGCTCTCTTGAAAAGGAGATCCTTGCCAAATACGGTGCGCCTACGCCGGAGGCTCTGTGCGAAAGCGCTCTTTATCATGTGTCCCTTTTGGAAAAAAATGAGTTTTTCAACACCGTTATTTCTATAAAGGCGTCAAATCCCTACAATATGATTGCCGCCAACCGCCTGTTGGCAGAGAAATGCGATTACCCCTTGCATTTGGGAGTGACCGAAGCGGGAAGCCGAGAAATCGGTTCTATGAGAAGTGCCATCGGTATCGGCTCGCTTTTGATGGACGGAATCGGAGATACCATCCGTGTCTCTTTGACGGACAATCCCATAGAGGAGATTTATGCGGCAAAGAAGATTTTCCGTGCCATGTCCTTGGAGGGGCAGATGGGCTTGGATATCGTCAGCTGTCCTACCTGCGGTCGAACCAAGATCGACCTCATTCCCTTAGTGAAGGAATTTGAGCAAAAAGCCTTGGATGAAGGCATAATGGATATTCCAATCAAGGTCGCCATCATGGGCTGTGTGGTTAACGGACCCGGGGAGGCACGAGAGGCTGACGTGGGAATTGCGGGAGGAAAAGGAGAAGCGGTTCTCATCAAAAAGGGAGAAATCGTCCGAAAGCTTCCCGAGGCGGAGATTGTTTCCGTTCTCATCGAGGAAATCAAAAAATTCAGGATATAAGGAAAGGAAGCCGACATGGCGGAGAAAACACTGAAGCAGCTGTTAAGTAAATATTCGCCTCCTCCCGAGTACGAGAAGGTTCTCTCTGTCGGCACCGTAACAAAAACGAGGATCGAAAAGGAAAAGAGGATTCTTGAGGTTTATGCGGACTTTCCGTACCTCGTTGAGAAAGAGACGCTTTACGGAATTGAGACGCAGGTCGCCGAGGTTTATCAGCTTGTCTATTTCAAAATTTTGCCCCACTATCCCTCGAAATTGTTCAGCGAGCGATACGTGTCTCAGCTTCTCATGGAGACCGAGCGAGTTGGCATCGTGGCAAAGGGATTCTTTTCCTCTTATCGCTATGAGCTAACTGATGATACTTTGACTATTACCATCCCATTTAACGAAATGGGCGTGGAACTTCTGCAGGATGCCGCTACCCCCAAGGTCATCGAAAACATTCTGATGAGCGAGTTCTCGATTAAACGGAGAGTGGTCCTTCAGCATGATCCTTTCCGTAAGGATACAGAGAGTGATTCCTATCGTGAAAAGCTGCAAAGGATCGACCGACAGATCCTTTCTGCCGAAAAGCAGTATGATGCAATTGTCCATCGGGGAAGTGAATCGGCACCTGTCCTCACCGAAAGTGACGAGGAAAGCTTGCCAAGACTCTCCACCATTTACGATAAGAACGTGCTGGTAGAATATCCCGAGGATGGATTTGTGAAGATCGGCTCCTCCTGCTTTTGTATCGCCAATCCCGAATACGTACTGGGGGTTGCTTTTGACATTCAACCCATTCCCATTGCTACGGCGACTCGTCCCGTTCGTGGAATTACCTTTGTGGGCGAGATATTTTCCTTTAATAAAGAAGCTAACCGTACAGGCGATAAATTCAACGTGACCTTCGGTATTTTTGACGGAAACGCTTCGATCTACGTCAAGCAGTTTTCCATGCTCCCCGAGGATGCGGCGGAGCTTGGTGGAAAGCTGAAGGTAGGCATGGCAGTCGCCATCCACGGGTACTTAAAGACCGAGCGGAATGACGACGAGCTATATATGAGCTATACCGACGTAGCGGTGATCTCCAAAAAAGTCAGAACCGACAACGCTCCCAAAAAGAGAGTGGAGCTTCATTTACATACCAATATGTCCAGCATGGATGCGCTGATTCCCCCGGACGTAGCGGTCAAGACTGCCCAAAAATGGGGACATGCTGCCGTTGCCATTACCGACCACGGAAATGTGCAGGGATTCCCTGAGGCAATGCTTGCCTCGGATAAGACCGGTATGAAGGTGATCTATGGCATGGAAGCATATTTTGTGAATGCGGGTGCCAGTGCGGTGTTCGGACATTACGGCGGTGGCTTCGACGATGAGTTTATCGTCTTTGACTTGGAGACGACCGGTCTGTCTGCCGCTACCTGTAAGATTACCGAGATCGGTGCGGTGAAGATCAAGGGCGGGGAAGTCATCGAGCGATACAATACTTTTGTGAATCCTCAGTGTCCCATCCCCGAAGAGGTCGTGAAGTTGACCTCTATTACCGACGAAATGGTTGCCGATGCCCGAACGATTGACGAGGTCCTTCCCGAATTTATGGAATTTGTGGGAGACCGATTGATGATTGCGCACAATGCCGACTTTGATACGGGCTTTATTCGTGTGGCGGCAAAGCAACTGAACCTTCCCTTTGAAAACGCATACCTCGATACTGTGGCGTTGTCTCGTTATCTCAATCCCGAGTTGAAATCCCATAAGCTCAACCGATTGGCAGAGCATTACAAGCTGGGAGATTTTCACCATCACCGTGCCTGCGACGACGCGGAAATGCTTGCTATGATCTTCTTCTCTATGATCGAGCAGATGAAGGGATTGGACGTAAAGGATTTTTCCGATCTTCAAAATGAAATGAGCGCCAAGGCAGATCCCTTGACCCAGGAGACCTATCACCAGATCATTTTGGTGAAGAACCAGACGGGTATGAAAAATCTGTACCGTCTGATTTCCCTGAGTTATCTGAATTACTTCCGTAAAAAACCGAGAATCCCCAAGGCGGAGCTGGAGAAATACCGAGAGGGACTGATCGTCGGTTCAGCCTGCGAATCGGGTGAGCTTTTTCATGCCATTCTGGAAAAGAAGAGTGAGAATGAGATTGAGGAGATCGTGAATTTCTACGATTATCTGGAAATCCAGCCTATCTGTAACAACCGATTCCTGATAGAACAGGGAAAGGTGGCGGACGATGAGGAGCTCAGAGACCTGAATCGTCAAATCGTTGCGTTGGGTGAAAAATACGGAAAGCCCGTGGTGGCGACCTGCGATGCGCACTTTCTCAATGAAGAGGATGAGATCTACCGCAAGATCCTTTTGGCGGGCATGAAATTCAAGGATGCGGACAGAGACATCCACCTCTATTTCCGTACTACCGAGGAGATGCTGGAGGAATTCTCTTATCTCGGGAAAGAAAAGGCATACGAGGTAGTGGTGGAAAATACCAATCTGATCAATGACATGATCGAGGAGTGCCGTCCTATTCCGAAGGGCTCTTATACACCCAATATGGAGGGTGCTGAAGAAGAACTTCAAGAAAAGTGCTGGACCCGAGCTAAGGCAATGTACGGAGACCCCATCCCCGAGCTGGTTCGCGCCAGACTCGATAAGGAGCTGACCTCTATCATCAAAAACGGCTTTGCGGTTCTATATATGATCGCACAACGCTTGGTGTGGTACAGCGAGAGTCAGGGATATTCGGTAGGATCCCGAGGTTCGGTAGGATCATCCTTCGTTGCGACCATGGCGGGAATCTCCGAGGTGAACCCTTTACCGCCTCACTACTATTGCCCTAAGTGTCAGTATTCCGAATTCTTTACCGACGGAAGCGTGGGATCGGGGTTTGATTTACCCGATGCGAATTGTCCGAAATGCGGCGCGAAGATGAATGCTGACGGACATGACATTCCTTTCGAAACCTTCCTTGGCTTCTATGGAGACAAGTCTCCCGATATCGACCTGAACTTCTCGGGTGACGTACAGGGAAAGGTACATAAATACACCGAGGAATTGTTCGGAGCCGAGAATGTGTTCCGCGCGGGAACTCTTGGAACTCTTGCCGACAAAACGGCATACGGCTTTGTTGCCAAATACTTTGAGACCAAGGGTGTGAGTATTGGACGGGCAGAGATGGACCGTGTAATCCTGAATTGCGTGGGTGTCAAGCGAACCACAGGACAGCATCCCGGGGGTATCATTGTTGTCCCCCGTGAATATGAGGTCTATGATTTCACCCCCGTACAGCACCCCGCTGACGACCCTAACTCGGATATTGTTACCACTCACTTTGCATTTTCCTATTTGCATGATACCATCCTGAAGCTGGACGAGCTTGGACACGATATTCCCACCAAATATAAGTGGCTGGAACGGTTCTCCAATACCAGTGTCATGGACGTACCCATGAACGACCGTGATGTTTATGAGTTATTTCTTTCCACCAAGCCCTTGGGAGTAACTCCCGAGGACATTGACACTCAAATTGGAACCTTTGGTCTGCCCGAGTTCGGTACCCGATTCATTCAGCAGGTGCTGATGGACGCAAAGCCAAAGAACTTTGCCGACCTTTTGCAGATTTCGGGACTGACTCACGGAACCGACGTATGGCTCGGTAATGCGGAGACCCTCATTAAGGAGGGAACCTGTGATATTTCCAAGGTGATTGGATGTCGTGACAATATCATGAATGACCTGATCCGTTACGGATTGGAAAATGCGATGTCCTTTAAGATCATGGAGAGTGTCCGAAAGGGAAAGGGACTGACTCCCGAATGGGAGGAGGCGATGCGTGCCCATGACGTTCCCGAATGGTATATCTGGTCCTGTAAGAAGATCAAATATATGTTCCCGAAAGCGCACGCCGCCGCATACGTCATGTCGGCAATCCGTCTTGGCTGGTATAAGGTGCATATTCCGATTGCGTTCTATTGCGCCATGTTTACCGTCGCGCCCGGAGGCTTTGATGCCGAGATCATCATGAAAGGGCGCTCGCACGTGGTTGCTACGATCAAGGATATTGAAAGGCGAGGGAAGAAGGAAGCGTCTCCCAAGGAGCTTGCCTCGATCCCGTCCTTGCAGTTGGTCAATGAATGTATGGCGAGGAAGATCAAATTCCTTCCCGTGGATATTGAGAAATCGGATGCCTATGTATTTCTGCCTGAAAACGGCGGAATCCGTATGCCGTTCTCTGCATTACCCGGACTGGGAGAAAACGCGGCGCTGAACATCATTGCCGCGAGAAACGAGGAGAAATTCTTTTCGGTGGACGATCTTCGTCTGCGAGCCAAGCTGACCAAAGCGGTTATTGAGATCCTCCGTAAGAACGGAGTGTTGGATCATCTGAACGAGACCGACCAGCTGACGTTTTTCTAAAAAGAAAGAGAGCCACTGCAATTTTGCGGTGGCTCTTGGCTTTATAACACGCAACTCGAACCCATGCTTGCGCTCACAGCCATCGGTAGCGTTTGCTCGGAGGAGAGCGCAAGCGTAGCAAAAATGGCGCATGCGCCATTTTTACGGGGTTCATGGTCACATAGCTTTCACCATAAAAAGAGAGGATATGCGTCGCATATCCTCTCTTTTTATGGTGGAGACATGGGGACTCGAACCCAAGACCTCACGGATGTGAACCGTGCGCTCTAACCAGCTGAGCTATGCCTCCGTTGAATACCTCATCATTATACCACAAGAGAAAGAAAAAATCAAGTACTTTTTCAATCTTTTTCACAACATTCTATAAATATTTTTTCGTCTGCTTCTTGAACTTACTTTGGATTTGTGATAGAATAAAGGGGGCTTCCTATATCACGTATACAAGGAGAAAACAATGAATGGTTTTGTAAACACAATGACCTCGTTTTTGGAAAAAACCGCATGGACGATGGAAAAACCAAAGGCTTACGGCTTGTTTCATCTCTGCTTTATGTTGGTTGGCTTTTTCTTATGCGCCTTTTTGGCGTGGAAGCTGAGAAAAGTTGGGGAAAGGGGAAATCGTCGGATATTGGGGGCGATTGGTGTCTTTCTTATCCTCAGCGAGCTATACAAGCAGTTATTCTATACATTTGTCATCGGCAACGGAAGCTATCAGTGGTGGATTTTTCCGTTCCAGCTATGCAGTATTCCGATGTATTTCTGCTTGATTCTTCCTCTGATACGGAAAGGACGTATCAGCCGTGCCATGTACGCATTTCTGATGACATTTAATTTTCTGGGTGGATTGATAGCCTTTTTTGAACCGTCCGGTCTGTTCCACGAATATTGGACCTTGACGCTGCATGCTTTGCTTTGGCACATGTCCTTGGTTTTCTTGGGACTTTACATTTTTCTTTCCGGCAGAGCAGGGTTAAAGAAAGAGGACTATTTTTACGCGGTTGTTTCTTTTCTGATTCTCTGTGTTACTGCGTTTTGTATCAATTGTATCTTATGGAACGCATCGGCGGGAAGCATTAAAATGTTCTATGTGGGACCCGCCACCTCACCGCTGATAGTTTTTCAATGGATATCGGAAAGCTTTGGATGGTACATATGTACGGCGGTCTATATTCCCGTGCTTTGCCTGGGTGCCTTTCTGATTCTTACGATCCTTCGCTTTCTCGACCGTTTTTTGCAAAAAAGCAAGAAATTTCATGAATTGGACTCGGAGTGAGAGTGATCGCCTCGACGCTTTGTACCCTTTTTCGGAAAAACATATCAAATTTTTGATATTAAATAATAAAAATATTGTTTTCGAGGAATATATGTTATAATTTAGACGTTGAAGGTTTTTATAATTTTTTAAATACAAACAGAAAAGAAGTAAAGTATGATTCGAGTATTGGTATGGAATGGTAAGCGCAGCTCCCGGTAAAAACAAACGATGCTCGCACCGATTTTCGGTGCGAGCATCGTTTATTTCCCTTGATATTGCGATTTAATTGCCAAAAAGCTTTCCGTGCTGATGACGTGCTCGATCTTACAGGCATCCTCCGAAGCAATTTCGGGCGATACACCGAGTCCGATGAGCCACTGGGTAAGAATCGTATGGCGCTCGTAGATAGATTCGGCGATCTTTTTTCCCTCATCCAACAAAGAAATATATCCATTTCCGTCAATTTCGATCAGTCCGTTTTGACGAAGGTTTTTCATAGCCACGCTAACACTGGGTTTGGTAAACTCCAATTCATTGACAATGTCAATGGAGCGAACGTGTCCGTTCCTTCTCTGGAGCACTAAGATCGTTTCTAAGTAATTTTCCGCTGATTCGAGAATTTTCAAATTTATCACCCTTTCTCGTTCCGTCTTACCTACATTATAGCATACATTTCAGAAAAAATCAAGAAAATTCAGGAAAAGAGAAAAATAGATCCCTTGCTTGACAAATCGACCGACCTATGGTATAATTAACAAAAACCTTTTTAAAAAGGAGATCAAGTGGTGAAAAAGAAGTTTCAAATTGTTTTGGTATTCATTTTAATGCTTTGTTTTGCATTTATTATGCTTTCCTGTGGAAACGAGCCCGACGCAGGTGAGATCGTAGATCCCGGTTCAAACTCGGAATTTTCTGACCCTTCACAGGATGGCGGAGAGCCCAGTGACAGTAAAACCGGAATTCAGGTTGGAAGCGGTCCGCTGGACTTCAATTCCACCGATGACGTTTTGGATTTTGAGGATTTGATTGGAAGTGAAAACTCGGAGAGTTCGAGCAGTTCGGAAAGCGGAAGCCAGTCCGAGTCAGGGTCGTCCGGAGTCCAGGCTGAGTCTGGTCCCATGCCGGACGATGACAAACATTTCGGACCCGTGATTGATGTCAATACCTCTAACTGATTTGCAAAGATCTTTACATAAAGAAGGTCCCAACACACAATGTGTTGGGACTTTCTTTTCTTAGTTTTTAACTGCTCTCTTTGCCGCAGTCAGTGTGTTTTTCATCAACATGGTAATGGTCATAGGTCCTACGCCGCCCGGAACGGGGGTGATATAAGATGCCTTTTCGGAAACTGACGCAAAATCCACGTCCCCGGTCAGCTTACCGTCAGCACGTCGATTCATGCCTACGTCGATGACCACGGCACCGTCCTTGACCATATCTGCGGTAAAGAAATCTGCCTTTCCGATGGCAGCTACCAGAATGTCTGCCCGTCGGCAAACCTCGGAAAGATTCTTTGTGCGGCTATGACATACGGTAACGGTTCCGTTTGCGTGAAGAAGGAGCATTGCCTGTGGCTTACCGACAATGTTGGAGCGTCCCACTACCACACACTCTTTGCCTTGGATCTCAATGCCGCTTCGGATCAAAAGCTCCATGACTCCCGCAGGGGTGCAGGGAAGGAAATCATAGTCGCCAATCATGATCTTTCCCACGTTAACGGGATGGAAGGCATCTACGTCCTTACGGGGATCAATGCGGAGAATCACTTCATTTTCGTCCAAGTGCTTGGGCAAGGGAAGCTGACAGAGAATGCCGTGAATGGCAGGGTCGGCATTGAGACGGTCTACAAGGGCATTCAATTCCGTCTGTGACGTCTCAGCGGGAAGCTCATAGGCTTCGGAATAGAAGCCGACTTCTTCGCAGGCAAGTCTCTTGTTTCGGACATAAACACGGGATGCGGGATCGTCTCCTACGATAATGACCGCAAGTCCCGGACGAAATCCGTGTTCCTGATGAAATTGCTCGGTCGCTTCCTTGATCTCGGCGCGAATGTCGGCGGAGATCGCTTTTCCATTGATAATGTTTGCCATAATTTTCATTCCTTTTTATTCGATATTTTTTTGCTTTTCTTCTGCGATAGTATCTTCTGTATTTTTGCGTGCCTTTAATAGGAAAATCGTCAGGAAAACGGAGCCTGCTAAGAAGCACGCCAATCCTACCAACTGGGAAATACGGAAGGGACCTACCATCAAGCTATCGGTTCTCAACCCCTCGATCCACATTCTTCCAAAGCCGTACCAGGTCACATACATCAGTACAATTTGTCCATCGAATTTTTTCTTTCTATAGAGACAATGGATCAAAACAAATCCGAGAAGATTCCAAAGTGATTCATAAAGAAAGGTAGGATGGACGTATGCCATTCCCGTAACATCGGGAATATTGTGAGGATAAAGCCCCATGCGAATGAAATAAAGGGGGCTTCCCTCGGAAATGACACCACCGTGGGCTTCTCCGTTACAGAAATTTCCCCATCGACCGAGAATCTGTCCGATCATGACGGCGGGAGCGGCTGCGTCTAACATTTTTAGTGGCTTGATCTTTTTTTTGCGGCATACGAGCCATATTGTGAGAGCCCCTGCAAGGATGGCGCCGTAGATCGCGATTCCCCCTTCCCAAATGGCAATGACACTATAAAAGCTGTCATAGTGATCCAAAGAGGTCAACACGTAATAGGCACGTGCCCCTATGATCGAAAAGACGACTGTAAAGATGGCAATATCCACAAGGTCATCGAAAAGGATCCCTTCATGCTTGGCACGATAGGCTGCGTACAAAAACGCAAGAATGATCCCGCAGGTGATGATCAGACCGTACCAGCGAACCGAAATTCCTCCGAAGATCGGAATGGTAAAAGCAACGGGATCGACTGTAAATTTTTCAATTCCCAGTCCGGGAAAGGACACATGAACCATAAAGAATCTCCTCTTTAAAGCTTGTATGATTATGATTATTTTATTCCAGGGGAAGGACCACAGAAAGGGTCACTGCCTCTTTGCGAAAAACAAGGGGGAAGAGCTCGCAGATCTCTTCATAGGTAACTGCTTCCAGATGGTTGGCATAGGCAAGAAGATCGCTGTCCTCGCAGAAAAACGCAAACAAATTGTTCGCGATGCTGTCCGTAGAATCAAATGCCTTTACAAATTCCGCATACATGACTCTCTTTCCCCGCAGAAAATCCTCGTAGGAAAGTCCTTCCTTTGCAACCTTTGTCAGATAATCCAGTACTCTTTCGAGAACGACCTTGGGCGTGTCTGATTCTCCCGCTAAGGAGTTGTATGCTGCCGAGTCGGAGATCGTGTAGCCGTAAGAAAGTGCCGGGGAGATCAGCTCCTCCTCAACCATTTGGTTATACAGCACTCCCGCACGGGAAAAGAGCATTTCGTTCAAGATGGACATGGCAGCGTCTTTTCTTTGACGCTCTTCTCCGTTTTTGGGGATATCCGTATCCTTAAAGCCAATATTGAACAGTGGCTTGGAAACCTGCATTCTTTGCTCGCGATAGGGCATGAAAGCATGGGGGGATTCCTTGCTGTTTTCATCTTCCAATAGGGGACATGGGTCAGAGCAGGGAACAGACGGAAGGACTTTATTGGCGATCTCCAAAATCTGATGGTCGCGCACATCTCCGCAGACCACAAGAGCCATGTTGTCGAGACGGTAAAAGGCACCATAGCATGTGTAGAGAAGCTCGGGAGTAATTTTTGATATAGAGGCGGAGGAGCCGCAAATATTTCGACGAATGCTATGATGCTCGTACATTCCTTCTAACATGCCGTAAAAGCAACGGTCAGAGGGATTGTCGTCATACATACGAATTTCCTCGGAAATAATTCCAATCTCCGAACGTACCGATTCGGGGGTAAAATAGGGGTGGGTCACGAACTGAAGCAATTCTTCAAGGGATTCCTCGAAGTGGTCAGTACAGCTGAACAGATAACATGTCTTTCCTTCCGATGTGTACGCATTGGCATCCGCGCCGTAGTTGGAAAATCGCTCAAAGGAATCGCTTCCGTCTTCGTTGGTGAAGAGCTTGTGCTCGAGAAAGTGGGCGATGCCATCGGGAACCGTGATCCATTTCTCGTAGGGGAAAAAGCGAAATCGATTGTGGACGGAGCCGTACTTGGTACCAAACAGGGCATAGGTAGAGGACAATTTTTTTGGGAACACAAAGATTGTCAGCCCCGAGGAGTGGTGATATTCCCGATATTCTTCCCGAAGAAGCGAGGAGTGGTGTCGGATATATTCGATTTTATTCATCATCAAACTCCTCCTCGCTTACATCGGTTTTGGTACCCTCAATAAAGAATACGGTGTCTAAGACAATCTCTTTTGCCAGAGCAATGACGTCCTCCTTTTTGACAGTCATGAGCTTTTTTCGGGAATCCTCAACGGTTCCGTTGATGCCAAATAGAATGCGGTTTCCGTAAAAATTTTGCAACTCAAACGGATTGTCATAGATCTGACGGTAAATATTCTGGAGGGAGGTTCTGGCGGCATTCCATTCTCCGTCGCTGATCTTTCCTTTTTTTAAGGCATCAAGCTGTTCTATGATGGCCTCTTCTGCCTTTTGGCGGTTGCATGGTTCGATACCCGCGGATATGGTCAAAATTCCCGAATTTTTATGGTAGGCAGAAGAGCAATAGTAGCAAAGGCTCAAACGCTCGCGAACCTGCAAGAAAAGCTTGGAGGCGGGTGAACCGCCTAAGAGCTCGTTGAGCAGGATCATGACATAGATTCTCTCATCCATTGCCGAAACCCCTGTACGGAAGCCCATGGCAAGCTTTCCCTGGGAGACAGGCATCGATTCGGTTTGGGACAAAAATCCTGTGGATTTTTCGGCGGTTGGCAGACATAACGTATGGGAAGAAGCGCCGTGCCAACCGTTGAAATAAGAAAGAATTTTGTCGCAAAGCTCATTCTCGGAGATGCTTCCTACATAGAAAAATTCCAAAGGAGATGCGGTCAGGAATTTTTGATAAAATTCATAAAGAGAAGCTCCGTTTGCCTTTCGGATAAGAGCTTCCAGTTCCTCTAACGTAGGAGAATAGCCATCCTCCCGCCGCATCAGCTCCATCAAACGGATCATCGCATAGGACCGAGTGTTGTTGATTTCCGCGTGAAGGGAATCACAGGCGAAGCGAATTTCTTGTTGGACAGTCGCTTCATAAAAGGAATTTTTTGATGCGCGGGGATGAAGAAGAAGCTCCGCAATCATGTCCAATACGCCGTCCAATACGTCTATAGGCTCGGGGATAAAGGCACAGTCAAGAACCTCCGCCGAGAAGGACAGAGAAAGGTTGCTGCCGAATCGATTGCAACGGATTTCGACCACGGATGCATAGAGCTCATCCAAACGCTTGTGAATGGATGCCATGGTCGGAAAGCGATTGGTTCCTCTTCGGAGAACGGCGGGGAGAAGCTGACCGAGAGCCAAATGTTCCTTGGTCAGCGGAAGTGTCAAAGTAACGGTGAGTACGCCCGTCTTAAACATTTCGGTTTGTATGTGGGACAGTCGGATGTTTGAAGCGATCCGATGCTGCTTTACGGTCATGTTGATTCCTCGAATACTTTCTTAACATAATATTTCAACCATTATACTATATAATTGTGACAATTTCAAGCGGAAATTTATGAATAAATCAATAAGAGAAGATTTTTGAACGGGGTGAAAAAATTTTTGGGAAATATTAAAAAAGATATTGACAAAAGAAACATGGCTATGGTATAATGTATGATGCCGCTTAGTGTCGGGCTTTTTTGAAGTGCGCCTGTCGCCGCCCGATTTAGCGAGTCTATAAGAAAGAGAGGTGCTTTTCGTGTACGCAATTATTGAAACAGGCGGAAAGCAGTACAAGGTTAACGAGGGTGATATCGTTTTTGTTGAGAAGCTCGACGTTAACGAGGGTGATACGGTGACGTTTGACCGTGTCAAGGCAGTGTCGGCAGGAAGTGAGTTCAAGGTTGGATCTCCCCTGGTTGAAGGTGCGGCAGTTACCGCAAAGGTCGTTGCTAATGGCAAGGGCAAGAAAATTTATGTAATGAAGTACAAGGCTAAGAAAAACGAGAAGAAGAAGATCGGTCACAGACAGCCTTATACCAAGGTACAGATCCTGTCCATTCAGGGCTAATTCCATTGGGATCGAAGCGCTGAAATGACAAAAATCGTTTTTTTCAGAAGCAGCGGTGTATATTACGGCTTCGAGGAGCAGGGACATACCGGTTACGGTGAAGCGGGTGACGACGTGCTTTGCGCGGCGCTTTCCGCCATGACCATGCTGATCGTCAATACCGTAGAGGTGGCTTATGCCTCGGACGTGGAATATACCGTGGATGAAGGAGCGACCCACATCGTGGTGCGTGCCAAGGCTGCGCTTCCTCAGTTCGAAGAGGATGAAAGAAAGCGTTATGCGGTATCGGGACTGTTTATGTCCTACTATTACCAGCTCAACGAGCTCTTGGAGGAGTATTACGACTATCTGGATGTCGAGGTCAAGGATATTGACTACGATTGATCTCCCAGCATCCGAATTGCAGTTTTGCACATTATTACATTCATCAGGAGGAACGAATCATGTTGAAGCTTAGTTTACAGTTCTTTGCTCATAAAAAAGGTGTCGGTTCCACGAAGAACGGACGTGACAGTGAGTCCAAGCGCCTTGGCGTTAAGAAGGCTGACGGACAGGCTGTTCTTGCCGGAAACATCCTGGTAAGACAGAGAGGAACTTCCATCCACCCCGGTAACAATGTTGGTATCGGTAAGGATGACACTCTGTTTGCCCTGATCGACGGCAAGGTTAAGTTTGAGCAGAAGACCAAGAGCAAGAAGCAGGTTAGCGTATACGCTGACTAATTCCTTGCGGCATAAAAAAGCAGTTGCGAAATGAAGTGAACCCCATTTAGTTCACAAAAAAGAAAGTCTGTCACTTTCCCTTAAGGGAAGGTGACAGACTTTTTTATCTTGGTTCATGCTTTTCCCTTGAAAACAGGTGATAGATTCCTTTTTCCGCGGAGTAAATGATAAAGGCCCCAATGGGAAACGCAACAGCGTACAATCTCAAAAATGTTCGATGCGAAATAAAATTTCGAAGAAACGTTACAATAGGAAGATCGGTTTCCAAATAGAAGTATGGGCTGATGAAAAACATATTGAACTGCTCGGCAATTTCATTCTTTGAGAGAAAATTGTAAACCGTTTCATTCAATATCAGCGCTATCACAAAGAATATACCGAAGATTACAATCGCCCCAAGAAAGGTTTTCCATCGCATATGACGGCGACTGTATGCAAAGAGATAGATACCGAGAACGACCTGCAAGCCGTGATGGACCATCGTTTGAACGTTGATTCCCGAATAAATGGAAAACACAGAGTTTGGATATGCCATGACGACCATTCCCGCCAAAAGCGAAAAAGAGGAAAGAAAGGCGATAAACCCTCGGCGAAGAGCGCAATCCTTGAGGAGAAATACAAGGGGGAGCGCATAAAGCGGAGAGGAACAGAACTGAAAAGGAAATTGGACCCAGTTGTAACACCAAACGAAGCTACCGTCCACGATCGTCAGAGAAAAAATCAATTGCCTGATGACTTCAAAAATTACCATGATGAGCCATCCGACAAGGACAATCAGGCGCATGGCTCTGTCGCTTATGTTTCGGAGGAAAATAACGAGAATAGCAGTAAGCATGAGCATACAGATCAAGGATACGATATGCCAAGCTCCGAAAGGCTCTGGTTTGATCATTTCCCGTTTTAGAAGCTCTAAAAATTGAATCAAAATTTCAGACAAAGACATTAGGACCTCGATTTTTAATCGAAATAAGTGATGACTCCCTAAACCAACCTGTGAAGGGAGAGTAGCTATTCAGCGGGAACAAGAGATTCCTTCTTCTTTTTTGCGCAAAGTATGGAAATTCCCTTTTCAATGGCATAGATCAAAAAAGCACCGAGAGAGAAGCTGATGATATATACTGCCAAAAAGACAGGATAGGGCACTGATTCTCGAATGACGGAAAGTATAGGAAGCTCACAGCCGAAATAGGGACTGATAAAGAACATGTTGAAGGTGTCGTCCATACCCTTGGCAAGATGGATATTATGAACGATCAAATTGAGCGCCATTGCGGCAACCAAAAAGCCGACAAATACGAGAATTCCTCCCGATAGGCTTTTCCAGCGAATATGACGGCGATTGTAAGCGAAGAGAAAGACACCGAATATGATTTGAAATCCGTGATGGACCATGGTTTGAATGTTGATTCCCACATAGCTCATAAACACGGTATTCGGGTAAAGCATAACGGCGATTCCCGCCAAAAGGGAAAAGGTGGACAGGAAGGTCATGACCCAGCGTCTGAGCGGGCAATCCTTAAGCAAAAATACGAAGGGGAGCGCATACAAGGGAGAAGAACAAAACTGAAAGGGAAAGGCATACCATGCGTAATCCCAAACAGCGGTTCCCTCCACGACGTCCATCGAAAACACCAGCTGCTTGTATACCTCAAGCAAAATCATAATCAGCCAGCCGAAGAAAACGATTCCCCGCATGGTCTTGTCTGAGGTGTCGCGAAAGAAGACAACCAAAAGGGTGGCGAGCGCTACAACAATAACGAAGGAAACAATGTGCCAAATCCCATAGGGAGCAGGCGTGTTCATTTCCCATTGGATAGAGTGGATAAATGATTCAAATAAAGTCATAGTAACCTCTTTTTAAACTAAGAATGTCGGGAATCTTTAACGAGCTTCTGTAATTATATCACGTCTTGGATCAAAAAGCAATACCTACCAAAAAAACTGAAAATAAAATTCGTTTTTCAGCACAAATCCTTGACAAATATTCAAATATATTATATAATTATATAATTGGAATGATTCTGCTTTTTGAAAAGAGAAAGGGGGAATTTTATGGAACAGAGAAATCGTTCCGTTTCTCCGGCAGAAATGGAAAAACATCAAATTTGCAGCAATAAAATATACGAAAGAAATCAACGGTATTTAAAAGAGAAGGGAATTCACCCCCGTGCCTTTATGCTAACGCTTGGCTGTCAGCAAAATGAAGCGGATAGTGAAAAGCTTTGCGGAATGGCTGAGGCGATGGGGTATGAGATTACGGATAAGCCTGAATTTGCCTCCCTAATCATGGTTAATACCTGCGCCATTCGCGAACACGCCGAAAAACGTGCTTTGTCTTTGGTTGGGCAGTATAAGCACTTAAAGGCAAAGAATCCCGAGCTCATTATCGTCGTGTGCGGCTGTATGGTGGTGCAGGAGCATCGGATCGAGGAGATCAAGCACCGCTATCCCTACGTGGACATTTTGTTTGGAACTTCTTCGTTACATCGTTTTCCCGAGCTTCTTTTGGAAAAATTGAATCGGGGGAAGAGGATCCTTCGCTACGATGAAACGGTATATGAGGTCGCCGAGGGAATCCCGATTCGCCGAGAGAACAAGTTCCGTGCATGGGTATCGGTCATGTACGGATGCAACAACTTTTGCTCCTATTGTATTGTGCCTTATGTTCGGGGACGGGAGAGAAGCCGCAGACGGGAAGCCATTATCGAGGAGGTTCGTGATCTCGTGGCAAGAGGATATAAGGATATTACGCTCCTTGGGCAGAACGTGAACTCCTATGGGAAGGACAGCGATTTTGATTACGATTTTGCCGATCTTTTGGAGGAGTTGGATCGGATCGATGGAGATTACTGGATTCATTTTATGACCAGCCATCCAAAGGATGCCTCTCGAAAGCTGATCGATGTGATGGCAAGTGCCCGTCATGTGGCAAGGCATTTTCATCTTCCCATGCAGAGCGGTAGTGATCGGATTTTAAAGGCGATGAACCGTCGCTATGATTTTGAGAGATATATCGGAATTTTGGATTACATCCGTGAGAAAATGCCCGATGCGGTGATTACTTCTGATATTATCGTAGGCTTTCCCGGAGAGACCGAAGAGGATTTTGAGAACACACTTTCGGCGTTAAAACGTGCGAGATTCGATATGATCTATTCTTTTATCTATTCTCCAAGAAGGGGAACTCCTGCTGCGGAAATGGAAAAGCAGATTCCCGCAGACGTTCAAAAGGAACGGTTTGATCGATTGCTCAGCATACAGAATGAAATTTCTATGAACGCCAACCGACCTATGGAGGGAAAGATACTTCGTGTACTTTGTGACGGCATCAGTAAGAATAATGATGCTCTGTTCAGCGGAAGAACAGAGGGAGGAAAGATCGTTTTTTTCGAGGCATGTCCTGAGGATACGGGAAAATTTTTACAAATTGAAATTGAACGGGGAGAGCCTTTTGCTCTCTACGGAAAGGTAAAAAGGTGAGGAATATGAATATTTTTGAATTGGCAGCAGAGCTTGGCAAAGCATTAAAGGAAGATGAAAAGCTGGTTCGTCTCGAAAAGGCGAAGGAGGCATACAGCTCCGACAAGGATCTGCAGAAGAAGATGGTGGAATACGAGGTTCAGCAGAAGGCGCTTCAAGGAGAGATTACGAGAGAGGAAAGAGATACGCTGTTTATTGATACCATTCAAAAAAGAATTGACGTTCTTTACCGTGAGATCATGGAGCATCCCGTGTTTGTGGAGCTCAACGAGGCACAGTCTGACGTCAACGAGCTGATGAATGCGGTAAACAATACCATTACCTTCCACATTACGGGAGAAACACCTTCCTGTACTCACGATTGCTCCACCTGTGGAGGCGGCTGCCACTAATTTGAATGAACAAGGAGGACAAAGTCTATGACTCCCATGATGGAGCAGTACTTTGAAATCAAAAACCAATATAAGGATTATTTGGTCTTTTACCGTTTGGGTGACTTTTATGAAATGTTCTTTGACGATGCCATTGTGGCATCCAGAGAGCTTGAATTGACGCTGACGGGAAGAGACTGCGGCGAGGCGGAGCGCGCGCCCATGTGCGGCGTTCCGTTTCACAGTGCCGAGGGGTATATCGGTCGGTTGATTGAAAAGGGATATAAGGTTGCCATTTGTGAGCAGACCGAGGATCCTGCCTTGGCAAAGGGACTTGTGAAGCGAGAGGTCATTCGTGTGGTTACGCCCGGTACTCTGATTGAGACCAATCTTTTGACCGAGAGCAAGAACAATTATCTTTGCGCGGTATATATGACTGAGTTTGAATGCGGACTCGGCTTTGCCGATATTTCTACGGGGCAGATCTATGCCACCACGTTTGGTGGGGCTGACCCGGAAAGCAGAATTCGCAATGAGTTGGGAACCTATTGCCCCAGAGAAGTGATTGCCAATCTTTCCCGCAAGAAGATGGGAGAAGTGGCGGAATTTGTTACAGGACGCATCGGCGCACTTTTAAACGATAACTGTCCTTCTGAATTTGAATATTCCGAGGCATATACAAGGATTCATGCTCAGTTCTCGGACGATCTTTGCGAAGGGATCAAAGACAAGCGTGCGTTGGTTTGCGCGCTCGGAGGACTGCTTTCTTATATCGCAAAGACACAGAAGGGTGACATTTCTTATATTAAGGATTTGAATATTTACAGCGAAGGACAATTTTTGGAAATGGACGTAAATACACGTCGCAATCTGGAATTGACCGAAACCATGCGGACCAAGGAAAAGAAGGGCTCGCTGCTTTGGGTGTTGGACAAGACCAAGACCGCGGCTGGCGCGCGGTTGCTTCGTCAATGGATCGAGCACCCTCTTCTGAATACCCGTCAGATCGCAAGACGGCAGAATGCGGTGGAAGAGTTATTTTCCGATTATATGCTTCGTGAGGAGATCGGAGCGCTTTTGGACGGAGTGTTGGACCTTGAACGCCTGGTAACGAAGATCGTTTACGGAACAGCCAACGGAAAAGATCTTCGCGCGGTCTCTGCCACCATCTCTATCCTTCCCGAATTGAAAAAGCTAATCTGCGGATGTCGCTCGGACGAGCTTTCTTCTCTTTGCTCCGAACTTGAAACACTGGACGATATTTTCGAACGGATCGATGGGGCGATTTGCGAAAATCCCCCATTCTCGGTCAGAGAGGGAGGGATCGTTGCGGACGGATACCATGCGGACGTGGACTATCTTCGCTCGGTGATGCGTGACGGCAAGGGATGGATCGAACAGGTCGCCGCATCGGAAAAGGAAAAGACGGGAATCAAGACACTGAAGATCGGATACAACAAGGTCTTCGGCTATTATATTGAAGTGTCCAAATCCTTTATGAATCAGGTTCCCGAGACTTACATACGTAAGCAGACTCTTGCCAATGCGGAACGGTATATCACCCAGGAACTGAAGGATATGGAGGCAACCATCCTCGGTGCGGCGGATAAGCTGTGTGCTTTGGAATACGAGCTCTTCTGTCAGATCCGAAATTACGTTGCCGAAAACAGTGCCCGTATTCAGAAGGTTGCGGCATTGATGGCAAAGCTGGACGTCTATACGAGTCTTGCTTCGGTTGCCGCCAAAAATAAGTATGTTCGTCCTGAGGTGGACGGAAGTGACGTGATGTCCATTAAGGACGGAAGACATCCTGTTGTGGAACAGTTTGTGAAGGATACCTATTTTGTTCCCAACGATGCGAATTTGGATACCGCGCAGAATCGTTTGATGCTCATTACGGGACCTAATATGGCAGGTAAATCTACGTATATGAGACAGATTGCCGTGATTGCGGTCATGGCACAGATCGGTTCCTTCGTTCCCGCGTCGGATGCGAGGATGGGTATTGTGGACAAACTATTTACCCGTGTGGGGGCTTCGGATGATTTAGCATCGGGACAATCTACCTTTATGCTGGAAATGAACGAGGTAGCGTATATTCTGCGAAACGCAACCAAACGTAGTCTGATTATTTATGATGAGGTGGGAAGAGGAACCTCCACCTTTGACGGTATGAGTATTGCCAGAGCCATTATTGAGTATACCAACAGCCGAAAGATCGGCGCGAAGACTTTGTTTGCGACCCATTATCACGAGCTTACCTCCATGGAGGATGAAATGGAGGGAATCGTGAATTATAACATTGCCGCCAAAAAAAGAGGCGATAACATTACATTCCTACGTAAGATTGTTCGTGGGTCAACCGATGACAGCTATGGAATCGAGGTTGCGAAGCTGGCGGGATTGCCGAATGAGGTCATTCGGCGAGCCAAGGAAGTTCTCGCTTCGGTTGAAAAAACAGCCAAGGCACTCAGTACCTCAGAACGCGTCGAAGAGGAAATGGATGATTCGATTATTCGCTTTGACGATTGCATCAATGAGCAGGTGATTGCCGAATTAAAAGGGGTGGACATCAATACCTTGTCTCCCTATGAGGCAATGAGTTTTTTGTTCAATCTTCAAAAGAGACTAAAGTAAAAAAGTTGAAAGAAAGGAGATCGGAATGGGAAAGATCAACGTGCTTTCCTTTGCTGTCGCCAATTTAATTGCGGCAGGAGAGGTAGTGGACCGCCCTTCGTCGGTGATCAAGGAATTGCTTGAGAATGCGATAGATTCGGGTGCGGACAGAATTTCTGTGGAAATTCAGCATGGCGGAGTCACCTATATGAGAGTTTCGGACAACGGATGCGGAATGACGCCCGAGGACCTTCCGATCTCGATTCGTCGCCATGCAACCAGTAAAATCCGCGAGGCGGAGGACCTGGAAAGGATCATCACTCTCGGATTCCGCGGGGAGGCGCTTGCGGCGATCGCTTCGGTATCGGATCTGCGGATCATTTCAAAGACGAAAGAATGCACGGTCGGCGCCATGCTGGAGGCACACGGCGGAGAAATTGCGGGTGTGACCGAAAGAGCTTGCTCGGACGGAACGACGGTGATCGTGGAAAACCTTTTCGCAAACGTACCCGCCAGACGAAAGTTTCTCAAAAAGGATGTCACTGAATCCATGGCGGTCAGCGCGTTGGTTGAGAAAATCGCACTTTCCAAGCCCGAAATAGGATTTCGACTGATCGTGGATGGAAATATGCGGTTGGAGACCGTCGGAGACGGAAATTTGAAGAGTGCTGTACACTCGATCTTTGGTAGAGATTTTTCCTCAAAATTGATCGAGACCGAACTGGAGATGGACGGGATTCGAGTCTATGGCTTTGTGGGACGATCCGATAACGTGAGAGCCAATCGAAATTACCAGAATTTCTTTATTAACGGTCGATATGTAAAGAGTAAAACCGCAGGGGCAGCACTCGAGCAAGCATATCGTTCCTATATTCCTCCCGAAAAATTTCCGTGTTGCATTCTGTTTTTGAATATCCATCCTGCCGCAGTGGATGTCAATGTGCATCCCGCTAAGCTGGAGGTAAAGTTTTCTAACGAAAGACCCGTATTTGAAGCCATTTATTATGCGGTCCGCAATGCATTGGAAAGCAATCAGTCCAGACCCGAAATGACATTGAATCCTCCAAAGAGATCTACGGGGCTTGAGGCACGCTTGTCCGATTCACAGCTTCCAATTTCCGAGGGCAGGGAGGAGTCGCTCCAAAAGCGGCAGATCACGATCCCCTTGCACGAAATGGAAAAGAAGCCCCAAGGGCAACCTTCTGTCAAGCAAGAGAATCGAGGATTTACTCGAATGACTGCGGCGGAATACGTTCAATTGGCGGTGCAACGCACGCCTAAGTCACTGGATGAAACAACACGGAAGCCGATTGTTCTTGATGAATCTATTCGGTCATCGGAACCCATTCCCGTAGAGGTGGATACGGGTGAGATCAAAGAAATAAAAACGGCGGAGCCCCGCCGCGAAACAATTCCCACAAACACGGTACCCACTGTGAAGAAGCGGGAACCTTCTCCCTCCTTCTCCCGCCCATACCGAATTATCGGCGAAGCCTTTTATTGCTATGTGCTGGTCGAGAGTGAGGATAAGCTTTTGGTGATCGATAAGCACGCGGCACACGAGAGGATCTTGTTTGAGCGTTTGAAAGCAAAAATGCGAGAGGAGAGCAAGGCATCTCAACTCTTGATGCTTCCCTTGGAGATTATGATGACCTCGGACGAGATTCAGACCTTAGCGGAATTCAGGGGAGAGATCGAAGCTGTCGGCTTTGCGTTTCAAACGGGAAAATATACCGCAAGTGTGACCGAGATTCCCGAGGGACTTACTACCGATGCGGCGGCGGATATGTTGACTGTGATCGCAGATCGACTGAAAACCAATACAGGTTCGGCGATGCTTACTAAAGACATGGTGTTTGAAAAAGCACTTTATCAGGCATCGTGCAAAGCAGCGATCAAGGCAGGACGAGAGTATTCCGACGAACAGATCGAATGGTTGGTGGGAGAGATGATGAAGCTTCCCGATATTACGGTGTGTCCGCACGGACGCCCTGTTGCCATGGAGCTATCCAAGAAAAATATTGACCGTCAATTTGAACGGTCGTAAACGATAAGAGTAGGTATTTTATGTTTGAAATTATTACAACGGACGGACGCGCGCGACGGGGCGTTCTCCATACGGTACACGGAGATATCCAAACTCCCGTGTTTATGAATGTGGGGACTTGTGCCGCCATTAAGGGCGGTGTGTCCAGCCGAGAGTTGATCGATCTGGATTGTCAGGTTGAGTTGTCCAACACGTATCATTTGCACATTCGCCCCGGTGATCGTTTGATCCACGATATGGGGGGATTACACAAGTTTATGAACTGGGAACGCCCGATTCTTACCGATAGCGGCGGATTTCAGGTATTTTCGCTTTCCTCTCTGCGTAAAATAACCGAAGAGGGCGTGAAATTTGCCTCTCACGTGGATGGAAAAAGAATTTTTATGGGCCCCGAGGAGAGCATGCAGATTCAGTCCAATCTGGCATCTACCATTGCCATGGCATTTGATGAATGTATTGAAAATCCCGCTCCTTACGATTACGTAAAGCAGTCCTGTGATCGCACCGTTCGGTGGTTGGTTCGCTGTAAGGCAGAGATGGACAGGCTGAATTCCTTGCCCGATACCATTAATCCTCATCAGCTTCTGTTTGGCATTAACCAGGGAGGAACCTACGAGGATCTTCGCATTGCGCATATGCAAGAGATTGCGGAGCTTGATTTGGCCGGATATGCTATTGGAGGATTGGCTGTGGGAGAGGAGACTGAGGAGATGTATCGAATCATCAATGCGGTGGAACCTCATATGCCCAAGAACAAGCCTCGCTATTTGATGGGAGTAGGAACGCCATGTAACATTTTGGAGGCGGTGCACATGGGCGTGGATTTCTTTGATTGCGTCATGCCCAGCCGAAACGCAAGACACGGAAATCTCTTTACATGGCACGGAAAAATGAATCTTCTCAACGAGAAGTATGCCAGAGACCCCAGACCCTTTGATGAAAACTGTAATTGCCCCGCCTGTCGTCACTACAGCCGTTCCTACGTTCGTCACTTGATCAAAGCAAAGGAATCGCTGGGTATGCGTTTAGCGGTGGCGCATAATCTTTATTTCTATAATAATCTGACTCGAGAGATCCGAAAGGCACTTGAGGGTGGATATTTTGAAAGCTTCTATCAAAAGTACAGAAACATTCTTGGCGAAAGAAGTCAGGATTAAGGAGGAATCATGATCAAGCAAGAGTTGCTGGAACGACTCCTTGGTGTGGCATTGTCCACGGGCGGTGATTTTACGGAAGTATTTGGCGAACATACGATCAGTAATCAAATCCAAATGATTGACGGAAGGATCGATCGTGTGGGAGATCAGGTCCTTTCCGGTGTGGGAATCCGAATTTTCAAGGGTGAGAGAACGGTCTATGCATCGACCACCGATCTTACCGAGTCGGGACTCATGTTATGCGCCCGTTCTGCTGCGGATGCTATGGGAGAGGGGAATACTCCCATCTCGATTCGTCTGATACCGCAATCGGTGTTTGATCGACACCCTGTGCGGATCAACCCCGCCGATGCGCTGTTGCAAACAAAAGTGGATCTTTTAAAATCCGCTTGCTTTGCCGCCAAAGACCATGATGAGTTGATCTCTCAGGTTCAAGGATCGATCGCCAACGTAAAGCACTCGATTCTGGTGGCAAACAGCGAGGGACTCTTCAAAGAAGATTCTCATACCAGAACACGTTTGATCGTCAGTGCCATTGCTTCTAAGGATGGGGAGAATCAGTCCGGCTTCTGCGGACCGGGACGGGGCAGAGGACTGGAAATGTTTGAAACCATTGATCCCCGGGAGGTTGGAATTCATGCCGCTAAAATGGCGTTAACCAATCTTCGTGCCGACTACTGTAAAGCAGGGCAGATGACGGTTGCTATTGAAAATGGCTTTGGAGGAGTGATCTTTCATGAAGCGTGCGGGCACTCACTCGAGGCAACGCAGGTTGGTGTGGGCATGTCTGAAATGTGCGGAAAGCTTGGACAGAAGATCGCCAACGAGAAGATTACCGCCATTGACGACGGAACCATCGAGGGAGCATGGGGATCGGTGAATATCGACGACGAGGGAAATCCCACTCAGAGAAATGTTCTTATTGAAAAGGGTATCCTTAAAAACTATATGGTTGACCGTCTCGGTTCTCGGAGAATGGGCATGCCTATGACGGGAAACAGCCGTCGGCAGAGCTATACCTACGAGCCCACCTCTCGTATGACGAATACCTTTATCGATAACGGTCCTGATCGGAACGAGGACATTATCGCATCCATGGAATATGGTCTTTATGCCAAGGAAATGGGCGGAGGCTCGGTCAATCCCTTGACGGGCGCGTTCAACTTCTCTGTGAGAGAAGGATATATGGTACGAAACGGAAAGATCTGCGAGCCTGTGCGAGGCGCATCCTTGATCGGAACGGGATCCCAAATTTTGCAGGACATCGACATGGTCGGACAAAATCTGGCGACCGGGCAGGGAGTCTGTGGTTCTTCCAGCGGAAGTATTCCCACCGATGTGGGGCAGCCCTTGATCCGTGTGAAGAAAATTACCGTTGGTGGGCGTTGAAAGGAGGAAACACATGAATTTTGATGCTGTAAAGGATTGTCTGATTGCTGAGGCAAAGCGGGCAGGACTTGAAGAGTTTGAAGTGTTTTTTATGGAATCCACCGATCGGAGTACAGAAACGCTGAAGGATGAGATTTCCTCCTTTTCCTCGGGTGTGAGTGGAGGTGTTTGCTTCCGTTGCGTGGTAGACGGTCACATGGGAAGCGCGGCTTCCGAGCTGTTGACCGAAGAGGAGATGCGCGCTCTGGTGGCACGTGCCATGGAAGGCGCTAAAATAATTGAAAATGATGATAAGGCGATTCTTTTTGATGGCTCGGAACGGTATGAAACAGTAGAGAATGAAAGTTTCTTTGAGACCGATACAGCCAGGCTCAAGGAGCTGGCATTGACGATTCAAAAAAACACCTATGCCGAGGACGCTGCTGTCAGTGATGGAACGCAATCGGGCGTATTTTCTAACGAAATACGTATGGTATTGATGAATTCCAAAGGCTTGAAGCTGACCAATACCGCTTCGATCAGCGGTGCCTTTGTTCAGGCAGTCATTCAAAAGGACGGAGAAGCGCAGGAAGCTTTTGATTTCTCTGTCGGGCTTGAGGAGAAAGCTTTGGAGGAAATTTCTTACCGTGCGGTTCGAGAAGCGGTTTCAAAGTTAGGGGCTGTGGAGATCGAAAGCGGAAAATACGATATTGTGATCGACGGCGAGCAGATGCGATCGCTTCTATCCTCCTATTGCTCTGTATTTTCAGCGAAAAATGCGCAAAAGGGGCTTTCTCTTTTAAAAGGAAAGGAAGGTGAGGTCATTGCCGCTCCGATCGTTACCTTGGTGGATGATCCGATGCGCAAGGAATGTCCTATGAAAACCCCCTTTGACGGGGAAGGTGTTGCTACGTATAGAAAGAACGTCATCGAAAACGGCGTTTTGAAGACATTGTTGTATGATCTGGCAACAGCAGACAGAGCGGGGATCGATTCTACCGGAAACGGACAGCGTACGAGCTATGCCGAGGCGGTGGGAATCAAACCCTATAGCTTCTATATTGCCCCTGGTAAAATTTCTCATGATGAGATGCTCGCGAAGGTGGGAAACGGAGTTTATATTACCGGATTTAAGGGACTTCACGCAGGCTGTAATGCTGTGACGGGAGATTTTTCGATTGAGTGCGAGGGATATCGCGTTCGGGACGGAAAGGTTTGCGAGGCAATTAAATCCTTTACCATTGCGGGAAACTTTTTCGATTTTCTCAAAGGGATCGAGGAAGTGGGAGATCAGGTTAAATTCGGAATTCCGTCCGGCTTTACCGTATTTGGTTCTCCCGATGTGCTGATTCGTTCCATGAGCGTGGGAGGAAAATAAAAAAAGTTTGTTGACAACAGGGAAGTCCTGTGGTAAAATAATGTATTATAATATTTTTGGTAAAACGGAAGGATGACAAACATGAAAAATACCGAAAAGACAATGGATAAAATTGTGGCACTGTGCAAGACCCGCGGATTCATTTTTCCCGGTTCCGAGATTTACGGCGGTCTTGCTAATACCTGGGACTACGGTCCTTTAGGCGTGGAATTGAAGAACAATGTCAAGAAGGCATGGTGGAAGAAGTTCGTTCAGGAGAACAAATATAACGTAGGCTTGGATGCAGCCATCCTGATGAACCCTCAGACCTGGGTAGCATCGGGGCACCTGGCTGGATTTTCCGATCCCCTGATGGATTGCCGTGAATGCCACGAGCGTTTCCGTGCTGACAAAATGATTGAGGATTTCTGTGCCGAAAACGGAATTGAACTTGATAAGCCTATCGACGCTTTTACTCAGGCAGAGATGAAGGAGTTCGTCGAAGCGCATAACATTCCCTGTCCTACCTGCGGCAAGCACAACTTTACCGATATCCGTCAGTTCAACTTGATGTTCAAGACCTTCCAGGGCGTTACCGAGGATGCAAAAAATACCGTGTATCTACGACCCGAGACCGCACAGGGCATCTTTACGAATTTTGTGAGCGTTCAGCGTACAACTCGTAAAAAGCTACCCTTCGGTATTGCGCAGATCGGTAAGTCTTTCCGTAATGAGATTACCCCCGGCAACTTTATTTTCCGTGTTCGCGAGTTTGAGCAGATGGAGCTGGAATTTTTCTGCAAGCCCGGAACCGATCTGGAGTGGTTTAACTACTGGCGTTCCTTCTGCCGTGATTGGCTGCTTGCTATTGGTTTGAAGGAGGAGAATCTGCGTCTGCGCGACCACTCTCCCGAGGAGCTTTGCTTCTATTCCAAGGCAACCACCGACTTCGAATTCCTGTTCCCCTTCGGATGGGGCGAGCTTTGGGGCGTTGCTGACCGTACCGATTATGACTTGACTCAGCATCAGAATACGTCGGGTAAGGATCTCACCTACTTTGATCAGGAAACAAACGAACACTACATTCCTTATGTGGTGGAGCCCAGCCTTGGTGTAGAGAGAAGCGTGCTGGCAGTTCTGTGCGACGCATATGATGAGGAAGTGATTGATGCCGAGAAGAACGACGTAAGAACCGTGATGCATCTCCATCCCGCTTTGGCTCCTTTTAAGGCGGCAATTCTGCCCCTGTCCAAGAAGCTTTCTGAGGGTGCTGAGGCGATCTACTCCGATCTTTCCAAGTATTTCAGCGTAGATTATGATGAGGCAGGCTCCATCGGTAAGCGTTACCGCCGTCAGGATGAGGTAGGAACTCCTCTTTGTATCACCTATGACTTTGAGTCCGAGACTGACGGTTGCGTAACCGTTCGTGACAGAGATACCATGGAGCAGGTTCGGATCCCAATTGCTGATTTGAAGGCATACATTGAAAAAGCAATCGAATTTTAAGGAGAATTCCGCATGGCGAAAGGTAGAAGCAAGATCACACGAATCCTAATCAGTATTATTTTTATCGTTTTGGGAATCAGCTCGGTATTTGATGCCTTTGAGGCTTTGTTGGAACTGAATTTTGCGGGAATTCTTGGTTCTGCCCTAGGCGTGCTGATGTTTATTACGGGAATTTTCGGCTTGCTTAGGACAAAGGTGAAAGTGTGCCGTGTACTTGGAATTTTTATCTGTGTATTTTCAGCGGTAGTTTTTGCTTTGTCATTGAGTCATGGACGGATTGACGTGAATTCCTTGATTCAGGCACTACTGGCTTGGATCTATTACGATTGTACTTAAAAGATAAAGGCTGTTGCGAGAGCAACGGCCTTTTTATCTGCAACAAAAAAAGCGAATTGAAGAAAAAACACAGTTCATGTTCATGGAAATGGTTAAAAAATGGATTGAAATGATGAAAAAACATGGTATAATAAAGATAGCAAGCAATTTTATTGGAGGGGGAAATGGGGAGATTTTTAACCGATCTTGACACCACGTTTCGGGTGGATCATTTTTCGGGACTGCATGTGATGAAGCATGCACACGTTCACGCGCAATACGAGCTTTATTTCTGCACGGAAAACGTGGAGCAAAAATCAATCATCAACGGTGTAGAATACATTTACCAATATCCTTGTGTGATTCTTTCGCCTCCCTATACGGTACACTCAATGTCATGCGAGGATTCGAGGGCGGTCGATTTTGATCGATACGTGTTCTATTTCGATAAAAGAATGCTTTCGTCGTACAAGGAAGAATTGATTCCCGAGAAGCTTCGGGAAATGATCGGGGGAAGAATTTTTCGCTTAACACAGGAGCAGGCGGATTATTTAAAAAAATTGTTGGTTTGGTGCGACGAGCCTCCCGTCGGTCCAACCATGATGCAAAGGGAATTGAGCTTTTTGCTGTTTTTGAATAAGTTTTTTCAAATGTGTTCGGAAGAGGAAATGATTTGCGTAGGTGGCGGTCCGGATTACATTAGAGAGGTACTTTTGTATGTGGCGGAGCATTTTTGTGAGGCGATCGACGTGCTGACAGTCGCTCGTCGATTTTCGGTCAGTCGCTCCAAACTTGATCGGGATTTTAGAAGATGTACGGGAAGCACGGTTCACGATTTTTTGGAAAGCTGTCGCGTGAATCAAGCAAAGATTTTGTTGCAAGCAGAACCTCCTTTATCCATTCAAGAGATTGCCTCCCGGTGCGGAATTGAAAGTGAGTCTTATTTCTTCCCGTTTTTCAAACGTCATGCGGGAATGACTCCTTTGGAATATCGAAATGAAATCCAACAGTCTAAAGAAAGAATCTTTAACCGCAAAGCGGTAGAAATAAAAAATAAAGGAGAAGATTATGGGCAAGATTACATTTATGGGTGCGGGGAGCACGGTATTTGCTAAGAACGTAATTGGCGATTCCATGATGACCGATGCGCTCAGAGACTTTGAGTATGCGCTCTACGACATTGACGAGAAGCGTTTGGAGGATTCTTACCGCATGGTGTGTCTTTTGAATAAGAACATCAATGAGGGAAGAGCGAGAGTCACTAAATATTTGGGCGTTCCCAATCGAAAGGATGCGCTTCGTGGCGCGGATTTTGTGGTCAACGCGATTCAGGTCGGACTTTATGATCCTTGCACGATCGTTGATTTTGAGATTCCGAAAAAATACGGTCTGCGTCAGACTATTGCCGATACGTTGGGCATCGGCGGCATTTTCCGCGCACTCCGTACCATTCCAGTGTTGCAGGATTTTGCGGAGGATATGGCACAGGTTTGCCCCAACGCATGGTTCCTGAACTATACCAACCCTATGGCAATGTTGACAGGATATATGCAGAGGTATACCGATATTAAGACCATCGGTCTTTGCCACAGCGTTCAGGTCTGCTCTAAGGGTCTGTTGAAGCACGTAGGAATGGACATTGATACAATTAAAGCTCCTCTCTATGAGAAGATTGCGGGAATTAACCACATGGCTTGGCTTCTTGAAATCAAGGACGCGGACGGAAACGATCTATATCCAGAGATTCGCCGTCGGGCTTGCGAGCTTCTTGACAATCCTCCTGAGGATTTGAAGGATTTGGTTCGCTTTGAATATATTCGTCGTCTCGGCTATTACTGCACCGAGTCCAGTGAGCATAATGCGGAATACAACAATCTCTTTATCAAGTCAAGATATCCCGAGCTGATCGATCGGTACAGAATTCCTCTGGATGAATATCCTCGCCGATGTGTCAACCAGATCGAAAAATGGGAAGAGCAGAGAAAGGAATATATCGACGGAAGTATTACGCATGAGAGATCCAGAGAATATGCGTCGCATATCATGGAGTCCATCGTTGCGGATGTACCCTATGAGATTGGCGGAAACGTGATCAATAAGGGACTCATTACCAATCTGCCTCGCGAGGCATGCGTAGAGGTTCCTTGTCTTGTGAACAAGCAGGGAATTCATCCCACTATCGTAGGAGATTTGCCCGTTCAGCTTGCGGCAATGAACCGCACCAATATCAATCCTCAGCTTTTGACCATTGAAGCGGCAGTTACCCGCAAAAAGGAGCATATCTATCATGCGGCAATGCTGGATCCTCATACCTCCGCAGAGCTTTCCATTGACGATATCGTGGCTCTTTGCGATGACCTCATCGAAGCACACAAGGGCTGGTTGCCTGAATATCATTAAATCATTGGTTTATATGAATATATGAAAGATTCCCGTGCGTTTGAAAACGCACGGGATCATTTTATTTAGTCGTATACCAAATCGCATCGTCGGTTTGCTTTTTGATCGTCAAGCTGTTCTTTATGAGCAGTTCGTTGGGAAGTGGATGATCGGTAATGATGTGGGAGATTTCCTTCAATCGTGTGACACGATATGCGGAGCAGCTATTAAATTTTCCTGAATCGCAGAGAAATACGGTTTGTCTGCTTCTCTTCATCATAATTCGGCGCAAGGCAGTTTCTTCTTCGGAGTAATCAGAGATCATTCCGTCCTCATCCAGCGCGGAAGAGGAAAAGAAAAAGTAATCGGCATTGAACCCCGATGCTACCTCTTCGGCAGAGCTTCCAACAAATGCCATAGAATTTTTGAGTAAGCGTCCCCCCGTGGAAATTGTTCGAATGTTTCGATCGGATAGGCAACGGCAGATGGGGTATCCATTGGTTACTACGGTGAGATCTTCTTCCTCTCGAAGAAAATCCGCAAGATGCATGACAGTGGTGGATGCGTCGGTAAAAATGAGACTTCCCGACGAGATCAATTCGGCTGCCAAACGGCAAATTTTTGCTTTTTGCTTTGATTAAGTCCCGCTTCGAAAGGAGACGGGTGCTTTTCTTTTTTCATCGGCAAGGATAGCTCCTCCATGACTTCGGCGGATCAGTTCTTCCCTTTGCAAAAATTCCAGATCTCGACGGATCGTCGGTTGAATAGCATACAAGCGCTCGGAAAGTCCCCGAACCGAGGCAAATCCCTCTTCTTTCAATATAGCGAGGATCTCATTGTGACGTTGATTTTTGTACATAACAGCCTCTATCTGATCGTTTTTGATCGTTTTTAAAATTAAAAGCCAGATGTTGACACAAAACGATCATTTAGATATAATTACATCGCAGAAAATATTTTGTCAATACATAAAGGAGAAGAACATGATTAAACTGATCGCTTTTGACCTGGACGGAACACTCACCCAGCACAAAACCAAGCTGGACGAAAAAAACAGATCGGTTCTGGACCGACTTTCTGAGAAGTATTCCTTGGTTATGGTGGGGGCGGGACAGTGCATGCGCATTTTCAATCAAATGGACCAATATCCCATTGATATCATTGGGAAATATGGGCTGCAATATATGCGATACAGCAAGGAAGAAAAGACACTAATTCCCGTAAGAGACCTGACCTTTCCGTGTGAGCGTGATTCTGTCTCGAAACGTGTGACGATGCTTCGGGAGAAGTACGACTTTACCGATTTTAAGGGAGAAAACGTAGAGTTCCATCCCTCCGGATGTGTGACCATCCCGATCCTCGGTACCCAAGGCAGATGCGGCAGATAAGCTCGCCTTCGATCCCGAGCGCTCCAAGCGCAGAAAAATCTATGAAGAAGTATGCGAGGTCTTTTCCGAATATATTGTATTTGTGGGTGGAAGCTCCTCCTTTGATATGGCGCCCAAGCCCTATAATAAATATCACGCGCTTGATCTTTACTGTAAGGAAAAGGGATATACCCACGATGAGGTCATATTCGTAGGCGATGATTATGGAATGGGCGGCAATGACGAATTGGTATATCGATCGGATTTCGGATTTGTTTGTGTCGACGATTATCAAAAATTAGAAGATGCGCTTGCGCACTTGCTTTGATTGTGCTACAATGATGATGTTATTCTTTAAGTCTTTCGAATAGGAGAAATTGAGATGGAAATCAAGGAGTTACTGGCGGGTGTGGAGGCTTGCCCTTGTGGCAAGGCACATAAGTGTCCCATTGATTACGTGATCATTTCCGAGAATGCATGTGAGAGCCTTCCCGAGATTACCAAGGAGTACAAAAATATTTTGTTGGTCGCTGATCGAAACACCTTTCGTGTGGGCGGATGCACTGTTCAGGAAAGGCTTGAAGATCGCTTGACGGATATGCTGATCTATCAGACAGAAGAGGTCTTGGTTCCCGATGAGCGGGCGATCGCGGAATTGAGGAGTCATGTAACAGAGAAAACCGATCTGATTGTCGGAATCGGCTCCGGAGTCATCAATGACCTTTGCAAGCATGTCAGCTTTGAGGCAGGACTTCCTTATTACATTGTGGCGACGGCTCCTTCTATGGACGGATACGCATCGAAGGGGTCCGCTTTGATTTTGGAAGGCATGAAGGTAACACTGAATGCCAATGTGCCGAAGGCGATCATCGCGGATGTCAACATGCTGAAAGATGCTCCCTTTGAAATGATTCAGGCGGGATATGGAGATGTTATCGGAAAATATTCCTGTTTGAACGACTGGAAGCTGAGCCATTTGGTCAATGGAGAATATCTTTGCGAATTTGTGATGAATGCCACTTATGAAGCCGTTGAGAAGACCGTTCGGTTGGCGGATGGGCTGGTTCAAAGAAATACGGAAGCGGTTAAGGCATTGATGGAGGCGTTGGTCGCAGTAGGAATCCTTATGGCATACGTAGGAAATTCTCGCCCCGCGTCTGGAAGTGAGCACCATATGTCTCATTATTTCGAGATCGTAGGTATCGTTTGTGGGGAGAAATATTTGCCCCACGGAATCGATGTCTGCTGTTCCGCTATTGAGACGGCAAAAATTCGTGAAGAATTGCTAAAAATTGAAAATATTGATGAATATATGGCAGGTTTTGACCAGAAAACTTACGAGGAAAGTATTCGTCGCGTGTATACCGATATTGCCGATGAGGTTTTAGCTTTACAGCAGAAGATGGGGTGGTATGGCGGCGATCGCGTTTCGGTATATCGTGAAAAATGGCAGGAGATCCGCAAGATTCTTTCCAATTGCCCCTCTTCTGCGGAAATGCTTTCTCTGACCGAGACAATTGGCCTGTCGTATTCGGATTTTGTAAAACTGTACGGAGAGAAGAAGATCGCCGATGCGCGTCTCTATGCAAAAGATTTGAAGGATCGCTACTCGGTTCTTTGGATGTATAATGACCTTTTTGCCGGAGCAAAGAGATGAATTATTGGCAAGAGGGGAGAAATAACGGTTAATCGCTACTCATTGGTTGTCAAAGATAAAGGCATAGATCTTGTCATTTATAATCGAACAAAAAAGGTATCTTGAAAGATACCCTTTTTGTTTACTTGTTTTTAAGTATGGTTTGTCCCATAATGGATTGCGGGTTTACGATTGTTTGATTGATCGTGCAGATAACCAAATAACCGTTTCCTGTGGCAATCCCGTCAGTTCCCGTAAGACCGATTGATTGTCCCTTGCTGACAATATCTCCCACAGTCACCGATGCTTGGGTAAGATGGCAGTACCAGATTTGTATTCCACATCCGTGCTCGACCACAACGTAGTTTCCAAGAGCGGTTGAAGATGCTACTTGAACTACCTTTCCGTGGTTCCATGCCAAGACGGGCTGAGGATTGGAGGCACTCGTAACAAACTCTGTTCCAATCAATTTGAATACCGTACCTGTGTCGCAACGGATCAGGTCCGCCTGTTGATAACCAATCGAAAAGTTTGCACTCAAAGGTGACTCAAAAGAATCTCTGAAGAGGAAATTCGATTGGATGCTTTGAGATGCAGAATCAATCAAAAATTGATATTCGGTGAAAATCTCTTCATTGAGCAAGTTAGGCGAAAGAACGTTTGATGCCTGCAAATGCGGTTCATTAAGGGGAGGGGATTGCAAAGCAATTTGAAAGGTTTGTTTTGATGCACCATGTGATACTTCAAACTCCAGGGAATTTGCGGTAATATCAAGCGGAATTGGTATCAAGGCATAGGTCATAGAACCGTTTTTGCAAAAGAGCGGCGCCTTACACCAATCAGCTCGGAAGGATACCTTTGAGGGATCCGAAATATTTGTTCCTGATAGAAAAACCCATTCCCCGGGAGATACCGTGTTAGACGTTATGGAGAATGTGGATGGAGTTTGGATGCGGACCAAAAAATCATATTGTACTGTACCGAAAAAGGGGGAGACTGTGTTCTGCTTCCAAACGGCAGTCATTTTTACGTTCAACTCGCTTTTTGTATTGACAGGAAGAGTGGCGAGCTGATTTATGTCTCCCTGGAAAATGAGCATCCCTTTGTCATATACCGTTACTGAACACTGCGTAGGGGGTGTCTCAAAATATAAGCCGATTTCTCCTGTAATATCGTAGGAGCGCTGTTCTGATGTCGTTTGTGCTGCTGTTGCCGATACAAATTTTTCATCAATGTTTTTGTAGTTCCAATTGATAGCATATGGTGTAATTGTATCGTTGTTAATAGAAAAAAGCAAAGGAGGAGTGGCTGTGGGATAAAAGGATGCGGCATAGGGGGAGGTCACAAAATTTTTCGTATATAAAGAGGAAACGGTATAAATTTTCTCGTTTTCATCGATCAAATAGTCGGATGTTCCGTCCAATGAGAAAAAGCATTTCATGCGAGACAAAGAGCCGTTTAGATTGATCCATGCCGTAACATATGGATCTGACGACGGATCCCCGGGCGCATTGGAGACTTCCTTTTTGTTCACATATATATTGTAAAAATAATCGATTAAAGAGTATCTCGCGGCACTTTCTACCGTTCCTTCCTCGGATGAGATCAGAGCGCCGTCCTGTTGGTAAAGAGAAATGGAAAGATAGTTAGACTGATTTTGAGCCTTGTATTGTGAAAATTTTGCCAGTTGTATGGGCAATAGCATAAGAATGATTAGAGATATGTATAAAAGCAATTTCCTTACTTTTATTTTTTTTGTGATTGCCAAAAATTTTGACCGATACCATCCTTGGTGTTTCATTTAAATATACCACCTTCCTTATTACATTTATTATACAACAATTGAAAGGGAAGGTCAAGTACATTTTTAAATGAGGGAATAACTCCAGCCGTAGCTTTTTGCGTATTTGTGAGCAAAGGAATCGTTGTGGCAGTAGATGGTGAATGTGTTGCTCTGAGGCGAAAATGCTGAATAGCCGATGGAGGTTACGGATTGGGGGATCGTAATAGAAATCAAGGCGGTGCATTTGTTAAATGCAAACCAATCTATCTTTTCTATTCCGCTTGAAATAATGACGCTTTTTAGGGTCGGTGAAGAAAAGGCACTATCTCCAATGGCAGTAACTTTATATCCATCGATGGAGGAGGGAATTACAATATGACTTTCTGTTCCGTCGTATCCCGTGATAATTGCGCTTGAACCGTCTTTTTTGTAAAGAAAGCGAGAAACGTTTTCGGAATCGGGGGAAGGAGAATTGCTTTCGTCGGTGCTGCCTGAGGAATCTTGTCCCTCATTTTGATCCGATGAGGGTGGGTATGCGGAACCTTTCAATTCAGCTAACTGAGCCTGCAATTTTTTTAATTCCTGCTGATGTTCTGCGTCGGAAATATATTGGCTTTGCTGAAGCTCAATAATCTTATCCTCCAATTCACGGATCATTTCCTCATATGTTCGTTCATCCGTTGTTTGAGAGTCGTTGGGGGAAGGGGGATTATCCAGAAAGGAATCGGTTGCGTTGCAGGCACCAAGGATCGTCGTAAATAAAAGTAGGAAAGATAAAAGGACGAGTGTTGTTTTTCTTTTCATTTTTGTTAAGACCTCCCTAAAATTTCAATTGATATAATTTTTCAATCCATCAAAGGATTTCACGTATTTAAGAATAGCATTTGGGAAAAGATAAATCAAGAAAATCCTGTCGAGCATATTGAAAAATATATTTTAAAAAACTATTGACAAAAAAAGAAAATTGTTATATAATAAGTGGGTCGCATCGTGGGCCATTAGCTCAGTTGGTTAGAGCAACCGGCTCATAACCGGTCGGTCCAAGGTTCGAGCCCTTGATGGCCCACCAAAAAATTCTTTGTCGAAAAAATTTTTAAAAAAGATTTAAAAAAGGTATTGACAAGGGGGAATAGATGTGATATAATAGTCGAGCTGCCCGCAAGAGCGGGTGGGGAAAATGGTCATTGAAAATTGAACAACAAAGAGAGAAGTACAAAGCAT
>JAZSIF010000057.1:0-12018 GCA_045533675.1 Eubacteriales bacterium | reverse complement strand
ATGCTTTGTACTTCTCTCTTTGTTGTTCAATTTTCAATGACCATTTTCCCCACCCGCTCTTGCGGGCAGCTCGACTATTATATCACATCTATTCCCCCTTGTCAATACCTTTTTTAAATCTTTTTTAAAAATTTTTTCGACTCGGTTTGATGTGTTCCTGTCCCCCTCGTGGGCGACTCGCATATTTTAACACAATTCGATTTTGCTGTCAAGGGATTTTTTTAATTTTTTTCATTTTTGTATCATTTCATCAAAATGAGACAGATTCTCCCTTTTTACTCTGTTGACTTTTTCTCGGTTTCCTGTTATAATTCAAATATGATATTTACATTCAAATATGATATTTACATAGAGGGATCGTGGCATGAAAAAACTCCTACATTTCATAATATTGACACTGCTATGGGCATTTCTGTTTTGTGCCTGTGACGAATCCGCTAAGGAGTGCGATCACGAAACGCTTTCTTCGGAGACGGTGGCTCCCACCTGTGATTCAGAGGGATATACCCGATGGCAATGTGCCGACTGCGCTCTGCAATATGATACAGGCATTCTCCCGCCCAAGGGACACACCCTAACCAAGGAAATCACCTCACCCTCCTGTGGGACAGAGGGCTATACTCTTTATCAGTGTACCGAGTGCGAGTTTGGTTACCGCTCGGAAGCGGTTCCTCCCACGGGGCATACGCTGAGCGCCACCGTCACCGCTCCCACCTGTACAAAGGAAGGATTCACACGCTTTGCTTGCGTCTGCGGGTACACCTACACCACCGATGTCAAAGCTCCCAAGGGACATGATTACCGCACGAACGTGGTGAGTCCCACCTGCACCGAGGCGGGCTATACGCTTCTGACCTGCAAAGTATGCACGGACGATCTTCGCACCGACATTCAAGAGCCTCTCGGTCACGCCGAGGTCAAGAGCACCATCCCGCCCACCTGTACCGAGGCGGGCTATACGGAGCACAGCTGCCAACGCTGTCCCTACGTTTATCGGGCGGAATATCTCTCTCCTCTCGGTCACACCTTTTCTTCCTCTATTATACATCCCATGCGCACCGCGGCGGGGGCATTGGTCCAAACCTGTCACTGTCAATACGAAATTTCCCATCCTCTGCTCTATTCAGACATCTTTACGGGAGCGTTTGCCGAACATGACACACCTCTTGCCAAGGGCGTCGATGTTTCTCTCTATCAGCACGCGCAAAAAGACAACTCCTATCTCCCTTTGGACTGGGCAACCGTCAAAAATGCGGGCTTTGAGTTTGCAATTTTAAAGGTGGGCTCTACCCCAAGGCTGTCCGAAAACGGGGACACCCTCGGAGGAATCGATCCCGTATTTGAGATGAATTACCTCGACGCAAAAGCAGCGGGAATCCAGCTTGGTGCTTATTTTTACACCTATGCCGTCACCCCGGAGGAAGCTCGAGCAGACGCATTGCGCGTGGCATCCTGGCTCAGAGGAAAGCAATTCGAATACCCCATCTACTTTGACCTGGAGGACACAACCCAAGAGTCTCTCGGCAAGGATACATTGACAAATATTTGTGTGGCTTTTATTTCCACCTTACAGGAAAACGGCTTCTATGCCGCTCTTTACACCAACAACGATTGGCTGGTCAATCGCCTACATGCCGACATAATTAGGCCCTTGTACGACATTTGGTACGCAAGGCCCCCTCTGGCGGGCACCGCGCCCGTGGATTCCGATGAAGTGTTCCTTTGGAACACGGAAAAATACGGAGCGAACCTTGGCATGTGGCAATACACTCACCATGGTGTAATAGACGGAATTGAAAACGTGGAATTCGATTTCAATTACGTCTATCGGGATTATCCTTCCATCATCAAAAAGTACGGCTACAACGGATTTGCCATTGAATAACAAAAGAACCGAGCTCTCTGTGATCTCGGTTCTTTTTGCTATTTATAATTTTTCGGCTGCTCTGCGAATCTCCGAAAAAGAGAAGCCCGCACGCTCTAAAGACGCGATCTGCTTTTGTCTCTCGCGGAGATCCTCGGAAAGCCCCCCAAATTGCTTGTAAATCCGACGGGCGCAGACCTCGGAAAAATCGGTATTCTCTCGCAGAGAGACAAGCGCCTCTCGAATCGCCCCCGCCTCGTAACCCTTGGCTCGAAGATCGGCAACAATCCGTCTCTCCCCCCACAGCTTCGACACATCCCGTTCCGCCTCTCGCAGAGCATCTTCTCTGCCGTCGAGATAGCCCTCCTCAGCCAAAAGCGCCGCTGTTTCCCTTGCCACGGAGGAATCCACCCCCTTTGCGCGAAGCTTTTGTGCCAAACGACGCTCCGAGCACCGTCCGTAGGTGAGCATATGGAGTGCCCGTTTACGGGCCGCGTACCGTTTAGATACGGAAAGCACCGCATCCATGCAATCGGCAGAAACCGCTCCCTTGGAAAGGTGCAGATCGGCAAAATCGGCGGCAGACAGAATCGCGCTTTCCCTTTGAACCGTTTCGCCGCTTCGAATCTCAAAGAGTACCGCCACTTCGTCGCTTCCGTGGCCGCGCAGTGCCACAATCTCCACCGTCATCAGAACTCGCTGTCCTCGCTGACCGTACGGATATCAAACTCGTCCTCGTCATCCTCGTCCAACTCAAATTCCGCTTCAGCATCGGCGATCCGGTCCTTCATAGAACGGATCTTTTGATCCAACTCGGCAAGCAACGCGGGGTTCCCTTCGATCAGTTTTCGAACGTTGTCCTTACCCTGACCGATGCGCTCTCCGTTATAAGAAAACCAAGAACCGCTCTTCTTAATAATATCCAGGGCAATACAGTAGTCAATGATCTCGCCCGATCGAGAAATTCCCTTTCCGTACAGAATATCAAATTCCGCGGTTTTAAAGGGAGGAGCCACTTTATTTTTCACCACTTTGCAACGCACGTGGTTTCCATAAATGTCGTTTCCATTCTTGAGCTGCTCGCTCTTGCGAACGTCGATCCGCACCGAAGAATAAAACTTCAGTGCCCGTCCGCCGGGAGTGGTCTCAGGGTTTCCGTACATCACACCCACCTTCTCGCGGAGCTGGTTAATAAAAATCAAAATGGTATTACTCTTAGAAATCACGGCGGACAGCTTTCGCATAGCTTGAGACATAAGCCTTGCCTGCACACCAACCGTCGCCTGCCCCATGTCGCCCTCGATCTCCTGACGGGGCACCAGCGCCGCCACCGAGTCTACAACGATAATGTCGATGGCGCCCGAGCGAGCCAACTGCTCGGTAATATTCAGGGCATCCTCACCGCAATCGGGCTGAGACACCAAAAGATTGTTGATATCCACACCCAGCGCTTTGGCATACACAGGGTCCAATGCGTGCTCCGCGTCAATAAACGCCGCTTCACCTCCCGCTTTCTGCACCTCGGCAACCACATGAAGCGCCACGGTGGTTTTACCCGAGGATTCAGGTCCAAAAATCTCGATGATTCTTCCCTTCGGAACACCACCGATTCCCAACGCCAAGTCCAAGGAGATCGAGCCCGTGCTGACCGCCTGAACCTCCATACGACTATTTTCGCCCAGACGCATGACCGAGCCCTCGCCGTGCTTCTTCTCAATTTGGGACAACGCCGTTTTCAGCGCTTTCGCCTTAGCTTCCTTATCGCTATCGGGAGAGACCATCAGCTCCACTCCGGGTTTCTTTTTCGCAGTTGCCATACGCACCTCACACCAATTATAATATAGGTAGATTTCCGTTTTTTATTCCATCGGAGAAATCACAGTACCATTATACACCCACCCAAAGGTCTTGTCAAGAGTTTTTTGAAATTATTTTTCCATTTTCGGAAAAAATGACTTTTTATATTAGTTTATAAGATTTTTTGAACATTTAAAATTCCGTTTTTGGAAACTAAGACTTTTTTGTTCCAAAAACGAGGAAGGCAAAAAATCGAATTGTCTTTTCCTTCTTTTTATGCTAAGATAAACACAGAAAATTAAATACTAAGGAGGTCCTTTATAAATCCCAAAAAATGTACCGCGCCACGAGAATCCCCAGCGCGTTGAGCATGGTGGACGTGGTTCTCGACACCGATGCATATAACGAGGTAGATGATCAGTATGCCATTGCCTATCTTTGGCTTTTGAAGAATCAGTTCTATACCATCGGATTTACCGCTGCCCCTTTTTTTAATTCTCTCAGTTCTTCCCCCGAGGACGGGATGAATAAAAGCTATGACGAGATTCTTCGCATTCTCGACCTGATGGGAAAACCCGACTTGAAGAAGAAGGTATATAAAGGATCTACCCAATATCTCCCTGACCAAAAGACCCCCGTGGAATCGGATGCCGCACGCTATCTGGTAGAGGAGGCGCGCAAGCACTCTCCTGACTTTCCTCTTTATATCATTGCCATCGGCGCAATCACCAACGTTGTCTCCGCCATCCTTATGGACCGTGACGCAATGGTCAACAACACGGTCATCACCTGGCTCGGAGGCCACAGCCTCCATTACTCCCACACGGGAGAATTCAATATGCGGCAAGATATTCCCGCCGCCAGAGTCCTTTTTAACAGCGGCATTTACCTGACCCTCATTCCCTGTGAAGGGGTTGCCAGCGAGCTACGAACCACCGAGTCCGAGCCGCGCAACTGGCTCAAAGGACATAACGCCCTTGCAGACTATCTCTATAACCACACGGTGGAAATTGCCGAAAAACAGCCGCCGGAAGGGCATGGAGCCGTGTGATCTGGGATGTCGCCGCCGTCGCCGCGCTTCGCGACCGTGGAAACTGCCGCTTCGCCAAATCCCGCATGGAAACCGCCCCTGATCTTCGAGATGATTTCCTCTACGTAAAGAACGAAAACAAACATCCTCCCCACTACGTGTTCAAAATTGATCGCGATGCCATCTTCACCGAGCTCTTCGGCTTGATCCGCGAAGCAGGAAAAGAAGAAATGAAATAAAAAGTTTACAGTTTTTTTGATCGAAAGTCTTTTCTTCTGAAAAAAATTATGTTATAATAGAGTCTGCAAGTGTCGAATTCTCTTGCGGACTCTATTTTTTGCGAGGTATTTCTCTATGGGCGGATTTTTTGGTGTGGCATCCCGTGAGGATTGTGTTTTTGATCTCTTTTTCGGTGTAGACTATCATTCTCATTTAGGGACCCGCCGTGCGGGGTTAGCGGTGTATCATCCCGAGAGAGGCTTCGAAAAGGCGATCCATAACATCGAAAACGCCCCCTTCCGAACCAAGTTCAGCTCCGAAATAACCTCCATGAAGGGAGTTTTGGGAATCGGTTGTATCTCCGATTTTGAGCCCCAACCCATTTTGATCCGCTCCCATCACGGAACCATTGCGGTCACAACCGTCGGAAAGATCAACAACATAGATGAAATCCTTTCCGAAACCATTGTAGGAAACAGCCACTTTTTTGAGCTCAGCAACGGGGAGATCAACCCTACCGAGCTGGTGGCTGCCCTTATCAATCAAAAGGACAACCTGATCGATGGCATTCGCTATGCGCAGGAAATCATCGACGGCTCGGTCAGCATGCTGGTGCTAACCAAAAAAGCGATCATTGCCGCCAGAGACCCGAAAGGAAGAACCCCCATCGTGCTCGGCAAAAAGCCTGAGGGCTTTTGCGCAGGCTTTGAAAGCTTTTCATTTTTGAACCTCGGATACCGTCACGAGCGTGAGTTGGGTCCCGGCGAGATCGTCGCCATTACCCCCGACTCCGTCAAGACCTTGGTCGATCCCGCAAAAACCATGAAAATATGCTCCTTCCTTTGGATGTATTACGGCTACCCCTCCTCCTCTTATGAGGGAAAAAGTGTAGAAAACGTTCGTTACAACTGTGGCAAGCTTTTGGCAAGTAGAGACCATGAGACCCCTGACCTGGTTGCGGGCATTCCCGATTCGGGGATCGCCCATGCCGTGGGATATGCCAACGCATCGGGGATTCCATACGGTCGTCCTTTTGTAAAATACACCCCCACCTGGCCTCGTTCCTTTATGCCTCCCACCAACGAGAAGCGTCATCTGATCGCCAAAATGAAGCTAATCCCCATTCACGAGCTTATCAACGGAAAGAGTCTCTTACTCATTGACGACTCTATCGTTCGCGGAACGCAATTGGGCGAGACCACCGAATTCCTCTATGAAAACGGAGCCAAAGAGGTGCACATCCGCGTGGGATGCCCCCCCCTTCTCTTCGGCTGTAAATATTTGAGCTTTTCCCGCTCCTCCTCAGAAATGGAGCTCATTACCCGCCGCGTCATCGCTAAGCTGGAGGGAAAAGCCCCTGACCGAAAGACCCTCAAGGAGTACGTAGACCCCAACGGAGAGAAGTATCAACAGATGCTGGATATGATCTGTGAGGAGCTTCACTTCACCTCCCTACGTTACCTGCGCTTGGATGATATGATCGAAGCCATCGGACTGCCCGAGGAACGGCTTTGCACCTATTGCTGGAGCGGTAAAGAAATTTAAACATATGATCACTCCCCCGCAGTGCGGGGGAGTTGCTTTTCGGTGGGTACAAGCCTCACTCTACATGTACAGTTACAATGTCAAAAAGCCCTTGTCGCGCGTTGGCAACAAGGGCTTCCCTTTTATTTCTTTTTTCTTCTCACCTTGGCGCCAAAGGGCAAAAAGGCAAGCTTCATTGTTTTAAATGACACAATTCCTGCGGGAATTCCCACAATGGTCACACAAGCCGCTACTCCTGCGGCAAAATATGCCGCCGCCATTTCCCACCCCAGAAACACCGCCCAAAGAGTATTGGCGATGGGGTGACGGAGAGGATGGATCTCCACGTGTCTCCCAAAGGGGGCAAGGGATAGCTTCGTAAATTTAAAACACTGCAATCCAAAAGGAATTCCAATGATCGTAACACAGCACACGAATCCGAAGACAAGCCACATCAATGCTGTAAGCCAGCCACCCGTTACAATCCATATAATATTTGCGATCAATCGCATTCTTCGTCTCCTTTCCAATCAGAAAAGCCAAACAGGGTCCTTCGCTTTCCGTCTCCGCTCCTCACGTTTCGGTTCCTCAACAGGCTCTTCTTTTGCGGATCGTCTCTCCGAGGACTTAAGATGACCCCTTTCTGCCATAATACCGCGATCCTTTCGATACTGAGAGGGAGATGCGCCCGTATGCTTTTTGAAGATTCTGGAAAATTGGAGCACATCGTCATAACCAACCTCTGCCGCCACGGACGTTACCGAACGCTCGCCCTCAAGAAGAAGCTCCTCCGCTCTTTGAAGCCTTACTTCGGTGAGATATTCTCTGGGTGACATTCCGTGAACCGCAAAAAAAACGTTTCTCAGATATCCACGGGTGATCCCCAGCTCCTCAGCAATGGCATCCACCTGAACGCTTTTAGAAAGATTTCCCCGAATATATTCCTCGGCATAGCGGACGTATCCCATAGCCGCGGAATCCTCGGCTTGTTCACTCCGCCCCCCCTTTACATAGGAAAGGATCAGCTCACAAAGCGCTCCCCGTCTGCGAGGATCATTTACCTCTATCTCCGCGCTGAAAAATCCATCAGCTACACGGCGAAGTTCAAAGAGGTCCTCCAAAGCAAACCGTTCTCCGTCCGCACGGATTCCATGAGCACCAAAAATACGAAGCACCTCTCGCTCCGAAAATTCCAATTTCAGATATTCTCTGGGCAAAGTGATTTCGTCCTCGCCCCATTGCGAAGGATCGAGCAGCGTGCCCTCCCCCGCGGACAGTGCTTTTTTGCCCACCGCTCCCTCGCCAGAGAGCGCAAGCAAGCAACAATATTTTTCCTTGGCAGAAAAACGTTGCCATCCACCGTTTCGATAGATTCCTCTCATAGAGTCTCTCCTTTTTCTCTTTCTGTCATGATTATACCATATATCTATATGAAAATGCAATACTTTTTATAAAAAATGAAAAGAAATCTGTCGGTGTCTTTTGTGACACCGACAGATTTCCTCCTTAGAGAAAACACAATCAATGATCTCTTACCGATAGAAGTCGTGATTGCCGATTCGAAAAGCAAAAGGGCGATTCTTGGAAATCCAGTTACTGGTGGCAATTCTCGGGTTCATAAAGAACAAAATATCATCCGAGATGGAATAGCCCTCAAGGCAGATCTTTGCGGCGATCACCGACTTTTCCGAGGGGGTCTTGTAAATGGTTCCCAAAGCGACGGGGGTGAACTGGAGCCCACCAACCCGATCAAAAATCACACCATAAACTGTGTTCGGGTACTGCCTGTGGCGCACACGGTTCAGAACCACATTTCCCACGGCGATCTGCCCATAAAGGCTCTCGCCGGCAGACTCCGCCGAAATGATACGGGACAGCCAGTACAGATCATCCTGCACGTAGTACTTGGATGCGGGAATCAGGGTCTTACCCGTACTTTTCAACACGACCATGCGATTTGCCCCATCCCAGGACAGCTCCATGGAAAAGCCTTTTGCCAAAGGACGCACGGGAACGTACAAACGGTCCCCGATGTTACGAACAGGCGCTACCGTATAAAAGTAACGTCCCGAAGCAACGATGTAATAATGTCCGTCGGTAACCTGAATCTCCACACTTCCCTTTTTCACGGTCGCCGTAGAGGTCTTCGCGTTCCAGGTGATGGAATCGGCTCCTGCCAGCTCCGCAAATTTTCGAAGGGGAACATATGTAACCGAATCAATGATTGCCGCTTCTCCCTCCATCACCGTTTTTCCGTCCATTTGAATATGTACGGAGGCGGCGCCGTCGGGGAACGGGATACTTTCTGCACCCGCCAGTATGCCGAATGACCCGATCGCCATCCCCAAGCATAGGACAAATGCGAGAATTCGAACACTTCCTTTTCTTTGTTTCATCCTTTTCAAAGCGTATCCTCCTTTCTGTAAATTTGAGCTCCGATGGTTAGGACTTCCTCGGTTGGCTCATGTGTCCCATTATACACACAACCATCACAAAAGGCAACCCTCAAATAAAGGCAGCTGTTCCACTGAAAGGAAGCAAGGGATGATCTTGCCTCTCATTCCCCCGTTTTTATCCTTTTATGGAAGGTCCTTTCTCTTCCACTCTCCCCATGTTTTCCTTTATTTCCTTTGCTTACCGCAAAAAAAGAACCGCAAAGCACGTGCTTTACGGTTCTTTTTATATGTTAGTCGTCGCCAAAATCATCGTCGGGAAGCTCAATTGAACTGTTCGAACAAATATCCCTCGTTTCAATCTTAACAAGCTCTGCAATGGGTTTTTCGTAAATTTCTTTCTCCATCTCCACTCACCTCCTTCTAAAACTCACACCATCAATACAGCTTCGTCCAGCTCTCATCGGGCAGATCGGGCTGCTCTCCGTCGGGCGTGACGTACGCCTTGGCAGAATCGCCATAGCGAATCATCGCATTGATCAAGTCAATCAACAACTGGCTGCTGTCTGTTTTGGACTTCATAGAATACGCGTAGGATTCCGCGCTGTAACAGAGCGTGTTGCTGATCGGGCCATTTTCGTCATAAATTGTAATATAGCTTGCATTGCTGATATTCGCAACGGACAGACGGTCAACATACACATAATATCCCCCCTCGGTCTTCACAAACCGCGAGGAAGGAATGGTATATTCACCGTTGGCGTTGACCACCTTGGCATAAAGCCCCTCTACGTTCGCAGCATCGATCTTAAGACGCAGTGCCACGGAATTTTGCAAAGAAAGTCCGGCGCCCTTCCAGTTGACGGCTGCGCCATCATTTAAAATATACTCTGTGTCCTGAACCGTAGTCAGTGCTCGGTCGGTTGCCGTTCCCCATGCCTTTTGAGCATCGGTGAGTTGCGCGCTTGCCAGATTCGAGGTGTTTCGACCCGTGTAGTTCTGCGCCGCCGTGCCGTAGTTCAACAGATCGACCAAAAGGGTTCTCAGCTCCACGTTGTCAGCTTCTTGTTCCAACTTATTGTAGCAATAGGTCGCCACACTGTATTCCTGCGTTTTACCCGCGCATACTTGATCGAGGCAGGTAGCATAAAGCGTGGACGTAATGGTCTCATTCATTACATGGGGCGAAATGTTGTCGTAAACGAACACGTAATAGCCATCCACTTCGGTATAGTTTCTCACGGTGATCGTCTCGCCCAGGAACGAAAAGACAATATAAGGATTCGCATAGAAGCCCCCCGCTATAAGGTCCTCCTTGCGCACCTTGTAGTTGATTGCAAGACTGTCGTTCAACACAAGGGATGCCGTTCTGATCTTCAGGGCAGGAATCTCCTGCGGGTCCACAGAAACACCACAGCGCGCACACTTGCGCACACACAAACCAGGGGTGTCTCCGTCAGGATATCTTTCAATCACAACATCGTCCGAAAGCTTCTCGTGAGGACATAGACTGTAGTCAAACTCATAGAAGGGCAACTCATCCCGTTCCGCCGCATTGTTGTAGTCACCGATGGCTGTAGCACCCGCTCCAATGGTCATGGAACCAATGCAAAGCACAAGGGAAAGGATCGCACAGGCAAATTTCTTGCCTGTCTTTTTCTTCGCTTTCACTGCAAAAACCTCCATATTTTCGTAATATAGATCGTTTGGAACATTTCTATTCATTGTTATTGTAGCACAAATCCTTTGGTTTGTCAATGGCTTTTCAAAATCTTCCTTTCAAATCACGCTCCAATGATTCGACACAAAAAGGAGCAGGCTGATATCAACCCACTCCTTTGGCGGAGGCAGAGGGATTCGAACCCCCGTGGGGTTTCCCCCAAACGGTTTTCAAGGACTATGGGCACAAGTTATTTTGCTCGAAATTAAGAGAAGATAACGGAAGAAAAAGTACGCTGAAACCCTAATAAAATCAAGGGGTTTCGGCTCTTTTTATATTAGAACCCCCAAAAAGCCTTGTGCCATAAGGGATACCCGCATCTAAAAATTTGTCTAAAAATTTTTAGATTTTGCGTTAGATTTGCCCCCTCGTTTGTGTAGTTTGTGTCGCCACTTTTCCGCCAAGGTTGTGTCCACAAGATTTTTCTTTCTGAGGTTATTATAGCATAAAAAATAGAAATCTTCAAGTGGCTATTTATAGAATCGGGGTAAGAAATCTACCACAATCACTTTTGCTAATAAAAATCCAATTTTAAATTTATTCTCTTTTCCGCACTATTCGGCAATAACGCTTGATTTTTGTCAGATTTTGTGATATAATGAAAATGTATTATTATATCTATCAGGAGAGTCATAAAAATGCAAGAAACGAATCAGATCCCTGAACGTTGGTATTCCACCAAAGAGATGTGCGCCTACCTCGGCGTAACACGTGATACCCTGCTTACTTGGATAAACGAAAAAGGCATGCCTGCCCACAAGGTCGGCCGCGGCTGGAAATATAAACCCAGCGAGGTAGACGAGTGGATCAAGAGCGGAAAGGCTGCTGAGTAATTTATGAAACTTTATAAATACACTCGCTTTGATATTGGAAAGGAAATTATAACATCTTCCCAAATAGCATTATCAAAACCGCAAGATTTCAATGATCCCTTCGACTGCGTTCCTGTATCCACCGAAGATGATATGCGGAAAGCTATTGAAATTTTGAATGGTTATGCCATAGATCAAACAATATTCGAGTCTTTGCAGGATATAAAAGATAAAATTAATAAACCGTTACAAAAAGCTTTGATTTCCTTTGTTCTATGGGAATATCGAATAGCAAGAAAACTCGCAAAGCATAAACCTACAGCCTATTCCCCTATATTTACATTCGAGAAATTCGATAAGCTTTTTAGGCTTTGTGAGCGATTGGGTAAAGTATCTCCCGAGCAGTTACAAGAAAAAGAAAAGCTCGCTTATGTACAATCTGCAATTGAACAACAAGAATGGGATACTATACACCAAATGGCCAACCAACGCGATAGTCTTTATGTTGCATGCCTTTCTGCTGTTTATGACTCGATTTTAATGTGGTCATACTATGGGCAAGATCATAAAGGGGTCTGCATTGAGTTCGAAATTGAAGAGGAGCCCCGAATGCTATCAAAGGTTGAATATTGCTCCGAGCGTCCAACAGTACAAATGGA
>JAZSIF010000030.1:0-30418 GCA_045533675.1 Eubacteriales bacterium | reverse complement strand
AATCAACCATCTCCCCGCCATCCTCATCCTGCTTTGCAACGGAATTGCTTTGGTTACGCATTCCTCTATGGTTCGGATCCTACTCTCGGGTAAGGTCCCAAAAGAACCCCTCGCTCCCGTGGCAATCTTCGACATGAGCGCCGTCTCAGCCGTTGTTTTCCTTGTGTCCCTCCTTCTTTCTCTTGTGATGAACAGTCCCGATTCGGCAATGGCTGTCGCGGCATGCGAAAACCTGTACCTGATTCTCATTCCCGGTATGCTGATCACCCTTTGGATGGTGCTGAACGCTTTTCTGCTTGCCAAATCCCCCTCCTGCTTCGGAATCCTTCTGTACCTTGCCATTCCCTTCTTATTCTTCCAGTTTTCCTCGGCACTGCTCCCTATCGGTGCCGTAATCGGTGCGATTTTGATTCTTGTAGCAAAAATCCGCAAAAAACTCCGTCAGAAGAAATCCTGAGTCTTAAACCCTTATGAAAGGATGAACGACCATGACCAATAAAAAGCACGATCTTTTCCGTCAGTTGGAGGAACTTCCCTCCATGCTGTATATTCTGTTTGCCATTCTGGCTCTGGCGATTCTCGTCGCCCTCTGTACCTATACCCTCGTTCCGGTGGCGGTAGCGGGCATCATTTTGATCTTGATCTACGCGGCAGTAGCCCTGACCGTCTATTTTCTGTTTCACCGCCGCCTGAAGCGCTGCCGCATGGAAGCGGAAGCCTTTGAGGAGCAGAGAGATACCGTCATCCGCGCGTTTCGTGATTCGGTAGATTTCCCCTATGCGGTCCTAACCGAGGACGGTACCGTCGTCACGGCAAACGAAGCTCTGCGGCAGCTCAAGGATTTTGGGGAAACGATCTACGGCACGCCCCTCTCGGATCTTTGCGAGCTCACCCCCTCCGACCTTCCCTCTCTGATCAAGGACGAGGAGGAAGAGGAGAATGAGGAAAATTCCCGCTCTCTTTTGAAGCAGAATACGGTTTCCGTCGGGGAGAAAAAGTTTGTCCCTGAATGTATTCCCCTTCCATCGGGCGGCAAGCTCTTCTATTTGTTGGCATTTCACGACGTGACCGAGCTATCCGCTCTCCATACCCTTTACCACAATAACACCTGCGCCGTTGCGTATATCGTACTGGACAATTTGGACGAATTGGCGCAGTACGTAAAGGTCAGCTATCAGGTAGAGACCCGCGACACGGAGGCCATCCTCCGTGCTTGGGCATCCTCCATGGGGGCAATGATCCTGGAATACGACCGAAACAAATACGTTATGTTCTTTTCCCGTGAGGAAATGGCAAAGTGTATCAAGACCCGCTTCGACGTTCTCGACCGTATTCGAAACATTCGTCTCGGAGAGAGCAACACCCCTATTACCGTTTCGATGGGCATTTCCGTACTGGGCAAAACCCTGGCGGAGCGGGAAAAGGATGCGCTCAGTGCCCTTGACATGGCACTTCTGCGAGGAGGCGACCAGGTCGCTCTGAAAAACGACACAGGAACCTATTTCTTCGGTGGACGTACCAAGAGTCCTCAGAAAAAGAGCAAGACCGACTCCCGTGTGGTGACAGACCAGCTTTGCGCCTTGATCAAATCCTCTCCCAACGTTTTGATCATGGGGCACAGCAATCCCGACTTCGACTCGATCGGAGCGTGCGTGGGACTTTCGGTTCTTTCTGCCCATCTCGGTGTTCCCGCCAAGGTGGTGGTAGACACCGCATCGGAAAACTTCCGTGCTTGCACGTCACGTCTTTGTGAGCTTGCCGATTATAAAAATTTGTTTATTGACGGAGTAGAGGGCATGGCGCTCTCCTCCTACGGAACTCTTTTGATCATTGCCGATGCCAACAATCTCTCGATTCTGGAATCCCCCGAGCTCGCCAAGAATTCCTTTAAGACGGCAATCATCGACCACCACATCAAGCAGCAATTTGAGCATGAGCCAAAGCTGAGCTATATCGATCATACCGCCTCCTCTGCCTGCGAGCTGGTCAGTGAGATCCTTGAGGATATTCTGCCCGACGGAGCCCTTCGCTCCGATGAAGCAAACGTAATGATGGCAGGCATTATGGTAGATACCAAAAACTTCACCAGAAACGTAGGCACCAGAACCTTCTCGGCGGCGCTCTATCTACGCAATGCGGGAGCAAACACGGAATACGTCCGCACCTTCTTCGAGCAGAACTTTGAGGACTACTTGTCCGAGGCGCAGTTCGGCTCCGAGGCACAGATCTACCGTGAGCAGTTTGCCATCACCGCATTGATTGGCTGTGGCTCCGCGGGTGATCGAGTGGCGGCGGCAAAGGCTGCCGACCGACTGCTCACCGTTCGTCAGGTCAACGCCGCGTTTGCGCTGATCATGGTGGGAGAGACGGTCCACATCTCTGCCCGCTCCAACGGCACGGTCAATGTGCAGCTCATTCTTGAAAAGCTGGGCGGCGGCGGACACTTTGACATGGCGGGAGCCGCTCTTCGGGAGCTGAGTCTTGAGGATGCCGGGAAGAATCTGCGAAATGCCATCGATCAATATTTAGAAGATATGAAAGCCAAAAATTGACAAACAATTACAACACATAGAGTTTAAGGAGAACAAAACATGAGAGTCATTTTAACCGCAGACGTAAAAGGTCAGGGGAAGAAGGATCAGGTCGTAGATGTTTCCGACGGCTACGCAAGAAATTTTCTCTTTCCCAAGAAGCTGGCGATCCCTGCCGACGCTTCCGCGCTGAATAATATCAAAAACAAGGAAGCCTCCAAGCAGCACAAGCTGGATGTGGAAAAAAAGAACGCGGAGGAGATCAAGAAGAAGCTGGAGACCCTTGTGGTAAAATTTGTTTACGCCGCAGGTCCCGACAAGCGTCTGTACGGCTCTGTCACCTCTAAGGAAATCGCCGAGGCATTGAAAAAGGATTTTGGAATTGAGGTTGATAAGAGAAAAATCACCCTCGCCACCCCCATCAAATCCTTCGGGCGCTTCTCTGCCGAGGTCCGTCTTTTCTCCGACGTAGTCGGAACCATTACCGTCGAGGTTGTCGGAAAGGAATAAATCATGAACGAGGATTTTTCCAGGAAGCTTCCCTTTTCGCTGATCGCGGAGCAATCTCTCCTCGGTTCGATCCTGTTTGATCCCGAGGCCCTCAACGAGGTTGCCGAGATCATCAACGCGGAAGATTTTTATCTCTCGGAGCATGCCCAGATCTATACCGCCATGCACGAGCTCTTCCTTATCAACAAGGAAATTGACGTGGTAACGCTTGTGGATATGCTGGTCACCAAGGGTCTTTATGACAAATCGGGTGGTGAGGACTACATCCGTTCTCTCTACCGCTCGGTATCCAACGCGCTGAACGTCAAGGACTACGCGAACATCGTCAAAAATAAAAGTGTACTCCGCTCCCTGATCGGTGTCTGCTCGGATATTTCCGACAAGGCATACAGTGAGGAAGGCTCCACCGAGGAGCTTGTAAACTATGCCGAATCCCTGATCTTCGACATTGCCCAAGGACGGGACACCAAGAGCTTTCGTCACATCCGAGAGGTCATCGGAAACGTATACAATAATTTGCATACCATGGCAACAGAGGGCGATTCCGCTCAGGGCACGAAGACCGGATTTTCGGGCATCGACACCGTCCTTGCGGGTATGGGAAATTCCGACTTGATTCTGGTGGGCGCCCGCCCCGGTATGGGAAAAACATCCTTCTGTTTAAATATTGGAACGAACGTAGCGCTTCAAACCGGAAAAACCGTGTGCATTTTCTCTCTTGAAATGTCTGCCGAGCAGCTGGTCACCCGTGTGATCTCCAGCGAGGCGATGGTAGACAGCTATGCCCTCCGTACAGGAAAGCTTGACGGAAAGCAATGGGAGGACATTGCCAACGCCACAACTCGTCTTGCGGGTTGTAATATGCTCATCGACGACACCGCCGGCATTACGGTCACGGGCATGAAAAGCAAGCTTCGCCGTGTACAGAATCTCGGACTTGTGGTCATCGACTATCTGCAGCTGATGCAGAGCGACCGCCGTATCGAAAGCCGAGTCAACGAGGTCGCCGATATTTCGAGAAATTTGAAGCTGATGGCAAAGGAGCTCAACGTTCCCATTATCTGCTGCTCTCAGCTTTCCAGAGGACCCGAGCAGCGTACCGACAAGCGTCCCATGCTGTCAGACCTCCGTGAATCGGGATCCATTGAGCAGGATGCGGATACGGTTATTTTCCTCTATCGAAGCGAATACTATGACAGCGAGGCAAACGATGAGGAGGGCAACATCGCCGAGGTCATCATTGCCAAGAACCGTCATGGCTCCACAGGAAACGTGAAGGTAGGCTGGATCGGACGGTACACCAAGTTCCGCTCCATCGCCACCGACGTCGCCGAGCCGTAAGGAGCAGATAGTATGTCACCTCACGCACTTCTGCCGAGGGGCTATCGCTCTCCCGCGGCTTTGACGGGACTTCCCGAGGATACCGCCATTCTTGTGGGCTTTTCGGGAGGCGCCGATTCCCATTCCCTTTTGCATATGCTTTCCTTGGAAGCCAAACGCACGGGCGCGAGGATCATCGCCGCCCACGTTAATCACGGCATCCGGGGAGAGGAAGCCGACCGTGATGAAGAATTTTGCCGTGATGCCGCCAAAGCGCTGGGTGTTTCCTTCTTTTCTTGCCGCATTGACGTTCCCGCCCTTGCAAAAGCCCGTGGGAAAAGCGTGGAGCTGATGGCAAGGGAGGCACGCTACGCCTTCTTTGACCGTATCATGGAACAGGAGAACATTCCTCTTCTGGTCACCGCCCATCATGCGGACGACAATTTGGAAACAATGCTCTTTCATCTCATCCGAGGAACAGGGCTCCAAGGAATGTGCGGCATTCCCCTTTTTCGCCCTTGTAAGCACGGCATGCTGGTCCGCCCTCTCTTGGGCGTTACTCGAAAGGAGCTTCTCTCCTATTGCGAGAGCAATCACCTTTCCTTTGTCACCGACAGCACCAATACCGATGCCTCTTATACCCGCAATCGCATCCGCTCCGAGGTGATTCCCGCTCTGCTTTCGATACAAGAGAACGCCGTGGAGAATGCCTCTCGCATGGCAGACAATCTGCGCGCCGATTCACTCTATCTGAGAAGCATGGGCGATCGATTCTTGGAGCAGTCCCTTTCGAGTGGCGCTCTTGACATCAAAGAGATCAATTCTTCCCCCGATGCCATTGTCAATCGTGCGCTAATCGCGCTGTTCACCGATGCGTCAGCGGGGGTTGACCTGGAGCATTGTCACATAGAGGCAATCCGATCCCTTTGCAGACGGGCACTTCCCCACTCCAAAGTCTCGCTTCCCGGGCAAATGGAGGGAGTCATTGAGAACGGAAAATTCTTCTTCCAAAAGAAAAAAGAGCTGCCCGTTTTCTCACCCTATCGACGGGAGCTTCGTGACGGAGCACAGACGATTTCACAAACAAACACCGAAATTGTCATAAGTTCTTCACAAAAAACCATAAATATTTACAAAAATTCAATACTATTGTCCTTAGATTCTGCTACAATAAATGGTGTGCTTTTTGCCCGAAACCGAGAAGAAGGAGATCGCATCCGTCTTGGCGGTATGAGCAAAAGCATCAAAAAAATGTTTTGCGACAAAAAGATCCCTCGGGAGCTTCGTCCTCGGCTGCCCGTCCTTTGTGACGACAGCGGTGTCGTTGCCGTTCCCATGCTGGGGGTCAGAGACGGAACGGCAGCGTCCGCCGATACGGAAAAGGCGCTGTGGGTTCGGATCAGTTTAAAATAACGGACGCATAACCCGACCGTCCATTCTTACGCGGAGGAACCTGATGAAAAAAAGCAACCTGAAAATTATTATCTTCTATTTTGTGCTGATCATGGCGATCATCATGGCACTGTCCTTTATGTTCCGCCAGGAGCCGACCGAAGCCGTTCAATACAGCGACGTATTGGATTATTTCGAGGACGATGCCGTCAAGAGCTTCGTGATCAGTGATTCCAACTATATCGAGCTGACCGTATACACCGAAAAGGATGCCGCGGGGGTAGTTATTCCCGATGCCACTAAGATCAAAACCGTGGGATATCAGCTCCAGAGCCTTGGGCTCTTTGTGGAGGACTGTAGCCGCTATTATGCGGGAAGTGAAAATCTGCCCGCCAACGGAAACCTGGAGTCCTTCGACATTCAGCCCGAAAAGGAAACGCCCCTGTGGCTCGCTTTCCTTCCTTATATTATTGTCATCGTGATCTTCATCATCCTCTTTGTCGTAATTACCAGACAGGCTTCGGGCGGCAAGGGTGCCGCGGGAAAGATGATGAACTTTGGAAAAGCCCGTGTCAAGACTGCCGACGCGGCAAAGGATAAGGTCCTCTTCCGCGACGTAGCGGGAGCGGACGAGGAGAAGGAAGAGCTGGAAGAGGTGGTAGAGTTCCTCAAAGCACCTCAGAAGTTCTCCAGACTCGGCGCAAAAATCCCCCACGGTGTTCTGCTTGTGGGCCCTCCCGGTACGGGTAAGACTCTCCTTGCCAAGGCGGTTGCGGGAGAAGCGGGGGTTCCCTTCTTCTCGATCTCTGGCTCGGATTTCGTGGAAATGTACGTAGGCGTGGGCGCTTCGCGCGTTCGTGACCTTTTTGAAAACGCGAGAAAACATCCCGCTTCTATCATCTTTATCGACGAGATCGATGCGGTAGGACGTCACAGAGGCGCGGGACTCGGCGGCGGACACGATGAGCGTGAGCAGACGCTCAACCAGCTGCTTGTGGAAATGGACGGATTCGGTTCACACGAGGGAATCATTGTGATTGCCGCAACCAACCGTCCCGACATTCTCGACCCCGCACTGCTTCGTCCCGGACGCTTTGACCGCCAGGTCACTGTCAACTATCCCGACATCAAGGGCCGTGAGGAGATCCTCAAGGTCCATGCCAAGAATAAACCCTTGGAGGACTCGGTTGACCTTGCCCAGGTCGCAAAGACCACCGCGGGATTTACGGGTGCGGATCTTGCCAACCTTTTGAACGAAGCTTCGCTTTTGGCTGCCCGTCGAGGAAAGACCCTTGTGGGGATGGAGGACATCGAAGATGCCTTCATCAAGGTCATTGCGGGTCCCAAGAAGAAGACCCGTGTCCGCAAGGAGGAAGAGCTTCGTAAGACTGCTGTCCACGAGGCGGGTCATGCCATCATCGCTCATATCCTGCCCCATCTGGACCCAGTTCAGCAGATTTCCATTATTCCCAGCGGAAAGGCACTTGGATATACCCTCAATCCTCCTACCGAGGACAAATACAGCGTCTACAAGAGCGAGCTCAAGGAGCAGATCGCCATGTTGCTCGGCGGACGCGCTGCCGAGGAGCTGGTCTTTGGTGACGTATCGGGCGGCGCTTCCAACGACATCGAGCGCGCCACCGACCTTGCCAAGAAAATGGTCACCCGCCTGGGCATGAGCAGTGTGCTCGGTCCCCGTGCCTTCGGCACAGGACAAGGCGAGGTCTTCCTCGGCAAGGAATTCACAAGCTCCCAGGATTATTCCGACGAGACCGCCGCCAAGATCGACGGCGAGATTCATGCCATCATCAGTCAGGCTTACGACCGTGCCAAGGAAATCCTGTCCGAGAATATGGAAAAGATGCACTTTGTTGCCGAGTTCCTCATGAAGAACGAGATCATGGACGGCGAGCAGTTTGCCGCTGCCATGAATGGGAATCCCACCTTTGAGGAGCTGGAGGAAATGACCGAAGCCAAGAAGCGCAGAAGCCGCGAGGAAAACGAGGAGCGTCGCCGCGCCGAGCGCATTGCGGAACGAAAGCGTCAAGAGGCTGAAGAGGAAGCAAGACTCCGAGAGGATGCCCCCACAATCTTGGAGGAACCCGAGGAATCGGAAACGGATGAAACGGCAGAAGATGTCGAAACGCCCGAAGAGAAATCCTCCAAGGATGATGAGACTGAAGAATAATTCAAACCCATTCCCAGAACGCGAAAGACCTCTCCCGCGGGAGAGGTCTTTCGTTATAAAAGCGAGCAAATGAATACCGTATATTCCTATATTCTTCCTTAGCTTCTCATATGAATTGTTTCAGCGGAAGGATCAAGTCCCTCCCCTATGGATGATGGTACATCCTCCATATATTTGAATGTCATATTGCTCACAAAACGTAAGAAAAATGCACAGGAAATTCAATATAATAAAGCTCAAAGCGCCCCATCGAACATCTCTCCGTGGGGCGCTTTCAATGATTTTAATTGATGGTTCCCTGTTCTGCCGCAAACATTGTCCTGACACATTCCGCAAGGGTCGGATGCTCCGCAAGAGTGGGATCGGCTTCGATCAAGAGTCTTGCCTCGCTCATGGCTTCCTTCATCAGCCCCGTATCGTCACACAGCTCTGCCAAGCGGAAGCGCACCCCGCCGCTCTGGCGGAAGCCTTGCTCTCCGTTCGTCCGCAAAAAATCTCCCGGTCCTCGCATCTCTAAGTCATGCTCGGCAATGGAATAACCGTCATAGCATGTTTTCATGACCGACAGACGGGTATGGGCATCGTTTTCTCCCGTTGCCGCCTCCGATACCAACACACAATAGGATTTTCGCTTGCCTCGCCCCACTCTGCCTCGCAGTTGATGAAGCTGAGACAGACCAAATCGGTCGGCATTTTCCACGATCATCAGACAGGCATTGGGTATGTTGACTCCCACCTCAATGACCGTAGTGGACACCAGCACGTCGATCTCTCCCGAGGAGAAATTCCGCATGACCGCATCCTTTTCGGCGGTCTTCATTTTTGCATGAACCACCGCCACCCGCAGGGTGGGCAAAGCCTTTGATAATTCCTCGGCATATCCCACCGCGGATTTCAAGGGAGCGCTTCGGCGGACACGTCCCTCCCCGTCAATATCCGAAAGAGAAAGGTCGGTCTCTTCCTCCTCATTCTCCTCAATCGAGGGGCAGACCACATAGATCTGTCCGCCTTCCTCTGTCTGCTTCAATATAAACTTACGAAGTCTCTCACGGTAGCTCTCATCCACCACGAAGGTATCAACTCTCTGTCTGCCCGCAGGCATTTCATCCAAAAGCGATACATCTAAATCTCCGTAAAGAGACAGCGCCAGCGTTCGGGGAATGGGAGTAGCGCTCATGACCAACATATGAGAATGACGGTTTTTTTCCGCCAAGGTAGCTCTTTGATTCACACCAAATCGGTGTTGTTCGTCGGCAATAACCACCCCAGGGGCGGCAAATTCCACACCCTCGGAGAGCAGTGCCTGGGTTCCCACCACCAAGGAAATCCGTTCAGCGGGATCGGGGGCAGAGAGTCCTTTATGAATCCTTTTCTTTTCGGATGCGCTCATAGACCCACACAGCAGGACAGGTTGAATGCCAAGGGGCAAAAACATGTCGCATAGATCGGCATAATGCTGGCGTGCCAAGATCTCGGTGGGTGCCATCAGTACCGCCTGTCTGCCATTTTGCAGGGCAATCCACATGGCAATGGCGGCACAGACGGTTTTTCCGCTTCCCACATCCCCGATAAGAATGCGGTTCATTGCCTGTCCCTTTGCCATATCGGCTCGGATCTCTTCCGCGACTCGCTTCTGCGCGTCTGTCAGCTCATAGGGCAAACGGCGACAAAGGCTTTGGTAGTCCCCCAAAGAACAGGGCTCTGCCTCGGTGATCTCTCTTTGCTTTGCGGTTGCGGACAATCCTAAAGAAAATAGAAAAAACTCCTCAAAGATCAGTCTTCTTTTTGCCGCCGCCAGGGCGGAAAAGCTCTCGGGGGCATGAATATTTCGAAGGGCAAAGGAACGCAAGCAAAGTCCTTGACGGCGGCGAAGCTCGGAGGGCAACATATCCTCCTCCCCCTTGACCGATTGGAGAGTCAGCGCCGCTTTCATATCCTTTGCCAACTGCTTTTGAGAGAGTCCCTCGGTCAGCGGGTATACAGGCACCAGCGGGGGGAGTTCCGCATCCTCTCTCCATGGCTCATAGGCGGGTGAGGTCATGGCATAGCGATTATTTTTTCGTTCGACACGTCCGTAGAAGCGGAAGGTCGCTCCGAGGGTAAACACGTTTCGCAAAAAATCCTGATTAAAAAAAGTAATCTCGCAAACACCGCTATCATCATAAGCACGGAATTTCAAGAGGGACATTCTCCCCTTGATCCTTGCGCTTTTCGGTTCGGTAGCAACAGTCAAAAGATGGGCGCTCTTCCCCTCTCCGTCCGCCTCACACAAAAGACGGATATTCCCTCGATCCTCATATCCTCTCGGATAGTGAACCAGAAGATCCTCTACTGTACGGATTCCCAATTTTTCGTAGGAACGAGCTCTCGCTTCGCCTACACCGTACAGCTTTTTGATGTCGGTACCCACCATGCCACCTCCCTTCTTTTCTTCCTATATTATACAACCATCCATATGGTTCTGTCAAGCGCACGCTGATGCTTTCTTGGATTTTGACACCCCTTCCCAAAAAAAATCCCAAAAAACGGTTTTTCTTATTGACAACAGTGAATTTCTGCGATATAATAATATGGAATTAGAATACATGGAGGTATCTCATGAAAAAGCTTCTTGCCATCATCCTTATCGCCCTGCTTGTCCTTAGCTTTGCAGCGTGCGGAGAGGAAGAAGAAACTGATAACAATGATTTGGAAAATGCCGTAAAGGAAGAAATGACCTTAAAAGCAAACGCGGAAAATACCGCTTCCTGCTTCATCACCTACGACGTGAATGAGGAAGGAACTTACGAGATCACAGGTATCAATCATGACGGTGTATCCCCCTTGCATATTAAGATTTCCGCAGAAGAGCTTGCTAAGCTAGACCGTGAGATTACGGGTATTGCCGACGAGGCATTCAAGTCCTGCAAGAATTTGGTTTCCATTGAAATGCCCGAAACCATTACTTACATCGGGAAAGCCGCATTCTACGGTTGCGAAAAGCTGACCTCCATCGTGATCCCAAAATCAGTTACTCTTGTCAAGAACAACGCGTTCGAAAAATGCGTCGCTTTGACCGCCGTCACGGCACAGGAGGGTGAGGTCGAGATCAATGATGAAAAGGTAATGAGCGGACTTGTAACCATTGAAGCAAACGCATTCAAGGATTGCGCTGCTCTGACTGCCGTTTCCCTTCCCGCAACTACGCTTAAGACCATTTCGGACGGCGCCTTCATGAATTGCAAGGCACTCACCGAGTTTACTGTTTCCACGTCGGTCAAGACCATTGGAAGCGGTGTGTTCATGAACTGTGAAAAGCTGATGAAATTGATTGCTCTCGGCAACCCTGACAAGATTGCTGATCCCGAAAACGCGGACAGAGATTATTTGTTTAGCTCGAACATGAACGTAACCATGACCGTCACTGAGGGCTCTACTCTGGAAGCATACGCAATTGCCAATGGTATCAATTACTTGCTTGACGGTGCTGACGACCCTTATTATGAGGACGTCTAATCAATGAAACAATAAAAAGGTGCTGTTTCTCTGACCTGCCCCAAATTGTACGGACAACACAAAGAAGGGGCCTAAGGTAGAAAATATTAAATTTTAAACAACGAACTGACATCGCTTTTTGAGTGGTGTCAGTTTTGTTTTGAATTGAATACGTTCGTTATTATAGAACCGCATATATGCACCTATGAGGAGGCGTGCCTTGTCCTGTCTTGATGTACGAAATATCTGTTACCCTCTTCTGATTGGGACTCTCCGCGTAAAACTCTCTGTTGAGCAAATTGGGGTATTTGTGCAAGCATCCACCGTAATTGCGGTATTTCTTGCGACGAACCACAGAAAGCAGATTGTATTTCTGCATTACTCGAAGTACATACTTCTCTTTATGTCGGTAGATTATCATGCATTTTACGCTTATCCTCATTTTCTTTCTAATTCCATGTTACGATACTCTTCGCATAACAAAACCTCCTACGGTAGCACTTTAATTTTACCATAGGAGGCTCTTTTTCAATTGCCCGTTTTTATTAACGGACTTGTGCACTTTTCGATGGATGCTTATTCTCCACGCTCGTCAAACCAAAGACGAACGTAATCCGCTACGATCGGGACGAGAGTCTTGATGTCTCTGTCGGTGGTATTGATGCAGAGGTGGTATCCCCGACGGTCTCCCCAAGGGATATCCGAAATGATTCCATGATAGCGTCTGCGATCAGCGTCGATCCGCTTAATCTGGCGCTCCATCTGCTTGGCGGACATCTGCTCGTCCTCGGGCGCTCTCTCCTGACAGCGGCAGACCTTAGATGCCATATCAGCATACACAAAAATATTGAAAGGTCTGTGCTCGCGCAGGATCACGTCGGCGGCACGTCCCACGATGACGCAATTTCCCTTGGCGGCAAATTCCTTAATGAGACGGTTCTGCTCGGCAAACAGCTTTGCCTCGGTTGCCATCAGTGTCGGAGAATAGGAAAAGGTTCGCCCGAAATGAACGGGAAAATTCCGAAAGGAACCTCCCTCCAAGGCATAGGACACATAATGCTCATCCAGTCGGTGCTGCTCAGCAATGGCGGTTACGATTTCCTTGTCGTAGTACTCATATCCCATCTCATCCGCCAAACGCTTACCAAGCTCTCTGCCGCCGCTTCCAAATTCGCGGCTGATTGTAATAATGCCCATATTTAGTCCTCTCTTTCCTTGGTGTTTTGTCTATTTTTATTATACACAGAAAGAAAGAATTTGTCAAGAGAATGTTGTGGAACAAATTGGTTTTTTGCGGGAATTATTTTCAATCCTCTTGGGGTTTCGGGTCATCGGTAGCAAAGCGGCGAAGCATTCCTCTTGCCTGACTGTCCGCCAAAGCGACCACTGTCATATATTCGTCTCCGTACTCCACCGATTCGACTGTCGCATAGCGGTAAAGAGTATTGAGTGCTCCACCCTCGGCATTGGGAATACGGTAGGTTACACGGCGCTTACCCTCGGACACAATCGTCGTCAGCTTCTCGATCATCTGCTCCACGCCCTGCCCTGTTTTCGCGGAGATAAACACCATATGATCATCGGGCGCTTCCCGTCCCACCCGTGCGATTTCCGCCATGCCAAGGTCGCACTTGTTAAAGACATAGAGTGTGGGCTTGTCCGCGGCGCCGAGTTCGGAAAGGAGCTCCTCGGTCACGCGGAGCTGCTCGCGAAAATTCTCATCCGAGGCATCGGTCAACACCAAAAGTACGTCCGCCTGACATGCCTCCTCCAGGGTGGAGCGAAAAGCACGGATTAAGTGATGCGGAAGCTTATTGATAAATCCTACCGTATCCGTCAGGAGAATGGGCTCTCCCGAGGGTAGGATAAACTTTCTTGTAGTGGGGTCAAGGGTGGCAAACAGCTTATCCTCGGCAAGGATTCCCGCATCGGTCAGACGATTAAGCAGCGTGGATTTTCCCGCGTTGGTATATCCCACGATCGCCACCTCGGGAATGCCGCTTCGATCACGGGCAGCCCGCATGGTCTTACGGTTTTTATCCATCTCGGCGATCTGCCGTTCCAGCGCCTGCACACGACGCATCATATGTCTGCGGTCGGTCTCTAACTTCGATTCGCCCGGTCCACGGGTACCGATTCCGCCGCCAAGACGGGACATCTCTGCTCCGTGTCCCGAGAGTCGGGGAGCCGTATATTTCAATTGCGCCAATTCGACCTGCAGCTTTCCCTCCCCGGTCACAGCATGGAGGGCAAAAATATCCAGAATCAGCATGGAGCGGTCGATCACACGGACCTCCTTGCCCAAAATATCCTCTAAGTTACGGATCTGAGAGGGAGAAAGCTCGCAGTCAAAGACCACCAAGGTCACGTCGTTTGCCTCGCACAAGGCGCAAAGCTCTGCCGCCTTGCCGCTTCCGATCATGGTACGGGGATCGGGGGACTCCTTATTTTGCATCATTTTGGCGACTGTCACCCCCCCTGCGGTGTCAAGAAGTCCCTCAAGCTCGCAAAGGCTTCTCTCCACGCTATCCTGGGTCTCGGAACCATAGACTACCCCAACAAGGACAGCTCGGTCGTCTCTCTTTCTTTCGTTTTGCTCCATCATTAAAAACATCCTTTCTGTTTATCTGATGACAAAAAGCAGAAAAGGCAGGGATCATCCTGCCTTTTGCTCGATCTATGACTGTTCTTATCGACCGGAAGCTTCAAGTCTCTTCTTGAACTTGTCAACACGTCCGCCCACGTCAACAAACTTCTGCTTGCCGGTGAAGAAGGGATGGCATTTGGAGCAAATTTCAACTCTGATCTCGCCGCCCTTGGTGGACTTGGTCGTTACAGTCTCGCCGCATGCGCAACGGATGACGCACTCTTCGTAATTGGGATGAATTCCGGATTTCATGATTCTTACCTCGTTTCTAATATTCCGATGTTCTTTGACATCGTTTGCAAACGAAGCAATTATATCACAAACCAATCCAAATTGCAAGACCTTTTTGAAAATTTTTTTAGTTTTTTAAAATTCGGCTTCAATCTCTTCCTTGAGGCGGGCAATAATCTTCTTTTCCAGGCGGGAAATATAGGATTGAGAGATGCCCAAGCGTTCGGCAACCTCCTTCTGGGTCAGCTCCCGCTGACCGTTCATTCCGTAGCGAAGCTCTATGATCTCCCTCTCGCGCTCCCCCAGTCCCGCCACTGCACGGCGGATCCTCTGCCGCTCCTCCATTTGCTCGATCTCGTTGGCGATCATATCCTCGTCGCTCCCCAAAATATCGGAAAGGAGCAGCTCGTTTCCGTCCCAGTCGGTATTTAAGGGCTCGTCGATGGATATCTCCGCTCTCGTCCCCGAATGCTTGCGGATAAACATAAGAATCTCATTTTCGATACAGCGGGAGGCATAGGTCGCCAGCTTGATATTTTTATCGGACCGAAAGGTATTGATTGCCTTGATCAGTCCAATGGTACCGATGGACACCAAATCTTCAAGCCCCGCACCCGTATTTTCAAATCGCTTGGCAATATAGACTACCAATCGGAGATTGTGTTCAATGAGGAGTGCTCTTGCCCCCTCATCCTTGCCGAGTCTCTCAATAATCTGTGCCTCCTCCGAACGGCTCAGCGGCGCGGGAAGTACGTCCGAGCCGTTAACGTAGTACACACCGTTTCGTCGAAGGAGCCACCATCCCCGTATTTTCCCATACCGTTCAAGAATCCATGGGACAATCCTCTTCATTTTTTCCCGCGCCTGGTTCAAGATTCCGCGAAACCGATCCCCTATCTTGCTTATTGCTTTTTTCATCATTTTCCTCCAAAATTTTATACTGTCAAAAGCTCCGCGGGAAGAAGAACCGAATATCCTCCTGCGCTTTTGCCAAGGTTACCCAGAGCCACCATGGCATCCACCTCGCGCTCTCCGCTTCCGCCGTTTACCGCAATCCGCTCCATTCTGAGTGCTAACAAAAGTCCCTCTCCCGATGCGGTCTTGGCAGGCACAATCCGAATATTCTTCGCATGTTCTCCCGTTACACGATCCAAGGCTGTGACGCCGCCCACCTTTGCGGCACACAAAATCTCCTCGGGCAGGATGGAACGCAGTGCCTCCATATCCGCTAAAAGACAGGGTTTTCCTCCGATGGGCTCACGCAGTAAATTTCCCGTGTCGGTCATGGCATCCAAAAGGACACTCTTGCCCCCATAGGAAAGGACAACCTTTGCGCGTTTTCTGCTACTCTGTTTGGTAAAGAATTTTCCGCCCGCCAGAGTAATCACACCGCTGATGCACGCCAAGAATGCAAACAGCCATACCGAAATTCCATCCCCCTCGATGCCGCTCTCACTTCCGAGCCAATCGCTTTTTTTCATGAGGTTAAAAAATGCCGTCATGAAACCGCCAAGGGTCATGGAGACCGCCGTATAAACCAACACATAGACGGGAAACGACCGCCCCTCCCCTCTTCTTCCATATGTAATCAGACAGATCGCCGCACAGGCAAGAAGATCCGCTCCCAGTGCCGCTGCCCCCGTGAGAGGCAAAAACAGGGCAAGGTCAGCATAAACCCCTCCCGCGGCAGCTCCTGCCGTCATGCGCCAAAAGCGGATGGGTCCTTGAAGAATCCTTGAGGTCAAGAAAAAGCAAAGAAAGTCCATACTGAAATTGATCAAAAAATATAAATCAACATAAACCGTCTGCTCCATCCTCTCCCTCCTTTCTTGCTTCTATTATACGCACCCTCCCCCGTGAAATTTGTCTCTTTCCCCCGATTGGATGAAAAGTTTTCCTCCTTTTTGCAAAGGCATATTCTATGCGGACGATCCATGTGTACCAGTCATAACCACCGGCTAAGTGAAATGGTTTTGCCCCAGTATTCTCCCCGCCAGTCACGGTCGGTACCGTCAATCTGATCACGGAACTGCTGAACGAAACGTTTCCAAAGCACGGGATCTCCGATCTGCTCCTCCAGCAAAAATCGTACCGCTCCGTCGGCGGAACCCTCGTATTTTCTACACTCGATCTTTTGCATGAGGTACTCCTTATTTGAATAAATTTGGGAATGTCTTTTCTGTTAGGTGTATCACACGCTTCTAAAACAATCAAGCACCTTCGCAAAAAATCTCCGTGCAAGCGACCCGAAAGGGTCGTCTGCACGGAGCATATCGGTTCACAATGATTCTGCCTTACTCGTCCATTGCATGGAAGCGCTCTCTGGCACGGAAAAGCAAGGAAATACACCAAATTCCTGCCAGTGCTATGATCGTATATACAATGCGGGCGCCGAGGGCGGTCTGCCCCCCAAAAATCCATGCGACCAGGTCAAACCGAAAAAGTCCGACGCTTCCCCAGTTCAATGCACCGATCACGGTAAGGAGCAGAGCAATTCTGTCCATTATCATGTCCAATCCTCCTTTAAACGGGTTTCTCCGTTCGTCCTTAGTTTCAACCAAACTCTGCGTTCCATACCCCGCAAAAAACAGTAAATTTTCCAAAAATTTAATTTTCTGTTGTTTACAGTTGACGAACGAGGGAGAGCATGATAAAATATAAATAGGAATATTTCGTTAACAAATGGAGAAATACTGCTATGATTCATGACGGTCACCGTGAACGAATTCGAAAAAAGTTCATGAACGGAGATTCTTTAGAGGATCACGAGATTCTTGAAATGGTTCTCTTTTCCTCGATCCCCCGAAGCAATACCAATGAATATGCCCATTGTCTGATTGAACGCTTCGGCTCCTTCCGAGGTGTTTTCGATGCCAACGCGAACGCTTTGCAGGAGGTAGATGGAATCGGACCCTCCTCCGCCTTTTTGATCCGACTGATCTCGGAATGCATTTTTCGCTATTCCCTGCAAAGACAGGACACCCGCGATCTCTTAACTAATCGGGAAAGTCTCATGGAATATTTGCGCGCTCTGTTTATCGGATGCGACTACGAAAAGGCGCTGATCCTCTTTTTCAACGCGACAGGAAGGCTTTTGGAAATCTGTGAGTTAGGCGACGGGGACGTGAATCTCGTTCACCTTTCTCCTCGCCAGGCTCTGACCGCCGCCGCGCGGGTCAACGCGTCCTCGGCCGTATTGGTCCACAACCACCCGGACGGGGTGCTATTTCCCTCCGACAAGGACCTTGCGTCCACTTTACAGATCTCTCACGCGCTCGCTACCATTCACGTCAATCTGATAGACCATTTCATCGTTGCCGACAATCAGTGTCGCCCTATTGACTACCTAAAAGAAGAAAAACGGATCGTTAATGTGTCTCCAAGCGATGAAAAGAAAGGAAACGTCACCTTTCCATCACATTTCTGATAAAAGTTCACATAAATTTACGGTTTCTTATCAGAAATATTAAAAAATTCATGGTACAATATATGGTGTAGTATTTTACGGATGCACATTGATCATGCACGTAGATACCAAGAGGAGAATTCATATGTTAGAATTAAACCAAATCGTCAAGACCTACGTTACTGGCGACAATGAGGTTCATGCCCTGAACGGTGTCAGCCTCAAATTCCGTCGAAACGAATTTGTTTCGATCTTAGGTCCCTCGGGTTGTGGAAAAACCACTCTTTTGAACATCGTGGGTGGACTTGACCAATACACCAGCGGAGACCTGATTATTAACGGCGTATCCACCAAAAAATTTAAGGCAAGAGACTGGGACACTTACCGAAATCACTCGGTCGGCTTTGTGTTCCAGAGCTATAATCTGATTCCCCACCAGAGTGTACTCTCCAATGTGGAGCTTGCTCTGACCCTTTCGGGCGTTTCTAAATCGGAGCGCCGTGCCCGCGCAATCAAAGCGTTGGAGGAGGTGGGTCTCGGAGATCAGCTCCAAAAGCGTCCGAGTCAGATGTCGGGCGGACAGATGCAGCGTGTCGCCATCGCACGCGCTCTGGTAAACAACCCCGATATTCTTTTGGCTGACGAGCCTACGGGTGCGTTGGATACCACCACCAGCGTCCAGATCATGGAGCTGCTCAAGGAGGTCGCCAAGGACCGTTTGGTCATTATGGTCACCCACAACCCCGAGCTTGCAGAGGAATATTCCACGAGAATCGTCCGTCTGCGTGACGGTGTCATTGTAGACGACTCTGCCCCCTTTGAAGGCGAGCCAGCCGATCCCGTTGAGGAAACTCCAAAAAAGGAAAAAAACAAGAAGGCACAGAAGAAGACCTCCATGTCCTTCCTCACTGCTCTTTCCCTCTCCAGAAACAACCTGCTGACCAAGAAGGGTCGTACCATTCTGACCTCCTTTGCGGGAAGCATTGGTATCATTGGTATTGCCTTGATCCTATCTCTGTCCAACGGCATTCAGCTCTTTATCGATCAAGTACAGGAGGACACCCTGTCCACCTATCCTCTCACCATCAGCAAGACCACCTCGGACTACACCGCCATGCTTTCTGCCATGACGCAGGTCACGGAGGTAGACGTGGATTCTCTTGACGAGAACATGATCTATGTGGATGACTCGCTGGGAACCATGATGGGTGCCATGAGTGCCACAGTAGAAAATGATCTGACTGCCTTCAAGGCACACCTGGACGCACACTATGATGAGATCAAGGACGCGGTCAGCGACATTCAGTACACCTACGACCTGAATCTCCATATTTACCACAATAGCGAGCAATACGGTATGACGCAGGTGTCTCCTACCACGATCTTTGACAAAATGGGACCTGCCTTCCAGGGCATCGGCGAGATGATGAATAGCATGAGCGAAACCATGGGAGGCTCCATGGGCGGCATGAATATCTTTACCGAGATGATCGACAATCAAGATCTCCTTGATCAGCAATACGAGCTGGTGGGGGAGGGCAGCCATTGGCCCGAACAGCCCAATGAGGTGGTTTTGGTAGTCGGCAAAAACAACACCATCAGCAAAATGGCACTCTATATGCTGGGTGTAGAGGACCAAAGCAAATTAGAGGACATTATGTCCGACCTCATGACCGAAGGAAAATACGAGGCAGACCACATGGAGCCCATTCCCTTAGAGGACTTCCTCGGCATGAAATTCTACGTGCTGAATTCCTACGAATTCTATGAGAAGAGCGGAAAGTCCTACACCACTGATGACGGTACCGTGTATGAAAAATGGCAAAAAAATCCGTTGAGCACTCAAAAAGACTTTGTGACCGAAAACGGAACCGAGCTTATCATTTCGGGTATCGTTCGCCCGAAGCCAGGGATCAGCGCAGGCTCCATTACGGGCGTGGTTGGATATACCCGCGCGCTGACCGATCAGATGCTGACCGATGCCGCGTCGAGTGAGCTGATCCAACAGCAAAAGAAGGCTCCCGCATACAATGCCTTGACAGGTTTAAAATTCGAGAGAACGGTTTACACCAAGGAAAATATCAACGAGCTGATCGACAAGGTGGATGATGCCACCATGGAGCAACTGTACGCTTTCATGACCGCGCAGATTCTTGGCAGCGAAGAGTTTCTCTCCAAGTTTACGGTGAATGAATCAAGCTTCATGTTGTTTGCTTCAATCATGAACCAAGAGCAACAGAGCACCTTGATCAATACAATGCTTGCGGCTGCTAAAGCCAATCCCGCAAACGCCATGAGTCTTGAATTTTTGAGAGGCGCCGTCGCCACCTACAAGCTCGGTCCCGAGGGAGCTAACGTTTCCTTTGAAAAGCTTCTGCCTCTTCTGAGCACAGAAGAGGGGCTGATGATCATTAACGGTATTCCCAAAACCGAGCAATCTCCTATGGAGATCAAGGGCTTGAAGGACCTTTGCGACGCAACCACCATGGCAAACATTTATGCCAATATGGAGGAACAGATCCTGTCCATGACCGTCAACGAGGAAACCTTCCCCATGCTGCTGGGCTTTATGGGAGACGATGAATTCGCGCTCATGGAGGAAACCCTTTACAACATGGCACCTCAAACCGATGCCACCTACGAGTCGGTGATGATCGACCTTGGCGCCGCGGAAAAGGCAACCCCCTCCTCCATCAATTTCTACGCCAAGGATTTTGCCTCCAAGGACAAGATCGAGCAGTTCATCCAGGATTACTCCGATTCCCAGACCGACGAGACCAAGAAGATCCAGTACAACGACGTGATCGGAACGCTGATGTCCTCGGTATCCACCATCATCGATGTCATTTCCTATATTTTGGTTGCTTTCGTATCGGTATCCCTGGTGGTGTCCTCCATTATGATCGGAATTATCACGTATATCTCGGTTTTGGAGAGAACCAAGGAAATCGGTATTCTCCGCGCCATCGGTGCTTCCAAACGGGATATCTCCCGTGTATTCAACGCGGAGACTCTTATCGTCGGCTTCATTGCGGGTCTCTTCGGCGTAGGGCTGACACTTCTGCTCTGCCTGCCCATCAACCTGGTCATTCACCTCTTGACGGATATGACCAATATCAACGCGGTTCTGCCTTGGGGCGCCGCTCTCATTCTGGTCGCGATCAGTATGTTCTTGACCTTTATCGCAGGTCTCATTCCTGCCAGAGTGGCATCGAAGAAGGACCCTGTGGAAGCGCTTCGCTCCGAATAATTTCACTCAATAGAAAGGCTCTGCCCCGAGCATGCTCGGGGCAGAGATAATGATAGTATGGGAAAGATCAAAAACGCTCTGTACCGCTTCATGTATGGAAGATATGGATCGGACACCCTCAACAAGGTTCTTCTTTGGACCTACATCATCCTTGTAATTGTTTATACAATCGTCTCCTTGTTCATTACCAACCCCTTGGTCGCCACGATTCTTTGGATGATTTACAGTATAGCCAATCTGGTGCTGGTCATCACCATCCTCTTTCGAATGTTCTCCCGCAACATTCAAAAGAGACGGAGGGAAAACGAGAGATTCTGCGGCTTCTTCAAGCTTCGCCGCAACAAGTTCCGTGATAGAAAGACCCACGTTTATCACAAATGTCCCGCCTGCCGCGCGATGCTTCGTCTGCCGATAGCCAAGGGCACGCACGTCGTGATCTGCCCCCGTTGCCATCATCGTTTTGAGGTAAAGGGATAAAAGGAAGAGCAAAGGAAAATCCTTTGCTCTTTTTCTCTTCATACCCCTTGCATATTTCGAGGAAACATTATATAATAATACTGTACATTTCTTTTCGGAGTATCTATGATGAAGCAAGAAAAACTCATGCAATATATTGGCGGACGCACCTGCGCCATTCTCGGTCTCGGAGTGTCCCATCTCTCCCTTGCCCGTCAGCTCTCGGAGCTGGGTGTCCCTCTGACCGTTCACGACAAGAAATCCCCCGAAGAGCTTGGAAATGATGCCCTCGCGCTTTCCGGTACGGGTGTTTCCTTTGTAACGGGAGAAGCGTATTTGGATACCCCCCGAGGAGAGCTGATCTTCCGTTCCCCCGGAATCCGTCCTGATCTTGGCGGAATTTCCGCCGCCTGTGAATCGGGTGCCGAACTGACCTCGGAGATCGAGCTGTTTTTAAAGTTAACCGAAGCCGAGACCTTTGCGGTCACGGGCAGCGACGGAAAGACTACCTCTACTACGCTGACAGGAAAATTTCTGGAAGCGGAAGCAAAACGCCGAGGATTTGGTAAGGTTCTTGTTGGCGGCAACATCGGCACTCCTCTCCTTGACCGTTTGGAAGAAACTTCACGGGAAGATCGTGCGGTCATGGAGTTGTCGAGCTTTCAGTTGATGACGCTGGATACCGCTCCCCGTCACGTTGCTATTACCAATATCTCCCCCAACCACTTGGACTGGCACCGTGGCATGGAGGAATATATCTCCGCCAAAACGCGCATTATTGGGAAAAATACCCAAAGAGTGGTGATGAATGCCGACAACGTGGAGACTGCCGCTCTTGCCAGAGAACTGATTGAAAGGGACGAGGCGCGACCTCCCCTCATTCTTTTCTCCTCCACAAAGACCTCCTACCGTGAGATCTACGCGGAGGGTTCAGCCCTTGGCGATTGCGCCGTATACAAAAAGGACGGATATATCTGCTTCGACAACGGCTCCTGTGCCATTCCCCTGTTGGAAATTTCCCGCATTCGGATCCCCGGCAAGCACAACATTGAAAACTTCATGACCGCGATGGCTCTGACCTTTGGCTGTGTAGACCCCTCGGTGTATACAGCGGTTGCCGACGAATTTACAGGGGTGGAGCACCGACTGGAATTGGTGCGGACCATTCAAGGGGTGGACTTCTTTAACAGCTCCATCGACTCCTCTCCCACAAGAACGGCCGCGGCGTTGTCTGCCCTTGAGGGGCGTGGGATTGTCGCCATCTGCGGGGGGTACGATAAAAAGATTCCCTTCTCTCCCTTGGCGGATGCGCTTTGCCACTCGGTCCGTGCCGTGGTTTTGACGGGCGCCACCGCCGAGAAAATTGAAGCCGCTCTTCTCTCCTGCCCTGCCTACCGCGAGGGTGCTCCCCTGATTCTTCACCAATCCAATTTCGAGGAAGCGGTAAAGAGTGCCGCCACACTTGCGAAAGAGGGTGAATGCGTGCTTCTGTCCCCCGCCTGTGCCAGTTTTGACGTCTTTAAAAATTTTGCGGAGCGCGGTGAGCGCTTCCGTACCATTGTAAACTCGCTCTGAGAAGCGGGAAAGTTTACAAAATTTGATAGAATCGGTGAAAGAAATCTGCTACAATACGTCTATAACCAAGGATCGAAGAAAGGATTTTCGAATATATGACAAAAAAAATCATTGCCATGACTCTCTCTGTTTTACTTCTCCTCTTTGCGCTTGCCTCCTGTGGTTCGAGTGAGGAGGACGCACCCGAGGGCATGAAATCCGCCACCATGTCGGGAGAGCCCTTTGTGCTCTACGTTCCCGAGGCATGGTCTCTGAATACGGCAAGCGGAATTTCGGGAGCATACTTTAATTCCAAACAGACAATTCTGGTAACCGCCAGATATCAGAAATCCTCCGAAAGCGACCTGGTTGGCTATATGAATGCCTGTATGGAGGACTACGCCGAAAATAAAAACTGGACAGAGATGGGTAACATCACGTACAGCGACACCATTTTGGGCGGCAAGGATGCCCGCCGTGTCTCCTTTACCGTAAAGAACGGGGAGGAACGCTTAACCTGTTTCCAGGTATCTGTCTCCCACGAGGGCGGCTTTGTGTCGGTACACGGCTATTGTGCCACCGACCTCTATGAATCGAGAAAGGGCGATTATGACACCATTCTCAAGGAATTCGTGCTTCGTGCTCCCTCCCCCGCACAGGGCGAGACGGTAAGGGACAAGAACACCCCGGAAGGGTATCAGATCGCTTCCTCCGACGAAGTGGAATACCGTATGTACGTGCCCGTCACTTGGCTGTGTGATGCCGAGAGTGGTTCCTCCGAGGCGCAGAGCGCGGATAAAAAAGCTCACGTTTCCCTCACATCCTATGCCCCCAATTTTTCCACGGACATTAAAAATTATTTCACCGTGTGCGAGGAATCCTATAAAACCTCCCTGCCCGGCTATACTTTGATAGAGAGAGAGCTTCCCGCCCCCACCTCGGACGGAAAAATAGCCGGCCGCACGGCTTACAGCTACATTTACACCGTCACCGTAGGCAACGAGGATCTTACAATCATGCAGACCCTCTTTATCTACAATGACATGATGTACTCCTTTACCTACACGGCAAAGGCGGACTCCTTTGAAACCTACCGTGCTGACGTCAATGCTATGCTCAGCTCTTTTACCTTCCGCTAAGCCATGAGTGAGAAAATTATTTATTTAGATAACAGCGCCACCACACCTCTGTCGGAGGCAGTCAAGAAGAAGATCACCGAGGTGATGGAACAATACGGAAATCCGTCTTCCCTCCATCCTCTCGGTCAGTCTGCTGAAGCAGTGATGGAGGAGGCAAGAGCTCGTTTGCTTCGCGCGCTCGGACTCCGTCCCCGTTCTACCGAAGGAAGGCTTTTCTTTACCTCCTCGGGAACCGAGGCGACAAGCTTAGCGCTCTTCGGCTCCGCTTATGCAAAAAAACGCAGAGGTGCTTTGCGAATTTTGACTACCGACTCCGAGCACCCCTCGGTGCTTCGTGCCATGGAGCGCCTTTCGGAGGATGGCTTCGAGGTAGTAAATATCCCCACCGCAGGAGGGGTACTTGACATGGGTGCCCTGGAATCGGCACTCGATCAGCCCATCTTCCTTGCCTCCTTTATGCTGGTAAACAACGAGACGGGCGCGATCTACTCGGTTGCTGACGCGTTCCGTCAGATCAAGAGAAAATATCCCGATACGCTGACTCATTGCGATGCCGTACAGGGCTTTATGAAGCATTTCTTTACCCCCGCCACTCTTTCGGCAGATATGATTACCGTCAGCGCGCACAAAATTCATGCCCCCAAGGGTGTGGGAGCACTCTATGTATCCGAGGCGGTACTGAAAGCAAAGAAGCTCATTCCCTATTTGGTTGGCGGCGGTCAGGAATCGGGAATGCGTTCGGGAACCGAGAATGTACTGGGAATTGCCGCATTCGGAGAAGCGGCAGAGGAGCTTCGCCTCTCCCGAGAGGGAGCCCGCAAGACGGCAGAGGAGCTTCGCGCCTATACCGAGGAAAAGCTTTCCTCTCTTCCCCTGCGGATTAACCGCCCCAAGGCGGAATATCTGCCCCACATTCTCAACGTCACCCTGCCCGACGTGAAGAGTGAGACCATGCTCCACGCTCTGTCCGCAGACGGCATTTGCGTGTCCAGCGGTTCCGCTTGCTCTTCACATTCCAAAAATCCCAGCGGCGCGCTTCTCGCCTTTGGGCTCTCCGCTCACGAGGCAGACTGTTCTCTGCGCATCAGCCTATCCCACTACAATACAAAGGAAGAGATCGATGCGCTTGCCGCATCCCTTGAAAAAAATCTTTCTCGCTTGGTTCGAATCAAGCGGTGAATAAGAAGAACGGGCGACCATTGGCCGCCCGTTTTGGCTTTTTTTTAAATACCCGTTTACAAAAACGAATTTTTTTGATATAATATAGTTATCTATTACTATTATGAAAAGCAAGGATATTACGGGGAACGTTCATGTCTTTAGAACTTGTAAAAAAACATCTGGATGCCTACGGTCTTGGCGACCGTATTCGAGAGTTTGAGGTATCCAGCGCAACGGTGGAGCTTGCCGCCGCAGCCCTCGGAACTGAGGGGGCACGTATCGCAAAAACCATCTCGGTTTATGGAAAGGATGGGGGCTGTGTTTTGGTTGTCACCGCAGGCGACTATAAGCTCAATAACGGAAAATTCAAGGCTCGCTTCGGATTTAAGCCCCATATGCTCTCCTTTGACGATGTCCTGGCGATGACGGGTCACGCCGTCGGCGGTGTGTGTCCTTTTGCCCTTCCCGAGGGAGTGGATGTATATTTGGACGAATCCCTCAAACGATTTGATCTTGTCTATCCCGCCGCGGGCACGGCAAGCAGTGCCGTGGTGCTGACTCCCGACGAGCTCTTCAACGCTTCCCAAGCGTGCTCCTGGGAAGACCTTTGCAAGCCCTGCGAATCCTAAATTCAACGAACAAAGGACAGATTATGGCTATAAAAAAAGAAGTTCAAAAGCAACAATATAACGACCAGAGCATCAAGGCACTCAAGGGGGCGGACCGTGTCCGCAAGCGCCCCGGTGTTATCTTTGGATCGGATGGTCTGGAGGGGTGTGAGCATTCCTTCTTTGAGATCCTTTCGAACTCCGTGGACGAGGCTCGTGAGGGACACGGAAACGTGATCACTGTCACCGCCTACACCGACCGCTCCATCCGTGTGGACGACCACGGCCGCGGTGTTCCCCTGGGATACAACGAATCGGAGGGTCGCTGGAACTGGGACCTCATTTACTGCGAGTTATACGCAGGAGGTAAGTACGATAACAATAACGGCGCGTCCGCATATGAGTTCTCCTTGGGTCTGAACGGTTTGGGCGCTTGCGCGACCCAATATAGTTCGGAATTCATGGATGTGTTCTCCTACGACGGGACAAACGAATCCAAGATCAGCTTCAAGAAGGGTGAGCCCGTCTCGGAGCTTCTTGTGCGCCCCTTGGAGAAGAACGAGCGCCGCACGGGTACGGTGATTCACTGGCGTCCCGACTTGGAGGTCTTTACCGACATTAGCATTCCCAATGAATTCTTCATTGAGACCATGCGCCGCCAGTCGGTTGTCAATCCCGGTATCAGCTTCGTCTTGAAGCTGCAAGGAAATGATGGCAAATTTGAGGAGCGTCGCTTCCTCTACGAAAACGGCATTTCGGATTATCTCTCCGAGCTGGCTGGTGAGACCGCCATTACAGCTCCCGTGCTGTGGCATTTGGAGACTCAAGGACGTGACCGTGCCGACAAGGACGAATACCGTCTAAAAGCCGACGTTTCCTTCTGCGTGTCCAATGTGGTCAACAGACTGGAATACTATCACAACTCCAGCTTTTTGGAGTACGGCGGCTCTCCCGACAATGCGGTGAAGCTTGCCTTCGTGTATGCTCTGGACAAATATCTGAAAGCGCAGGGCAAATACAAGAAGAACGAGAAGAAGATCACCTTTACCGACGTGGCGGACTGTCTTTTGTTGGTTTCCAACAGCTTCTCTACCATGACCTCCTACGAGAACCAAACCAAGAAGTCGATCACCAACACCTTTATTTACGAGGCGATGGCTGCCTTCCTCAAGGAGAATCTTGAAATTTACTTTGCCGAAAATCCCACTGCCGCCGAGCTTTTTGCCAATCAGGTGCTCATCAACAAGCGAAGCCGTGAAAACGCGGAGACCGAGCGTCTGAACATCAAGAAAAAGCTATCGGGCACCATGGACATTGCCAGCCGCGTAGAAAAGTTCGTCAACTGTCGCTCAAAGGATCCCAATGTCCGCGAGCTTTATATCGTGGAGGGTGACTCGGCGCTGTCCTCCTGTAAGGAAGCCAGAAACTCCGATTTTCAGGCGATCATTCCTGTCAGAGGTAAGACGCTGAACTGCATGAAGAGTACCTACGATCAGATTTTCAAGAGTGAGATCATCACTGATCTTTTGCGGGTCATCGGCTGCGGTGTGGAGATCACCGACCGCAAGGTCAAGGGGGACTTGGTAACCTTTGATCTATCTTCTCTGCGTTGGTCTAAGATCATCATCTGTACTGATGCCGACGAGGACGGTTTCCAGATTCGAACCCTGCTCTTGACTCTCTTCTACCGCCTTCTCCCCACTCTTTTGAAGGAGGGCAAGGTGTTCATTGCGGAGACTCCCCTGTTTGAAATCACTACCAAGGACGAGACTTATTTCGCGTACGACGAGTTTGAAAAGGCTGAAATTCTTAAAAAACTGGGAAAGCAGAAATACACCTTGCAGCGATCCAAGGGTCTCGGTGAGAACGAGCCCGACATGATGTCCCGTACCACCATGCACCCCGCCACCCGCCGTTTGATCTCGGTGACCCCCACCGACGCTCAAAAAACCGAGGAGATCTTTGACACGCTGCTTGGCAACAATCTCCCCGCCCGTAAGGAATTTATCGCACTCCACGGTAGCGAATACATGAAGGACGCGGATATCTAACCTACTTTTCTTTTGAAAAAGAAAAGTAGGCAAAAGAAAACCATACAAAATATTCCCCTCTGTATGCCCCAAACCATAAAACAGGCAAAAGAAAACCATACCTAACAATAACAGGAATATTTATGAGAATTGTACTTTTAGATACGGGAACCCTTGGCGCAGACGTGGATCTTTCTCCCATCCGTGGGGCGGGAACCGTGACCGAATACCACTCTACCGATCCCTCTGAGGTTGCGGACCGAGTTCGGGATGCGGAAGTCATCGTCACCAACAAAATGAAATTAAACCGGAGCAACCTGTCGGGGGCTTCCGCACTGAAACTAATCTGTGTCACCGCCACGGGCTACGACAATATTGACAAGGACTACTGCGCTTCTCGCGGCATTGCTCTTTGCAACGTTCCCGGCTATTCCACTGAAAGCGTGGCACAGCTAACCCTTGCGATGGCGCTCTCTCTTGTCAATCATTTAGAAGAATACCGCTCCTTCGTTCAGAATGGAAGCTACACCGCTTCGGGAATGGCAAATCACCTCATCCCCCCCTATCATGAGCTTTCCTCTCTGACTTGGGGTGTAGTAGGCGGCGGTGCCATCGGCACGAAGGTGGCAGAGCTTGCCTCGGCATTTGGCTGTCATGTTCTCCTGTGCCGTCGAGCTTCTGATAACCGCTTTGAGCAGGTCTCGATCGACGGGCTTTGCCGTCGGGCGGATATTATTTCGCTCCACGTTCCTCTGACCGAGGAAACAAAGGGGATAATCTCCCGTGAGCGGATTGCTTCCATGAAAAATGGCGCATTTCTGATCAACGTAGCCCGAGGCGCGGTCACCGACGAAGAGGCGCTTACCGAAGCAATTGAAAACGGACATCTTGGCGGTCTTGGTGTGGATGTATACTCCATGGAACCATTCCCCGTCGATCACCCCTTTACCCGCATTATGGAGAGAAAGAACGTATGCTTGACACCACACATGGCGTGGAGTGCCATTGAAGCGAGAAATCGCTGCGTCTCCGTTATTGGAGAAAACATTGCCTCCTTCGAAAGAGGAGACACAAAAAATCGCATTGTTTGATTGAGAGGATTTTCCCATATGAGCATCAGAATCGGAATTTACGGATACGGAAACCTTGGCAGGGGCATTGAGAATGCCATTTGCCAAAACCCCGACATGACCCTTTCGGCAGTCTTTACCCGCCGCCCATCGGCCACGGTATCCATCGGCACGGAGGGTGTTCCCGTTTGTCATGTCTCGGAAGCGGAACGCTGGGTTGGAAAAATTGATGTCATGATCCTCTGCGGAGGAAGCGCTACCGATCTTCCCGAGCAAACCCCTGCTCTGTCAAAGCTCTTTTGCGTCGTGGACAGCTTTGACACCCACGCAAGGATTCCCGAGCATTTCGCAAAAGTTAACGCTATTGCCAAAGAGGCAGAAACCACCGCGCTCATCAGCGCCGGCTGGGATCCCGGTATGTTCTCCCTGAACCGTCTATATGCCCAGTCGATTCTTCCCGAGGGAAAGACCTACACCTTTTGGGGCAAGGGAGTGAGCCAAGGGCATTCGGATGCCATTCGCCGCGTTGAGGGAGTAAAGAACGCAAAGCAATACACCATTCCCGTAGAGGATGCCTTGGAGGCGGTGCGAAGCGGCTCCTGCCCCGAGCTTACCACCCGTCAAAAGCACGTAAGAGAGTGCTTTGTGGTAGCAGAAGAGGGTGCTGATCTGTCTCGTATTGAGAAGGAGATCAAGGAAATGCCCAACTATTTTGCCGATTACGACACTACCGTACATTTTATCACCGAAGAGGAGCTACTATGCGACCACAGCGAAATCCCCCACGGCGGATTTGTGATCCACACGGGAAAAACGGGGAAGGAGCGCGAGCACGGACACGTGATCGAATACCGCCTGAAGCTGGACTCCAATCCCGAATTTACCGCCTCGGTCATTGTGGCGTATGCCCGCGCCGTGGCAAGAATGCACGCTGAGGGAATCTTCGGTTGCAAGACGGTTTTGGATGTTCCTCCCGCTTATCTCAGTCCGAAATCTCATGAGGAATTGATTGCTACGCTACTATAACGGAAAAGACGGTTGCAAATCTTTGCAACCGTCTTATAACTCAAAAATAACAACTAAAAAAGAGCAAAACAAAAAAGCACGGAACTCCTAAGAATTCCGTGTGTCTCAATATCGAATATAAACAAGAAATCCGAAACCGTTGCCTATTGGCGTCAGTTTCGGATAATTCTTGTTTGGCTCCCACTGCTAGGCTCGAACCAGTGACATCAGATTCAGTGTCATGCTTACTTCCGAAAACATAGTCGTCTCGTGCGCCTGCGCTTGCTCGGCTTCGACACTCCTTGTTTTCGTTATCTCCCGTCGCAAAACAACACTCAGTTGTTTTGCTCGGTCGCCTACCGACTTCGCATAGCGCAGGCGGAAAAGAGCGCGTGACTGGGAAGCATGGTGGCATTGATCGAAGATCAATGGGGGAGATAACAAAA
>JAZSIF010000060.1:0-53775 GCA_045533675.1 Eubacteriales bacterium | reverse complement strand
CGCGAAAGCGGGGCTTCGGGGCATGACCATGGCGCTTGCCAAGGAGCTGGGGCTTTCGGGTATTACGGTGAACTGCATTGAACCGGGAGTGATTGCTACCGAAATGAACAAGGAGCTGAATGAGGAGACCCTCTCTTCCTTGCAAGCGGAAACCCCCATGGGGCGAATGGGAACCCCCGAGGAAGTCGCCGCACTCGTGGCATTTTTAGCATCTGATGAGGCTTCCTTTATCACAGGACAGTGCATCGGCATCGACGGCGGATTCGCCATTTAATAGAGACAAAATTTTTTCAAACTTTTTTTAAAAAGCTATTGACAAACCCCTCAGTTTATGGTAGAATATTATCCGTTCGGTGAGAACGCTCAAATCCATTCGCGGGTATGGCGGAATTGGCAGACGCGCTAGATTCAGGTTCTAGTGGGGGCAACTTCGTGAAGGTTCAAGTCCTTTTACCCGCACCAAAAAAGCAGGTAGGCAATCGCCTACCTGTTTTTTTTTGCGGAACAAAAAGAGGACTTGAAGGAGCGCGGGAGTGAATGACACCACAGTGTGGTGTCAGAGCCGCGCTGACCGAGGAGCGTAGCAAAGCCGAAATCAAATCCTCGGTGTTTTTTTGCGGATTTAAAAAAGAGGACTTGAAGGAGTGCCCGCGCACATAAGGTACAGGTAACGTTCTTGTACCCCTTCTGCTCGGCTTCTCCCTCAGTCGCTTCGTGCGCCAGCTCCCTGTCGGAGGAATCCCACAAAAAACAAGGGCTCTGCCGTTTGGCAGAGCCCTTTGGGGTTACGTTAAATTTCTACGCGGGAGAATCAGTGATAGTACTCAAGCACGATTCCGATTCCGCTGTAGAAGAGAGTCAAATAATCGCCATCATAGAAGCTATGTCCGTTGGGAGGCATCTGACCCTGTGCAATGTAGCATCCCGTCGCACCGTCCGTGTAGGCGGTTCCGCCCGCACTGGACTGGAAGATGGGAGCCTGACCGCCCGTTGCCGCCTTGTACTGATCGTACGCTACGTTCTTCGGCTTGTCGCTGGTATTCTTGCTGGAGGTCATATTCATAACGGTAGTACCGTTTACGGTATACGTTCCGTTATATTCCTCGGTTCCGGTCAAAACCTTCGTGGGATCCGTACCCATATTGACCATGATCATGTTCACGGTGTTGACACCCTGAATGAACTTGTCGCTGGTATAGGACGCAACCTCTCCGTTCGCCCCAGCGGTACCCTGAACCAGTCCGTTCATGGCAACGATATTAGCTGCCAGCGGGGTCTGGTTCAGTGCTACGAACCAAGCCTCCTGACCCGTTACGTAGGAGTACAGCTCGGACTTATCGTCCACCGTCACATCCACTCCAACATTGTTGTTTGATGCATACTGACGGTTCGCGTTCTGCGCCAAGATGACGGGACCGCCGCACTTGGCGAGGAAGGAATCGGTAATGTTGACCGTCAAGGGTCTTACCTCATCCCACGTTGCTACATCCTGATAAGCATGATTTGCAATACCTTGCTGGTAGTAGTTATCCGACCACAGGAAGAGGTGTCCCTGCCATGCGTTATAGAACTTGACCTTGTTCAGGTTCAGGATGGAGTTATCGCCCTCCACGTTGACCGAGATCATGTAGGCGTCGATGTTGACGTTGGTCATATCCGTTTGAGAACGGCCAACGAGGAACGCCTGGGATCCTCTGATGTGTCTCTCACTTGCGCTCTGGTCGTTGCTGTTGGGGTCGTTGTCTCTCAGCGCCATATCCTCCACGAAGAAATACATGTCGGAGAACGGAACGTAGCTGTTGTCAGCGATGTAATGATCTCTCATGGTCTGATAGTCATCATCATATCCTCTGACTCGGAAAAGGGCCAAATTCGCGTATCCGTTATCTTCGTTTGCTTCGCCCTTGTGAGCAATACAAGGCAGATTGTAGGAATAGATGCTGTAGTAGTTTCCGTGAATTGCAAACTGGGTTCCTTCCGCATAGGACAGCTTTCTGTAGTATACACCGAAGGCATCGTAGAATTCCTTGCCACCGGTCTTGGGACAGGTGATCACGTACTCGGAGGGAATGTCGTCCAGAGTGATGTTCAAGTTGTTGTGGATGACGAGAGAAGCAAGCTTGGCGGGTCTCGTCGCGTTATGCTTCTCACGGAGGTACTTATCCACCAACTTATACTGTGCAGACTCAGCGGTTACGTCATCTACCAAATCCCCAACGTTGGTCATCATGTTCAGCTCCCATGCCTCATAGACGTTGTAGCCGTCTACGATCTTGACGGTATGGGTCTTGGTCACGCTTGCCGCATCCACGTAGCTGCTTGCGTCCGCGGGACGGATCTCCAGCGTAAAGGTTCTGCCAATGGCAGCGGACTTGAACTGATAGGAGTTCTTGGAGGAATCGAAGGTTACGACGGCATTCAGCGCGTCACCCGTCAGCTCTACACCGTTCTCATACACCTTAGTGGCAGTGGGAATCAGCTTACCGTTGACGTCCACGATGTTGTCGTTTTCATCCAACATGATGATGTCAAGATAGAAGTAGAAGGGGTTATCGTCACCGACTAAGTATGCCTTGCCGGATTCCTTAAAGTTCTTCATGTAGCTCTCACGCGCCACCAGCTGGTCGGGCAGCATAGCACCGAAGATCATACCGTTTTCTACGGTAATATTGACTACCTCAACGGGGAAGTTGATCGTAACACCCTGGTAGGTGATGGGAAGCTGCTTGGTGCCTGCCGTGGAGGTATCAATGCTACCGACAGTCAGGTAGGGGTCTCCTGCCTTTGCGTAGAAGTAGGTTCCGTCGGTGTAGGTCACACAGATCAAAAGCTCGCTGGTATCCAGCTTCTGTCCGACGTTGATGCGGTTCAGAACACCTTCAATGACCTCTACGGATTTCACACCCTTAACCAATACTCTGACACTGGTTTCAAATCCAAAATATTTGAAGGTGATTGCCTGCTCTTTCGCCTCGGAGGTATTGATCGTGCTAATGGTCAGGTTGGGATCGTCGATTCCAACCAAATATGCCTTGCCGTCGTTTCCGATAACGGTCAGCTTCATGTTCTCATAAAGAACGGTTGCATACTGAAGAACGGTTGCGGGAACGGTATTGTTCAAGCCGGAAACGCTGGCGATCGTAATGTTTGCCAGATCCTTGGATGCGGAGAAGCCTTCATACGTTACGGTAAACTTGGTTGCGTTTACACCGGTTCCCTCGTAGGTGACCGCATTGCCAAGGGTGCTTGCCAGCACGATCGCCGAGTCACCGTTGGTGTAGCTGATCTTGATCTTCAAATTCGTGTGGTTGATCGCCTGACCCTGCAACAGGAAGGAGGGACAACCGTTGAAGATCTCAATGCCGCTGACTGCCTTTACGTGATATGCGTAGTCCGTGGAGAAGCCGAGGTAGGTTACGGTCAGCTTCTTGTCGCCGCCCGTCGTCGTGTCGGGCGTAGAAACCACCACGCCATTTGCCTTGGTCACAACACGGGTCAGGGTATCCGTACCGTCGGAGAAGGTTACGGTCACGCTGACGCTGTTGGTATCCAGCACGCCGCCCTTATCCACCAGCTTGTCGATGCCACTGACAGCCAGGTTGGTTACGGGAAGAACCTTCACGGTAGCGGTAGCACTCTTCTCTACCCCATCCTCGGTGTAGGTTACGGTAAGAGTTACATTTCCTACGGCGGAGGTGGTCACGTCGGAAACCACGACGTTCTCCAGCTTCGTGCCGGTTACCTTTTCCTCAGTATCGTTTCCGTACTGTGCGTAGATCGATACGCTATCCTTATTGTAAGCACCGCCGATACCGATCACCTTGTCGTAGGTATCAATACGGATGCCGATAAACTCGGGCTCGGTTACGGTAATCTTGACCGTGGTCGTAAAGGTTCCGTGGGAGCCTTCATAGCCGATCACCAGATCCTTGTCTTCCTCGGAGTTAATATCAAGGCTATCCCAGTTATCGGTAACCTCGCCGTCGGTCAGCTCTTCCTCGGTTCTCGCGGTATCGTTGTAGATACCGAATACCTTCATGTTGGTCAGATCGACGTTCTCACCTGCGGGAACAACGCGATTGAATCCATCCACGCGGATTGAGGTAATCTCGCAAACCTTAACGGGGAAATCTACGGTCTTGTCGAGGTAGGTGATCTTCAGAGTCTGATCGCCTGCGGTATTGCCGTCGATGGCACCGAGGGTCAGCTCTGCATAAGTCTTATCCTCATGGCTGTCATCGGTATAAGTAACGGTGACCTGAATGCCGCTTGCATCATAGGTCTGACCCTTGAGAATCTCTTTGTTAACGGAGCCGTCAATAACAATGATATTCTTCACACCGACAACGGTGATGTCCTCGGTGGTCTCCAGGGTAATTCCCTTCTCCGTATAGGAGACCTTCAGCTTCTGCACGCCCGCGGTGGCAGTGCTGATGTTGGTCACGGTCAGCTGATTGGCAGTCAGCTCTTCCTTCTCGCCGTCGCTGTAAAGAAGCTCAGCCTTGATTCCGCTGACATCCAAAGTTCCCTTTACCTTCACGGACTTGGCAACGCTTCCGCCCGTCACGGTAATGGATACGGGTGCGACAACCTCAACCTCATATTCGATGGTCACACCGCAATAGGTGATGGTCAGCATTTTCTTGCCGTAGGTGGTGGAATCGATGGACCCAACGGTCAGATCGGAAACGGGGACCTCTACGCGGCTCTCATCGGAATACTCCACGGAAAGCTTCAAATTGGTGATGTCCAAAGTTTCACCGACAAAAATCTTATCCGTGAGGGTTCCCGCTACCACGTTCATTTCGGTAATGTTCAGAACGGTAACGGTCAGAGTGTCGGTAAAGGTGCCGTAGGTGACGGTGAAGGTCTTTTCGCCTGCGGTAGCGGTATCCACGTCGGAAACGGTCACATCCGCAAGGGGAATCATCTTCTTCGTTCCGTCGCTGTAGGTTGCCTCAACCTGCAGATTCGCCTTATCGTAGGGCTTCTGCAGCATCACGGAGGTGGGTACCGAGCCGGGAACGATCTTGATTGCGGTAACGGTAGCTGCGGGAGCTGCCTTTTCCTTGACTGTGATCTCAAACGCCGCGGACTTCTCGCCGTAGGTGACGGTCACAATCTTCTTTCCTACCGTGGAGGTATCCACAGCGCTGATGGTGAGGTCGGCTGCGCCGATCTCCTTGGTGGTATCATCCGCAAAGGTGACCTTTACCTGGATACCGGAAAAATCAAGGGTATCTCCTACCTCACAGGACGTGGGATAGGTTCCTTGAATGACCTCGATGGCTTTTACGGAAAGCTCTTCCTCTCTGCCACCGCACGCAGTAATACAGAGCATTACTGCCAAAATAGATAGAATCAGAACTAATACTTTCTTTTTCATTTTTTGTCTTTCCTTTCAATCAGGACATTAAAACATTAAATGTTACATCTTGATTTTTTAGTTTTTCTCTATTCAATTGTCGGGGTGGATCCTATGGGGGTCCGTTCATATCGTATAAGCCTCACCGCCTTTCATGGGATTTTATTTTATATGTTCAATTGTATGATCCGCGTTAAGATTGGGGCACGATGGCAATGATGGTGATGGTATCCTCCGAGTTGCTTCCGTCGGTTGCGATTACTCTCACCTTCAAAGCACCACTCTTGGTAAACGTCAGCACGTCGTTCTCATCCATAGTTGCCCATTCGACGTTTTCAAAGGCGAAATCCACCTCGGAATTGCTTGCGTTATCGGGGTACACACGGTATTTGATCTCATAACGCACGTCTCCCTTTGCGTCGGGACGGATGACCACGTAATCTCCGTGCTGTTCGCTATGTTTTTGTCCTTCGTTGGTAATTTCCACTCGCTCTACGGGAATGACCTCCTCAAAGACCTTAAACTGCAAGCCGAAAAAGCTGACCAGAGCCACCGAAGCCACATATATCAGAGCGATCAATATAACGACTGATTTTTTCACAATTATTTCTCCTTATAATAGAGCTTCACCATGGTAAAGAATCGGTGCACTCGGAACGCAAACACTCCAAGGGCTACGAGCAGAAGCTTGATGTAAACGTGACCGGATGCCTCGTTCAGCAGGAAGAACACCACGCCCGCCGTCAGGAACGAGAAGAGGAACGCATAGAGCGTAGACTTGGTTTCATTGGGGTTGGAAACCGTGCTTCCCACGCTTGCGTAGAGCTGGTTCTGGGGATTCATCAGGTCAAGCTCAGCGGAATAGAACATGTGCGCCAAATAAATCATCTCCACGGATACGGTGATCATAATAATTTCCAAAGTGCTCAGGGGAAGCGTCAAATGGAGAATCACCGCGGTTGCCGCGATAGACAGCGCGCCAAAGGTGGTATTGGGAATGAGCTTTGCCACAATCGGCAGAGTATATTTCGAGGGGAGGGTCTTGATAAGATATCCGCTCTGTCCGTCTCTCGAAAAGATGCTGGCGATCGAGCAGTTGGAGTTCAGTACCACCAGCAGCATAATGAGGAGGTTGAACGCAATGACCATGTGGTCACCCATCTCACGGGTCTTCATCGCTAAGAAAATCTTATTGAGGAAGAAGATCAGCATGGGAATCGAAATGAGAATTCCCACGTTGCCAAAAATACCGCTGGTATTCTTAACGGTGATCAGGAAATTGGTATAGATCGAAGAGAAGATCTTCCCTCTTTCCTTATTTTTCTTAGGCGGAACGGGCTTTTTGAGATACTCGAAGGGCGTGCTCGCCATCCTGTAGAAGAGAGGACGAACAATCAGCAAGCCAACGCCAAGGATCACAAGAGCCACCACGGCAAGGATCGCAAAGCGAATGAGGGTTCTTCCAATGGGGAAGAAGATCGCCAGATGCTCAACTTCGCCAAGAAGCATACGAGTCAGGTCATAGAGCCAACTAAAGGACTGCGCGTAGCCCGCAAGAAAGTCCTGAATCTCCCAGTAAATGGTATCCCACGCGGCGACCAGGTCGATGTTGGCGGGAATGAGAGAAATGGCATAGAACAGAGCGGTCACGGCGGCGCCTACGGTGAGGATCAGCGTACCGATCTGCATCCATTTGTGCTGGCGGAAGAAGTTTGCCACCCACATGGCAAGGATCGAAAGCACCGCGCCGATTGCCACGGTAAAGAGGGACACCCACAGCATGCAGAAGAGCATCCAGATATAGGTCCATCCCGAATATCCGTGGGTTAGATAATACGCGATAAACAGAGGAACCAGGAAAGAAAGGTTTCTCTTAATTTCAAAGATAAAGAAGATAATCAGCTTGGATAGATACACCTGCAAGGGGGTACAAGGCAGGGTCAGAAGGACCGCGTTATCCCTCGCGTAGTACATGGATTTGGTCAGTCCGACGGTACAGGAAATGACCGACATCAGGAGCATGACCGAGAACACCAAGGAGATCACGGTATCGGGGATCGGTCTTCCCGCAAAGGAGAAGAGACCGAGCAGTCTTGCTACGAGCAAAAACGCATAGCAAAGCGCCACGACCGCAGAGAATTTCAAAAGCGAGCTAATGATCAAAAGCAGGACACGGAATACCCTTGATCCCTCTTTCTTTCCTCTCTTGGAATTCATCTGCTCCTTGAGTTGCATCATTACAAGGATGTACAGACTTTTCATACCTCAGACGCCTCCGCTTCGGTCTCGGACTCCACATAGGGAACGTGCTCGTCGTTGCCGTCGTAAATAATATCAAGGTAGAATTTTTCCAGGTCAATTCCCTTTTCGTTCAGCTCCTGCATGGAAACGAACGCGCGAAGCTGACCCTTCTTAATGATGGCGATCTTATCGCAGAGCTTTTCCACCACGTCAATAATGTGCGAGCTGAAGAAAATAATGTTGCCCTTCGCGGCATGCTCCTTCATGCACTCCTTTACCTCGTGGATACTGGTGGGGTCAAGTCCTGTCAGGGGCTCGTCAAGGATCCAAACCTTGGGGTTATGGACCAGTGCCGACATGATGGTGATCTTCTGCTTCATACCGTGGGAGTAGGTCTTCATCTGGTTATCGAAGGCTCCCGTCAGCTGGAACAGGTCTACGTACTTGTCGATAAACGCGTCTCTGTCCTCCTTGGTGACACCGAAGAGGTCTGCTATGTAGTTAATATACTCTCTTCCCGTCAGGTTCTCGTAGAGCGCGTAGTGGTCGGGAACGAACGCGGTGTTCATCTTTGCCGCCACGGACTGTTTTTCTACGTCGTAGCCGCAGATCTCGATATGACCCGAGGTAATGGTCTGGATTCCCACCATGCTCTTGATGATGGTAGATTTGCCCGCACCGTTGGGTCCGAGGAAGCCGAAGATCTCTCCGCCCTTAACCTCAAAGGATACGTTGTTTACCGAATAATGCTTATTACTTCCGTATCTCTTGGAGAAATTACGGATAACGAGGCTGGGGGAGTTGTCCCCGCTGATGGATTCCAGTTCAGATTTATCGCCCAAATATTTTTTCAGATCCTTTTTCATTCTCTTGTAATCCTTTTCTCTTTTTCTTCTGTCTATTCCGCGATCAATCGATCGGAACAGGAGTGCGTACAGGAACCAGATTCCCACCGAAAGAGCCATGTAGAAAATAATAAACAGAGTTTGATATAGCGGATAGAACACCAGCTCCCGTCCTTGTATCGTAATGGTTGCCACCACATCACGGGTCCGCTCTGCCCACTGTCCGATGTTCTCGACAATAAAGTCACCGTTCAGGAAGAAGAAGTCACTGCCGATGGCAGCATTGAGGAACAGCATGGCACCGAAGTACACGACCAGAGCGATCATCGCGTAGATCCATTCTCTGAATCTCGGTCTTCTGAACACCTTCAGCGACACCATCATCAGCGGCATAAAGAAGGCGGCATAGTGGTTGAGCCAGAAGGAGATGCGCTCGGTTCCGATCGCACTCACACCGCTGATCTCATTGGGGAAAATCATGGCGCAAAACGCACCGAACACGTTGATGAACAAGCAGAAGTTAAAGAGCTTCTTGAAATTGAAGATCAAGCAGATCGGATACAGGAACATTGCCGTATTACAAAGGTGAAGCGGCCAGTTCTTAAAGAGCATCAACGTATCCAGTCCCTGTGTCCAGGTCTCCGCCTTGAACAGCTCCGCGATTTTCAGATCCTCAAAATTCCATCTTCCGATGTAGACCCACAAAAATGCCAGGGACATGTAAGTCAGGATCATTTTATTCACGCGAACGGGCTTGTCCCGCAGAAGCATATAAATGATGATTGGAAGCGCGATGGCGATATAGAGCATGAGTCGATGCTCGGGATTGAAATCGAGGAGCTTGATCGAGAGATCAACGCTATGGAAGAACGCCTGAGGCACGTAGCAGGGCATGATTGCCAGCACCGCGAAGATGAGTCCGTAGAAGAAGCTGCCGATCTCCCTTCCCTTTTTGGGAATCTCAAACCGACGCTCATTCAAGGAGTTGCCGACAATAATCGCAAGCCCCACACCGATCTCTGCCGCCATGATCCAGAAGCGGGCGGAGGTCAGGGCATACGCCTCGGTTCCGAGAGTCGCAATACCGTATACGTTATAGAAGATCAAAAGAACCACGTACACGGGCAAGGAGAACAGGTTGACGATGCGATGCAAGGTCTTGTAATTGAAGAACGCGCTCATCACCGTGGTGAGCATCGCCGCATAGGAGAACCACAAAAGCAGGATCCCGAACGCGGTCATGCCGGGGCTCGCCCCCCCGACATTAAAAGGAGACTCTGCACTTCCCAATCCCTGTACGTAGTAAACCGCCGGTTCCAGATAGAGATACCGTAAAAATGCTACGACAAAAAGGACTGCGGCGCAGGGCCTCAACACGTATGAAAGATTCTTTTTGAAATGTTTTAGCAATACACAAACGCCAATCACGATTACCGCGAACGTCAGTGCTGTGGCTATGGATGCAAAATGTACCATGACTTAACCTCAAGTTCAGAAAATCAATTTTGTTTTTCAGTATTTTAGCCGTTCATCATGTTCGACGACGCTATTATACACCTTTCTGCTACAAAAGTCAATAGATGCGCTCTCCTTTCGATAACATGCATAAATTTCTGTTTGTTATTTATATTTATTTTATAAAAAACGCACAACAAAAATGTGCGTTTTTTCTTTTCTTTGAGGCGCGTTTTAAAAGAAATTTCCATTATTTACTAAAGTATCCGTCTATGAGTTTTTTTGCATTTCATATCGAAATTACGCAATATTTCCGTAAAAAAGCAGGATGCGTGCCAGATATGACACGCATCCTACTTTTTCTCACGGGAGTATTAAATTGTCAGTTCATCTCCCAAAGATTGGTGGCATAACACCACTGGGAGGAGGTCAATTTCCCGAAAATATACTTGTTGGATGCCGACTCACACATAGTGTAAAGCTTGCCATCCACCATCACGATCTCTTCGGACATGGGAGGAATCTTATAGTCATTGACCAAATTACCGACCTCAAAATAGTAAAGGGGCATGGTCGTACCGAGGAAGGTTATTTCAGATTTTTGCTTGACAACCTCACTCCATCTGTATTCGTAGATATGAGAGAAGGAAGTCCCCCAAGAGGTCGACAGATAGACTCTGTCATCCTCCATACACATTCCCTGCACCTGATCGGGCAGGGAGATGGCGAAATCGGGAGTAGGATCCACACCAAAAAGTCCGTCCTCCTCCAACTCATACACCACCGCCAATGCCTGATTGAGGGCTCCCGAAGGGGTGATCAGCTTGTGGCTATCAGGCGTGGGATAATCAACGTCCCGATAAAATTCCAAAACGAAGAGATATCCGTTTTCAATATAAAGGCATGCCGGTTGCAGATAATCCTCATCGGATACCTTTGTGGGAATGCTTCCCGCCGCTTTGACGGCAGCATCGTCATCAGCCCTTACCATATCCTGACTGCGGAACGCATACACACAGTGATCCTCGCTACCCGCAATGTACACGTAATCTAACGTAACGGCAATTCCGCCCGCATGACCCGTATAGGCGCTTCCATCCTCGTTTGCCAGATATAGGGTCTTTACAAGCTCCCCCGTCTCCTTCTCTACAATGTACACAGGAGAAGCGCTTCCGTCATTCATATAACCCGTGATCCAGAAATAGCCTTGACCGTCATAGTCTAAACCCTGCGCCACGAAGCCGTCAGAAAGCCCGGGGATCTTAAAGCCTTTCTCAGATGCTCGATAATACCCGTACACGGGCAATCGGAAATAAAGCCGCGCGCCAAATAAAATGAGAAGAATGGAAGCCAGCACAATAGAAACAATGACGATCAGCTTCTTTAACGGCTTCATTTTCTTTTTGGGCTTCTTTTCCTTTTTCCCCATTTCGATTGTGTCCATTTTTTAGTCCTCCGTAAAGAAGTGTGCCACGCGTACAGCAAGAAGGATGATGGCAACGATAATCAATATTTTCAAAAATTTCTTTGATTTCTTGTTCTTTTTTACTTCTTTTTTCATAAAATCCTCCTTCATCTCTAAAAAGGAGCCGTTGCGACGCAACAGCTCCCTTTTATGCTCATCAATCAATACCAATTTTCTTTTGATACGTACGGTTACTGAGCGTTCTTCATTTCCTCGAAGCAGGCGCTGCAATATACAGGTCTGTCATTGGAGGGCTGGAAGATAACCTTAGCCACACCGCCGCATTTTGCGCAGGTGGTCTCGAAGTACTCGCGCGGAGCTCTTCCCGCATTTTTCTTTGCGTCACGGCAAGCCTTGCAACTCTTGGGCTTGTTCATAAAGCCCTTTTCCTTGTAGAATCTCTGCTCGCCTGCGGTGAATACGAATTCGTTTCCGCACTCCTTGCAAACCAGAGTTTCATCCACAAACTCGTCTTCCATTACTTCGCCGATTTTTACTTCTTCGTTCATGATTTTACCTCGCTTTGAATTTGGTGATTTTTCCCGTCATACGTGCGAAGAACACGCAGATCGGTATATGAACGGGTCTTTCCCGCTTCATTCATTATTGCAACTCCGCACGGAGCTTCTTTCGGATACGGTAGATGGCATTGCTTACCGACTTTTCGTCTCGTCCCACGATCCGTCCGATCTCTGAGGCACTTCTTCCGGACATATAAAGACTCCACACACGGCACTCATAATCCGACAGGACTCGGCGGATCATGGAATAGAGCGAGCGCATTCGCTCTTGCTCCAAAATCATCCCCGCGGGGTCCTCCCCCTCCTGCCATGTACCAATTTCCTCGGAAAGCGGCTCATCGACCCTGCGTTGCTTCAAACTGCGCAATCGGGATACTAACCCGTTGTTAATGCAGATTTTCGCATACAATCCGAATTCTACCTCTTTCTGCTCCAGATCATAGGTCAAAATCGAATTGTAAAATACAAGGCTTGCCTCCTGACGAAGGTCTTCCCGACTCAGTTCGGAAATCCCGTCACTGGTAAAGCGACCGACTGCCCCCTCAATCAAAGGCTGATACCGTTCCAGCAACGAAGAAAAGGACTCCTGACTCCCTTCCCGTACCGCCCGAATCCAGGCGAGGGTCTGAGCACGAGCCTTACTGTCTTTTTTGCTTCGGTCCTTGACCATCGCATCTCGGGTTTCGGAACTCTTGTCTTTACTCATGGGATCATGCACTCTTTTTCTCGTCCGCAATCGATGTAAAAAATTGAATACTACACCCATTGCTAAATTTAATTATATCATGAATTTGCATAATGTCAATAGTTTTTTTAAAATTATTTTTGTAATTTTTTAACGAATTTTCTTGGTTCATGTCAAAACAAACAAAAATCAATCGAACAAATAGTTCACATTGCCCGACAACAGGGCAAGAACCCCCCGATAGATCGCTTCGGGGCGCTCATAAAAATTGCTTTGCATCCGACGAGCTCGATCCTCCGTATCCACAACCACCGTCTGTGTAAAGATACAAACCGCACGCTCGGTAAAGCCGCAAGTTACCGAAAACCGACCGTCCTCGGTCCCCTCCACGGTACAGCGAGGAACGATTCCCCGCTCCTTGAAATTGAGGTAGCGCAACGCTGCTGCCAAAGCACGATCAAGAATGCCCGGCAGAATGTCACTTTTCAACTCTCTTGCCACACAACGTCCCTTTTCGGTAATAGAATACCGCTCCTCACCCTCGACCATCATCTTTTCAACCAAGCCGCCATCACTTAATTCGGCAAATGCCTCCGCAAGATCCAAATACATCACGTAGTCGGTTTGCATCACAATATCGTTGATGGTAACAAAATCCATAGGATAGTTAATATTTTCCATTAAGTACAGTACGAAAATTTTGACGTTTCGCACGTTGCCGATCAGTCCACTCATTTTGGATTCCTTTCTCATTCGAGCTGTCTTTGCCTATATTTTACCACGTTTTTCTTTTTTTTTCAAGTTTTTTCAAGAAATGTTTGCTTTTTTAAAAAAATTGTGGTATGATATAGGTGTGTTTCCCTTGGGAAACCTTCATTCTTTTCTGCGAGGACAACAATTATGATCAAAATTGCGCTTTTAGGCTTCGGTGTCGTAGGCAGCGGCACGGCTGAGGTTTTGACTGAAAATAAAAAATTGATCGAGGAGCGTCTCGGATGCGAATACGAGATCAAATATATTCTCGATCTTCGTGAATTCCCCGATAGCCCCTTCGGCTCTTTGGTTGTTCACGATTTCAACACCATTGTGAACGACCCCGAGGTATCGGTGGTCGCCGAGATGATGGGCGGCTCCCATCCTGCCTATGATTTTACGAAGGCATGTCTTATGGCAGGAAAGAACGTAGTCACCTCCAACAAGGAGGTAGTTTCCACGTTCGGCGTGGAGCTGTGCGCACTGGCAAGAGAACATGGCGTTCGCTATCTTTTTGAGGCAAGCGTAGGCGGCGGAATTCCCGTGATCCGTCCCATGATCAACGATCTTTCCTCCAACCGAATCAACAAGATCAGCGGTATCCTGAACGGCACCACCAACTACATTTTGACCGAAATGCGTGACAAGGGCACTCCCTTCTCCGACGTATTGAAGGAAGCGCAAAGACTGGGCTATGCCGAAGCCAATCCCTCGGCAGATGTAGATGGCATTGATGCCGCACGTAAGATTGTTATTTTGGCGGCGCTGGCTTCGGGCAAGCTGATAGATCCCAAAACCATTCCCACCGAGGGCATTACCGCAATCACACTGACCGACACCAAGGTTGCCGCCGCGTTCGGCTTTGGGCTGAAGCTGATCGGTCATGCCGCTGTCAAAGACGAACAGCTGACGGCGTTCGTATCTCCCAGAATGGTGCCCGCCACCAATCCCCTTTCCCGCATTGACGGTGTATTCAACGGCATTCTCGTCAATGCCAATATGGTAGGTGAGGTCATGTTCTACGGTCCCGGCGCGGGCAAGCTTCCCACCGCAAGCGCCGTTGTCGCTGATGTCATTGATATCATTGCCAACCGTGATGCCGAGCCAAAGCCCATCGTATGGACGACTGCCACTCCCTCCGACCTTTCGGACTTCTCGGATTACACCTGTCGCAGAATGTGGATCCTCAAAAGTGGCACTGAAATTCCGTCAGAGCTTTCCTTTGACGACATGAAGCCTGTGGACGATGCCGTCGGTCTGCTTGGCACAGAGAGCGATGAGAAAACCGCCAAGGCAATCGCGGAAAAACTGGGTGATTCTCTGCTCGCTGTCTATCGTATTCTGGATTGAGATGTTAGTTTGGGAAAGGATTTTGGTCGCTTTTGAAAAAGCTCCGCAAAACTTTTCATACAAATGATTTCTTGGTTTTACACACGTTCCTTGTCATTGTGTAAGAAATAACTTATTATTTTTTCTCTAAGGAAGAAACCCGTCGGACCCTGTTGCGTCCCGACGGGTTTCATTTTTAATTTGATTAAATAATAAAGAAAACCATCGGTGGCATGCGCAAGCAATGCAGTCCGATGGTTTTTTACATTAGAGGGAAACAAACGGATTATGCGGTACACCATATATAGAACATGATGTTAAAACAATCCATAATTTGTATGAAAAGTTTTGCGCCGCTTTTTCAAAAGCGGCAAATCGCATCCCCCGCGTCCTCCGCGTCCTCCGCGTCCTCTCAACTAACCTCTTAATAATTCTCGGCGTGGATTTCGAAATAGCTCTGAGGATGCGCGCAAGTGGGGCAAACCTCGGGAGCCTTGGTACCGACCACGATATGACCGCAGTTACGGCACTCCCATACCTTCACTTCACTCTTTTCAAATACAGTAGCAGTCTCCACGTTTTTGAGCAGTGCACGGTATCTTTCCTCGTGATGCTTCTCAACCGCGGCAACCAAACGGAATTTGCGTGCCAGATCGGTAAATCCCTCCTCCTCGGCAGTCTTGGCAAAGCCCGCGTACATATCGGTCCACTCGTAGTTCTCGCCCTCAGCGGCGTTTGCCAGATTCTCCGCGGTATCACCCAGACCCTCCAGCTCCTTGAACCACAATTTTGCGTGCTCCTTCTCATTGTCAGCAGTCTTCAGAAAGAGCGCCGCAATCTGCTCAAAGCCCTCTTTTTTTGCCTTGGAAGCGAAGTAGGTGTACTTGTTTCTTGCCTCGGACTCGCCCGAAAAAGCGGCTCTGAGGTTCTTTTCTGTTTGCGTTCCCGCATATTTGTTGGTTTTCATGATCAAATTCTCCTTTTTTGTTATTTTTATTATTATTTGTCTATTGTTTGTAATTTATGTTCGTGTCTTTGCCAAGCAAAGCGCGGTCCTTGCGGGAAGATAGATCGGAAGCTTCCATCTTCCGTCGGGATGTTTTTCCGCAGTATAGACATATTCCTCGGAAATTCGTCCCTGTCCGCCAAACGCCTCACGATCGGTAGAAAAGATCACCCGATAGCACCCCTTTTCGGGCACGGTCAAATAATACTTCTCAAAGGAATGGGAGGGGTTAAAATTCAAAGCAAAGGTCAAGGCACCTCTTCCATAAGTCAGAATCTGCGCGCCTGCATCGATAAAGAGCGGAAATGCGGGTGTTCTGAACATCCGATGACGTCTCGCCAGTTCCAACATCCCACGGTCAAATTCCTTCAAATCGCCGTATTTGAGCAGCTCACTGTCCCCAAGGCTCCACTGTCTGCGGCAGTAGAAATAGCTCCATCCATTTCCCTCGCGAGGAAAATCGATCCATTCGGGATGTCCGAATTCATTTCCCATAAAATTGAGATACCCCTCACCGCCCAACGTGATGGTGGCAAGCCGTATCATTTTATGGAGAGCCATTCCCCGATCGATTAGGGGATCGCGGCTTTCTCGGTTCATGTCGGTATACATCTTGCTGTCGCACAAGCGGAACATCAAGGTCTTGTCCCCGACCAGTGCTTGATCGTGACTCTCCACGTAAGCAATATACTTCTCCCCCGGTCTGCGGCTGGTGAGCTCATGCCAGATCTGCCACATATTCCATTCCTCATCACGGCTTTCCTTGAGAAGCCGAATCCAAAGATCGGGCAGTCCCATTGCCAGGCGGTAATCAAATCCAATTCCACCCTCCTCAAGTGACAGACACATACCGGGCATTGCCGACATATCCTCGGCAATGGTAATGGCTTCGGGATTCACCTCACGGATCAGCCGATTGGCAAGCTGAAGATAGGTCACCGCCTCGGTGTCCGTATTCATGGAAAAATACTTTGAATAATCGGTAAAAGACACACCAAGTCCGTGATCATGGTAGATCATTGAGGTAACACCGTCAAAGCGGAACCCGTCAAAGTGAAATTCTGTCATCCAGAATTTCAGATTGGACAGAAGAAAATGAATGACTTCATTTTTGTTGTAATTGAAGAGCTTCGTTCCCCATGCGGGGTGATCTCCCCGTACTCCCTCGTGGAAAAACTGAGTCTCGGTTCCGTCGAAGGCACCCAGTCCCTCCTCGGTATTTTTCACGGCATGGGAATGAACCACATCCAAAAGCACCGCAATTCCCATGCTATGAGCTCGGTCAATCAGGGCTTTTAATTCGTTGGGCGTACCGTAACGGGAGCAGGCGGCGAAAAAGGAGGACACCTGATAGCCAAAGGAGCCGTAGTACGGATGCTCCATGATCGCCATGATTTGCAGAGTATTGTAGCCAAGAGCGGCAATACGGGGCAAAATGTTTTCGGAAAATTCACGGTACGTGCCGATCCCCTCTGTCTCCTGTGCCATGCCAATATGGCATTCATATATGTATAGGTTTTTCTTGGGGGTAAATTTCTTTTTTTTCCACACATAGGGTGCTTCGTCCACAATCACGCCACACCATGCGTAGGTGACGGGGTCCTGCTCCACCCGGCGAATATAAAGCGGAATTCGTTCCAAAAGTTCCCCGTTGTGTCGGATAATGGTCTTGACCCGACACCCATCGAAAAGAGACTCCTTGCCCGGCAAAAAAATTTCAAACACGCCGTTTCCCTTCGGAATCAATTTCAGGTCGAGCCATCGCCAATCCACCATATCTCCCGTCAAATAGACCTCTTCGGCAGCAGGAGCCCATTCACGGTAGAACCACCCGTCCTCGGTCTTATGGAATCCAAAATATTCGTGACCGTTGGCAAAATCAAGAAGTGATCCGTTTTTTTCCACCAGCTCGGAATACTTTTGATCAAGTTTTTTCATCCGAAGCTCAATATCCCCCTTATAAGGAATCAACTGGGGGTCATATTCAAAAATTTTATATTTCACAGCGATGCCTCCTCTTCTTGAATTTCTTATCTTCATTATAACACACATTTCTGAGAAACGCAATTTTTTTTAAAAGGCAATTCCCTATCCATTCCAAATATGAAGGGCTAATTGGTCGGCAATAAAGTAGGCGGGCGAATCGGAAAGAACGCCACCAAAACAAACCCCTCTGCGGGGATACAAACGAAAAAGCCCCATCATACGCTCGGGAAGCCCCTCGGCAAAATCCGCAACAGTCAAAATCAATTCGGTGTGAAGCGTTATGATCGTTCCGCCGGAGTATCGAGCAAACAGACGGCAGAGTCGCTCATGAGCGCGATGGGCGGTATCAAGAAATATGCCAACATAAATGTCGCCCGAAAAAAGCCTGTGCTCAGCAAGATACTCTATCGTCTCAAAAACAGAATTGTATGAGGCTTCCGCATAAATGTGTAACACGATTTTTTTTGCTGATTTGATCGAACGAATAAGGGAGATCGAGGATTGAAGCAGAAGCAAGGATTCTTCGGAGTCATTACACTTTTCGCCACAAATTTTCTTTTCCAGAATTTGCCCTGCGGCATAAGGGTTCGGACGAAGAAAGGGAGCGTCCGACAAGTTTAAAATCAAATGAAATTCCTCTTGTTTAGAAGCTTCTATGACCGATTTCATCTGAGAGATTAAGGAGGAAAACAAGTCTGTTTCTTTCACAGAAGATTTGATAAAATCCGACACAAATCGGTGGATTTGAATTTGATCCGTTGGGGCGGAGTATATGGAAAAATCCATCGTTTTGACTCGCTCGGAGCCAATATTCCAACGATCAAAAATCCCCATGTCATTCACACAAAGCCACTTCTTTTCAGCTTCATACAGGCCCGCCGCGCCGCTTCCTTGACACAGGGGAAGAATCTCCTCCCATTCCTTCAAAAGCTCAAAATCAGATGCTTTTTCATTCTTATATTTTTCGTCACGATCCAACAGCTTTATCATTCCGATTTTACTTGAATCTATCAAAAACTCACTGATATTTTCAACACACATAGGATCTATTTTGGGAGTTGCTATACGGTCTATCCATTTGCTCGCCATTTTCGTTCTCCTTCCCGAATATATTTTCATTATACCAAAAAAACAAAACCTCGACAACTCCTTTTTCATATTTTTTGAAAAAATTTACTTTCTATATGGACAATTCCTTAAAAATGTGATATAATAACTTGTATATTTAATTATAAGGAAGAGCTTTATGAAGATCGTACCCGTGGCAATTGAATCCTTTGGCGCCAACACTTATTTGATCATCCACCAAAATCAGGCTCTGATCGTAGACCCTGCCGTAACGGCGAATGCCATTCTTCATGCCATTCGAGCGGAGGACGCCTCTCCCGTGGGGATTCTTTTAACTCATGGACACTTCGATCACATTCTCTCTATGGATTCCCTTCGTGCGGCGTCCCCCCTGACGGTCAGCATTCACGAGGGAGATGCCGATTTTTTATTGGACGGAAAGAAAAATGCCTTCTCTCTCTTCTTTCATCGAGAGCGAAGCTTTGGTCCTGCCGATAAGCTTCTTAGGGACGGAGATCAGATTCCTCTGGGCAACACCTGCGTAAAGGTAATCCATACTCCCGGGCATACACCGGGATCGGTCTGTTATCTATGCGGCGATTCCCTTCTTACGGGAGACACTCTTTTTGCCGACACCTATGGCAGATGCGATCTGTGGGGTGGCTCCGAGGAACAAATATCGTCATCCCTTGCTTCCCTCAGAGCTCTTGATCCGAAGCTCACCATCTATCCCGGTCATGGTCACTCCGAATCTCTCGGCAATGCCTTGGATACCGTGGCATATCTTCTGTAAAAAGCAATCGACACCGAAAGGAAATGTAAATATCATGGATTTTGAAAAGCTTGCTGACCTGCTCTTTCCGCAGGTCACCAAAACACCTGCCGAATTAGAGGCAGAATTTCCTCCCCGTAATCTTCCCGAGGGAGCAAAGGTTACCCGTTTCGCCCCCAGCCCCACCGGATTTGTTCACTTCGGCGGACTCTTCCCCACCACGGTTGCCGAACGACTGGCACATCAGAGTGGCGGTGTGCTTTATCTACGCATTGAGGATACCGATGCCAAGCGCGAGGTTCCCGGCGCGGCGGAGGCTCTGATCCGTACCCTCTCGGTATACGGCGTAAACTTCGACGAGGGCGCGATCCTCGGCGAGGACGGAAGGGTTGCCGATCACGGCGCGTACGGTCCCTACAAGCAGTCCCTGCGAGGACCCATTTATCATGTGTTCGCCAAGCAGCTTGTAAAAGAAAGACGGGCTTATCCCTGCTTTACCACCGAAGAGGAGCTGGAGGAGCTTGGTCAGATCAACAAGAAAGAAGAAATCAAAAACACCGACTGGCAGGCAGAAGCAGCGGCGAGACGTGCCGAAATGCTTCGCCGAAGACAGTTTACCATGGAAGAGGTCGAGGAAAATCTTCAAAAAGGAAATCCCTTCGTGCTTCGTATTCTTGCGGACGGAGATCCCGAAAAGAAGATCCGCTTCACCGACCTTGTAAAGGGTAATATGGAAATTCCCGAAAACGACGAGGACTTCGTGCTTCTCAAATCCGACGGAATCCCAACCTACCACTTTGCCCATGCCGTAGACGACCACCTGATGGGAACCACCCATGTTATCCGAGGAGAAGAATGGCTGCCAAGCCTTGCCAAACACCTCCAGCTTTTCCGCTATCTCGGCTTCAAAACTCCAAAGTATATGCATATCGCGCAGATCATGCGTTTGGACGAGGCAGGAAACAAAAAGAAGCTCTCCAAACGTGATATGGGAGCCAATATGGACGACTACACCCGTATGGGCTACTGTCCCGAGGCGGTATGTGAGTACGTGATGACGCTCCTCAATTCCAACTACGAGGAATGGAGAATGCAAAATCCCGACAAAAGCTACCGTGAATTTCCCTTCAACATCAAGAAAATGTCCGTGTCGGGATGTCTCTTTGACTTCCAGAAGCTTGGGGACGTTTCCAAAAACGTGATTTCCAAAATGGACGCAAAGACGGTTGCGGAGCGTGTCACCGAATGGGCGCTTGCCTTCGACCCCGCTTTTGGAGCGGCACTTGCGAAGGACCCTGCCTTTACCGAAGCGATCTTCGCCATTGGACGCGGAGGCAAGAAGCCCCGCAAGGATCTGGCAACCTGGGCGGATGCCAAGCCCTATATGGGATTCTTTTTTGATGAGTTTTTCGCGCCTGAGTGCGATTACGACGAAAAATACGACCGAGCGGATATCAAGACCATTCTTGAGGGCTTCCTTACTTCCTATGACGAATCGGACGACATGAACGCTTGGTTTGAAAAGGTGAAGGCCTTGGGTGCTCCTCTTGGCTACACCCCCGACATGAAAGCATATAAGGCTGACCCCTCCGCCTTTAAGGGCAATGTGGCAGACGTGAGCATGTTTCTGCGCCTTGCCGTGACGGGCAAGCTGAATGCCCCCGACCTTTACACCGTAATGCAGATTCTTGGCAAGGAAAAGACTGCCGACCGTATCCGTGCCAAGCTGGCAACACTCTAAAATCAACGAACAAGAAAGAGGTACCCCTATGGAAGAAATCGCAAGCAACTTTATACACGACATTATCGATGCTGATCTCGAGGCAAATCCCGAGCTGAAGATTCACACTCGTTTTCCTCCCGAGCCAAACGGATATCTTCATATCGGTTCCGCCAAGGCGATCATGATCAACTTTGAGACCGCAAAAAAATACGGCGGTAAGTTTAACCTTCGCTACGATGATACCAACCCATCCAAGGAGGACACCGAGTATGTGGATTCCATTTACCGTGACCTCTGCTGGCTGGGAGCTGAGCCCAACGGCGGCATCTTTTACGGCTCGGACTACTTTGACAAATGCTACGAATACGCCGAAAAGCTGATTGTGGACGGTAAGGCATACGTTTGTGATCTGTCCGCCGAGGAAATGAAAGCATATAGAGGCACGCTGACCGAGCCCGGCAAGGAAAGCCCCTACCGCAACCGTTCGGTGGAGGAAAATCTTGATCTGTTCCGCCGCATGAGAGCGGGAGAATTTCCCGACGGAAGCCGCACCCTCCGTGCCAAGATCGATATGTCCTCTCCCAACCTCAATATGCGGGCCCCCGCCATCTACCGCATCGTGCACGTTCATCATCACCGTCAGGGCGACAAGTGGTGTCTCTATCCCCTTTATGACTACGCCCATCCCATCCAGGATGCTTTAGAGGGAATCACCCACTCGCTCTGCTCCCTGGAATTTGAGAACCACCGCCCTCTTTACGAGTGGGTCATTGACAACATCGGCTTCGAGAATCCGCCCAAGCAGAGAGAATTTGCCCGTCTGAACGTGACCAATACGGTCATGTCCAAGCGTTATCTCCGCTATTTGGTGGAAAACAATATGGTTGACGGCTGGGATGATCCCCGTCTTCCCACCATCTGCGGTCTGCGCCGTCGCGGCTACACGCCATCCTCCATTTTTAACTTCGTGCGAAGTGCCGGTGTGGCAAAGGCAAACAGCTTGGTGGACATCGGAATGTTAGAGCATTGCATCCGTGAGGAGCTGAATGCCTCCGCCCCCAGACGCATTGCCATTCAGCATCCCATTAAGGTAGTGGTTACCAACTATCCCGAGGACAAGGTGGAATATTTTGATCTGCCCAACAATCCTCAGGACACGCAGGCAGGAACCCGTGCCCTCCCCTTTACCCGTGAACTCTATATTGATGCCTCCGACTTTGCTGAGGTACCGCCCCCCAAGTTCTTCCGCATGAAGCCCGAGGGAGAGGTTCGTCTGATGGGTGCGTATATTGTTCGCTGTAATGAGATCGTAAAGAACGAGGATGGAAGCGTGAAGGAAATCCGCTGCACCGCCGATCTGGAATCGGGGAACGGCAATCCCGTGGACGGCAGAAAGATCAAGGGTACCATTCATTGGCTCAGCGCAATCGCGGCAACGCCCGTGACCATGATGCTTTATGACCGTCTTTTCACCATTGAAAACGTAAATGCCATCCCCGAGGATAAGACCTACAACGACTATCTCAACCCCGAATCCTTGACCGTAATTGAGGGTGCTTTGGTTGAACCCTCTTTGGCAGATGCCACCGAGGGTGACAAGTTCCAATTTGTCCGTGACGGCTACTACTGCAAGGACACCAAGCATCCCAATACTTTTAACCGCATTGTCGGATTGAAGGACAGCTTTCCCGCTAAAAAAAACTAACCTGACCGTATAGAAGGAGTACCAAATGGAACCAAAGTATCTTTATCCCCTCATCTATTTGGGAGTCATTTCTCTGATCTCCATCATTGTCTGTATGTATGACAAGTTCGCCGCCAAGCACAATCCACGTCACCGTACTCGCGAGCGCACACTCTTGTTGCTCTCGGCACTCGGTGGCTCGGTGGCAATGTATGCAACCATGCAGTTGATCCGCCACAAGACAAAGCACCTGAAATTTATGCTTGGCATTCCTGTCATTTTCCTTCTGCAGGCTGCTCTTGTTGCGTTTCTGTATATCAAGGTACTCTAATTTTCGAAAGGATCCCCTATGAACGTAGATCTTTCCAAATTCAGCCTGCTTTGGCCCGATGAGGATTCCCGTGCCGCTCATATGAGCGGGAAGGATGCCCCCGCCATTGATATGTTTGTCCTTGAGGAGCTTGGACTCGATGAAATTCTGCACCTGAAGAGCAGAGACCTTTGTGAGTTCTTCACTGCCGATCCCTCTGTCATTGCCCACCGTATCGACGTCTTTGAGGATATGATGACCTTTCCTGAGTTGTCAACTACCCTCAACCGATTGATCCCCATCCTCACCGATATCATGGAGCTTCGTCGTCTGGAAGCCGATCAGGGAGACAGTGACTCCTACTTGGAGAGCCTGACCGAGATCGAATTGTATATCTCGGCGGTATCCACGCTCCACAGCGGTCTGTGTCCCATAGCAGGCAAGTTTAAAAGCCAAGCCTTTACCGTCCTTTGTGATCGGATTGGCGAACTGGCGACCAGTGACTATTACCGTGAATTAAACGAAAAGCTTGAGGAGCTGACCAACCGTGTCCGTGACATCCGAAGCGTGACTATTGGTGTCAATTTGGATGCCCAGCTCCGCCCCACCAGCGCGGGGGTACTCTCGGTGAACCCCGAGCCCTTCCGTTCGGGGGATGTGTTGGAGAAGATACTGCGCCTAAACTTCAAGGATGACCAATACACCTGTATTGCCAATTTGGTTCCCTTTAACAAACGGCAATCCGAGAACCAAAAGACCGCCCTTTCCTTGGCATTTAATTCTGCCATCAACGACGTATACAAACAGTCGCTCCGTTCTTGGAAAAAGATCATTCAAGTTTACGTGTTGGAGAATACCGATTTTCTCCTAAATCTCATGCCGGAGATCGAATTTTTGGTCAAGGGAACCGCGTTTCTCCGTATTTTGAAGGACAAAGCGCTTCCCCTTTGCCGTCCCGAGATCGTTGCGGATACGCCTATCTTTGTGGCGAAGGATCTTTATAACCCCTGTGTCGCCATCAAGGTCGAGGACGAGATCGTTCCCAACGACGTATCCTTCGATGAAAATGACGCGCTGATCTTCGTTCTGACAGGTCCGAACCGAGGCGGTAAATCGGTGATCACCTGCGCCTTAGGTCTTGCTCAGGTCATGACACAGCTCGGTATGTTTGTCCCTGCCAAGGAAGCCAAGATCAGCTTAGCTGACGGAATCTTTACCCACTTTCCCACAGGCGCGGAGGACACCATTGACAAGGGTCGTCTCGGAGAGGAATGCGCCCGTCTGAGGGATATTTTTTCCGAAGTGACCCGCAAAAGCCTTGTGTTGCTTGACGAATCTCTGTCCTCCACAGGCTCCTTTGAGGCATCCTATATTGCCGCCGAGGTGTTGGCTGGCTTTTCCCGTGTAGGCTGTCGTTGCCTGTTCTCTACGCACCTGCACGAGCTTGCGGCACAGATTGATGAGATCAATGCCCGCACCTCTTCCGATGGCGGAGTACGAATCGACACCCTTGTAGCGGGAATTGAGGAAGGAAAACGATCCTTCAAGATCGTTCGTCAGAAGCCGGATGGAAAGAGCTATGCCCGCGACATTGCCGACAAATACGGTCTTTCCTATGAAAGCATTTCTAAAAATCTAAACCAAACCATATCCTAACCGTAGGAGGAATTACTCAGCATGAATAAGGAACTATTGAAGCTCTTGGAAAACGATGCCCGTCTGACGGCGAGCCAGCTTGCCGTGATGCTTGATTTAACCAAGGAGGAAGTGGAGCGGGAGCTCTCCAAAATGGAGACCTCGGGCACCATCCTCGGCTATAAAACGATTATTGACTGGGAAAAAACCGATGTGGAATCGGTAACCGCTATGATCGACGTAAAGCTCACCCCTCAGCGTGACCGCGGATTTGATCGAGTAGCCGAAAAAATTTACAACTACCCCGAGGTCAAGGCGGTATACCTGATGTCGGGTGGCTATGACCTATCGGTTCTCATTGAGGGAAGAACTATGAAGGAGGTCGCCTTCTTCGTCTCTCAGAAGCTGGCGCCCATTGAAGCGGTCATGTCCACCGCCACCCACTTTGTTTTGCATAAGTACAAGGACACAGGTGTGGTTTACGATGCCCCTGAAATTGACGAGAGAGGAACCTTTAACTGATGATTGATTATAGCAAAGTACTGTCCCGAACGGTGGTAAATACTCCGAAATCGGGCATCCGAAAATTTTTTGACTTGATGAATACCATGCAGGACGTAGTGGGACTCACCGTAGGAGAGCCCGACTTCCAAACTCCTTGGCACATCCGTGAGGCAGGTATTACCAGTCTCGAAAAGGGAAAAACCTATTACACTGCCAATGCGGGGCTGTCCGAGCTTCGTACGGGAATCAATGCCTACATGAGCCGCCGCTTTGGCATATCCTACGATCCCACCAAGGAGATCATTGTAACCGTAGGAGGAAGCGAAGCGATTGATATTGCCTTCCGTTCCGTCATCGAAACGGGAGACGAGGTTATCGTTCCTACCCCTTCCTTCGTATGCTACGCCCCTCTTGTAAAGATGGCAGGCGGGGTTCCCGTCATCCTTGAGACCAAATTTGAGCACAAATTCAAGATTGATCCCGAGGCGCTCAAGGCAGCGATTACTCCACGTACAAAAATGTTGGTTCTCCCCTATCCCAATAATCCAACGGGTGCCATTATGACCCGCGAGGAGCTTGCCGAGATCGCCGAGGTTTTGAGAGACACCAATATTCTCATCCTCTCGGACGAGATCTATGCGGAAATGACCTACACGGGCACGCACTGCTCCATAGCGTCCCTTGAGGGAATGTGGGAGAGAACCATCGTTGCCAGCGGATTTTCCAAGGCGTTTGCCATGACGGGGTGGCGTATGGGGTATGTCTGCGCTCCCGCACCGCTGACCGAGCAAATGCTGAAAATCCACCAGTATGGCATTATGTCCTCCCCCACCACCGCTCAGTTTGCCGCCATTGAGGCACTGAAAAACGGTGAGGAAGATATTCGCATGATGGTGGATGAATACAACCGCCGTCGCCGTTATATCTATAACGGCTTAAAGAGCATCGGCATTGAATCCTTTGAGCCAGAGGGAGCATTCTATATTTTCCCCAAGGTAGGAGCTTACGGCTTATCCGGAGAGGAGTTCTGCAACAAGCTTCTCTATGACTATAATTGCGCCATTGTTCCCGGCTCCGCTTTTGGTCAAGGAGGCGAGGCTTTTGCCAGAATTTCCTATGCCTATTCCATCAAGCATATTACGCAAGCGCTGGAACGTATTGAAGCGTTTGTCAAAACCCTTTGATCCCCGCAGCGTTTTAAAAAAATTATCGGACCGCATATGCGGTCCGATGATTTTTTATTATGATATGGTGACTTTATCAATTTCCGCAAGCTCCTCCTGTGTAAAGGGAGCACGGTGAAGAATCCCAATATTTTCTTTGATCTGCTCAGGCTTTGAGGCACCGATCAGGACGCTGGTGATCCCCGCCTTACTCATGACCCAGCTGAGCGCCATTTGCGCGAGACTCTCTCCACGCGCACGGGCAATTTTGTCAAGCGCGCGGACCTTCACGAGCTTTTCTTCGGTAATGGAGGATTCCTTCAAAAAAATCCCGCTCCGTCTGACACGGCTATCCTCTGGAATTCCATGAAGATAACGATTTGTGAGCAATCCTTGCGCCAAGGGACTGAACACGATCACGCCCTTTCCTTCCTCCCTTGATCTCTCCAGAAGACCGTTTTTCTCAATCGTTCGGTCCAAAATAGAATAGCGATTCTGATTGATGACAAAGGGACATTTCAGCTCCCGAAGAATGTTAGCCGCCTCTCTCATTCTCTCCCCGTCATAATTGGAAAGTCCTACATAGAGAGCCTTGCCGCTTTTGACTGCCTGATCCAGTGCCCACATGGTCTCCTCTAAAGGAGTATCGGGATCGGGACGGTGGTGATAGAAGATATCCACGTAGTCCAATCCTAATCTTCCGAGACTTTGATCCAAACTGGCAAGCAAGTATTTACGACTCCCAAAATCCCCATAAGGACCCTCCCACATGGTAAAGCCTGCCTTTGTACTAATGATCATTTCGTCACGGTGCGCCGCCATCTCCTCTCGAAGGATTCGTCCGAAATTTTGCTCCGCGCTTCCAAATATGGGTCTGCCATAGTTATTGGCAATGTCAAAGTGGGTAATTCCGTGATCAAACGCCGTAAAACACATCTGCTTCATGGTGTCGTAGCTGTCATTGGCTCCGAAATTATGCCAAAGTCCCAAAGAAACGGCAGGAAGCTTCAGCCCGCTTTCCCCGCACCTGTGATATGCCATATCCGAATATCGATTCGCGTTTGCTTCGTATTTCATTCCATATTCCTCCTTCTTTTTCAATTATATCATGTATTTCTCTCGTTTTTGCAAGCGATGAACGCGCCAATGAACAGCCTACTCAAAAGCAAAGCCGTGTTCAAAAGAACACGGCTGCTTCTTTATGTAGATTAGTGAATGATGCAACGCTCGGTATCCTTGTCGAACACGTGGAGTCTGCTCATATCGAATGCGATCTTGATCTTGTCTCCTGCTCTGGACTGAGAGCGAGAAGATACACGCGCGATCAGGTGCGTCTCTTCGCCAACGTTCAGGTAGAGATAAATCTCTGCGCCCATCAACTCGGTTACGTCCACGTCTACGTCGAAGGAAGAATCGGGATTCGCTTCCACTGCCTTCGCATCGTCGGAAATTGACTCGGGACGAAGTCCGACCACAACCTCCTTACCCATGTACTCGGCAAGCGCGGGATCGTTTGCCTTGTCTGCGGGGAACTTGACGGAAACGTTTTCAAAGTTGAAGTATACATCCTCACCCTTCTTCTCCAGCGTACCGTTGATAAAGTTCATCTGAGGAGTTCCGATAAAGCCCGCAACGAAAATGTTGCAAGGAGCATCGTACAGGTGCTGAGGAGTATCAACCTGCTGAATCAAACCGTCCTTCATAACAACAATTCTGGTTGCCATGGTCATAGCCTCGACCTGGTCGTGAGTTACGTAAATAAAGGTGGTTCCCACACGCTGGTGCAGCTTAGTCAGCTCGGTTCTCATGGTTGCGCGGAGCTTAGCGTCCAGGTTAGAAAGCGGCTCGTCCAAAAGGAATACCATGGGGTTACGGACGATTGCGCGTCCCAATGCCACACGCTGCTTCTGACCTCCGGACAAAGCCTTGGGCTTTCTGTCAAGAAGGTGCGTAATATCGAGGATTCTCGCAGCCTCTTCTACACGGCGCTTGATCTCCTCCTTGGGAGTCTTGTTCAGCTTTAGACCGAAGGACATATTCTCGAACACGGACATATGGGGATACAGAGCATAGTTCTGGAACACCATTGCGATTTTTCTATCCTTGGGGGCTACATCGTTTACCAAACGGTCGCCGATGAAGAGCTCGCCCTCGGTAATTTCCTCAAGTCCCGCAATCATACGAAGCGTGGTGGTTTTACCGCATCCGGAAGGACCTACGAAGACGATAAACTCCTTGTCCTTGATCTCAAGATTGAAATCGGATACAGCGGTTACGCCGCCGGGATACTTCTTGTAGATGTGTCTGAGTGATAAGCTTGCCATTTGGAATACTCCTCCTAAAAACTCTATCAAAATTAAATTTATACATACTTCTTGTACTTATATATTGTACCAAATTTATCTCAAAAATGGAAGAGGGTAAATCCCCAAAATTTTGCCGTTTGTTTTGTGCAACTTGCATAAAAAACACATTTTTGCTTGATTTTCGGCATTTTTTAGGGAAGTTCGTGTAAAATCACTTTACGTTTTTCATGGTAAGGGAGATACGGTTTTTCTTCAGATCCACACCGAGAACACGAACCTTCACTCGGTCTCCCACAGAAAGAACCTCAGAAGGGTGTTTGACAAAGCGATCGGAGATTTCAGAAATATGCACAAGACCGTCCTGATGAACGCCAATGTCTACGAAGGCGCCGAAGTCAATGACATTTCGCACCGTACCGCAAAGAATCATATCGGGCTTCAGATCCTCCATGCTGAGCACGTCCTGACGGAGCTCGGGTGGCGTCAAGCTATCTCTGACATCTCGTCCTGGCTTCATCAGCTCACGGGCAATATCCATCAGGGTAGGAGCTCCGACACCGCATGCTTCGCAAACAACATCGATTCCCTTTTCTTTCACCTTCTTTTGAAGATCGCCAAGACGCCCCTCTGTCACGTCGATCTCAGTATATCCGAAGAGATTGAGGAGTGCATGGGCGGCACTGTAGGATTCGGGATGCACACCCGTATTGTCAAGAATCTCTTTCGAATGAGGAACACGCAAAAATCCGGCGCACTGCTCATATGCCTTGGCACCCACACGGGGAACCTTCAAAATGGCTGCTCTGGATTTGAATTCTCCGTTCTCCTCACGGTACTTCACAATATTCTTTGCGCTGGTCGCATTGATACCTGAAATATACGACAAAAGCGAATGGGATGCCGTATTGATATCCACTCCAACGGCATTGACACAATCCTCGACCACACCCTGTAAAGCACCATCCAAACGGGCAGGCTTCATGTCGTGCTGATACTGACCGACACCAATGGATTTGGGGTCAATCTTGACAAGCTCAGCCAGGGGGTCCTGCAGCCGTCTGGCAATGGACACTGCCGACCGTTGCATCACATCGAAATCGGGAAATTCCTCTGCCGCAAGCTTGGATGCGGAATAGACAGATGCGCCCGCTTCGCTGATAATGATATACTTACAGTCATAGTTGACGGTCTTCAATACGTCGGCAATGAAGATTTCACTCTCTCGGGATGCCGTTCCGTTACCAATGGCAATTACGTCCACACCATACTTCTCGACCATTTTCTTGATGATTTTTGCCGCTTCCTCTGTCTTGAATTTGGATTTTGTGGTAGGATACACCACAGCCGTATCCAGCACTTTGCCTGTCTTATCCACCACGGCGGTCTTACATCCGTTGATATAACCCGGATCAAAGCCAAGCACCGTTTTTCCCTTCAAGGGAGACTGCATCAGAAGATGCTTGAGATTATCGGCAAAGAGCTTGATCGCCCCCTCACTGGCAGTATCAAAGAGATCGTTGCGAATTTCCCTTTCAATCGAGGGCGCGATCAAGCGGTCGTATCCGTCCACGATTGCCGCCTCGATATATTTCACGGCAGGGCTCTTGGGATTGACGATCATTTGGGAGCAGAGACAATTGAGGATCATTCCCTTCTCCACGGTGATGCTCACCCGAAGAAACCCCTCCTTTTCCCCTCGATTGATAGCGAGAATACGGTGAGAGGGGATCTTTTTAATAGAATCAGAGTAATCGTAATATTGAGAATACACTGAATCCTCTTCCTTGGTATTCTTCGTATGAAGAAGTCCCGTGTCAAAGGTGGCTTTGCGCACCATCTTACGATAATCGGCATTGTCGGAAACACTTTCCGCGATAATGTCACAGGCGCCTGCCAAAGCATCCTTCGCGCTTTCCACCTTTAATTCCTCGTTCACATACGCCTCTGCCTGCTCCTCAAGGGTAGGCTCATACGCATCGAGCTGAGCAAGGATCCGCTCCGCCAATGGCTCAAGGCCCTTTTCTTTTGATACCGAAGCTCTGGTCTTGCGGTGAGGACGGAAGGGGCGGTAGATATCGTCCACCTCGGTTATGGTCCCCGCGGCATCGATTGCGGCGGCGATCCCGTCGGTCAGCTTCCCCATTTCGGAGATCAGATTCCGAACCTCCTCCTTACGCTTTTCTATGTTCCTCAAATAGCTCAAGCGATCGTCAAGATCACGCAATATGTTGTCATCCAGACTTCCCGTTTCCTCCTTACGATAGCGGGCAATAAAAGGAATGGTGTTTCCTTCATCGATAAGCGCAACCGTCTTTTCGACCTGGCTCGCCTTTAAGTGAAATTCTTCGGCTAATTTTTGAATAATGTCCATATAGAATATACTCCGTTTATTGATAGATGTTCAAGAACCGTGGCTCTCTAAGTTTTTAATTTCCTCCTCGGTCAGATACCGCCATTCCCCTCGCATAAGATTCGGGTCTAACACGAGCGGTCCAAAGCTTATCCTTTCGAGATATATAATCTTGTTATCAAGGGCTTCCAGCATTCGTTTGATCTGGTGGTATTTTCCCTCCACAAGGGTAATCATTCCCTCGCTTCCGTCTCCCATCAGTTCAATTTTCGCGGGCTTTGTTTCATATCCGTCCTCCAGGATCAAGCCATTTTCAAATCGGATGGCATCTTCCTTGGAAATAGGATGGTTTGCCCGAAAATAGTATTCCTTTCTCACGTGGCTTTTGGGAGAAAGCAAGCGGTGACCAAGTACGCCGTTATCGGTAATCAGCATAAGTCCCAACGTATATTTATCCAACCGTCCGCAGGGAAAGAGATTTGCCTTGGGAATTTCCGGGGGAAGCAAATCCAGCACCGTTCGGTCTCTGCCGTCCTCAGTGGCGCTGACCACACCCTGTGGCTTATTGAGCATAATATAAGTGTATTTGCGGTAGAGCACCTCTTGACCGCAAAAGGCTACCCGATCGACCTCGGGATCGATTCCCTCATCCGCGCTTTTGGCGATGCTTCCGTTGACCAATACCCCTCCCGATCGAATGATCCTCTTGGCATCGGAGCGGCTGCAACAGCCTGTGATTCCGAGAAATTTATCCAACCTCATAAAGCTCTCCCCCCTTTTCTGTATTATAACATATTTTCCCTGATTTTTCAACGGTCTTTTCCGAAAAAGCAAAAAACATCCCTGCCCGCAAAAGCGAGAGCAGGAATGCTTTTCCATAGATGATCCATATGTTTTATCACAATATGCCAACAGACGGAAGCAAAAAAAGAAGCACGGTCAAAATCAAGACGATCCCGCCCGAAACACCCATTCCAATGTAAAATCCTCTCAAAAGCAGTTGTTTCCGATTCAATAAAATCACCCCCTCGGCGCTTAGTATCGACCGCCGATGGGGGTAACATACAGATCTCCTTGGATTTATTGCGGCGATCCCGTCTTTTTTCCTTTAAAAACAAGCTGGGAAATCAGGATCCCCGCAAAAATGAAAGCACAGCCAACGTATCCGATGAGAGCAATGGAATCGTTTCCGAACAGCACACCGCCAATCGCGCTGAAAACCGATTCGGTAGACAGCACCACCACGGCAAAGGTGGGGTCGGCACGTTTTTGAGCAATGATCTGCAAGGTATATGCCACACCGACCGACAAAATTCCGCAGTAAGCGATTGCCCACTTCGCGTCCAAAATGCCCGACACAGTAGGCTTTTCAAACAAGAACATGGTAAGAAGTCCCAACACGGCGCAAACAGCAAACTGCCCCCACGCGAAATGCAGAGAACGGACATTCACGGCTACACGGTCGATGACGAGAATATGTGCCGTCCAGAAGAAGGCACCGATCAGCAAAAGTATCTCTCCCCATCCGAAGGCAAAGCCCTCTCCCGGCTTAAAGCAAAGCAAAGTCAGTCCTGTGAGAGCGCAAAACGCACCGACCCATACGTTTTTCCCTGTTCGCCTTCGAAAGAGCAAGAATCCCGCAATGGGAACCAGCACCACATAAAGTCCCGTCAAAAAGCCCGCAATGCCTGCGCTTTTCGTCTGCGCAATTCCAAGCTGTTGAAAGGTGGAGGCACAGAACAGAGCTACCCCCGCTAAAAGAGATGCCCGAACCGTCCTCTTTCTCTCTTCTCTTCCCACACGCCCTCTCTCGAAGATCAAAACCACAGGCAACAAAGAAATCACGCCAAGAGTAAACCTTGTACCGTTCATGGTAAAGGAGCCTATATGCTCCACGCCCTTGATCTGCGCCACAAAGGCAAAGCCCCAGATCATGGCGGTCATAAGCAAGAGAACTAAAGTTAAAAATCCGCTTTTTTTCATGAACTTGTCCGCCTTATCCCACCAATGCTCGGAACATGGTCTCGCTATTTTGATACATACTGTCGCTGTGGGGAAGCAATTTTGTCAAGAAACACACCACCGTATCCTCGGGAAGCGCCCCGAGCACTTTATAGTCCCGATACAGTGCCGTATCTCCGAGACGAACACCGTATCCGTCCGTTAACAAGCCCTCCACAGGCTCAGAGAATAATGCCCCCTCTCCTCCGTACAAGCGGCGAAGGTATGCGCCGTCCTTGGTTGCCTTCAGCTCCTCATAAAGCCACGGATCCACGAGATAGATTGCGGATGCGCCCGCCGTGATCTCGCTGTAAAAGCTATCGTACTCCTCGGAATTGAACTGCGTATTGATGTAGATTTCCGTGGCATCGTCGCCCTTCTCTTCTCTCTCCTTCCGATTCGCCTCCTGAATCTCTTGGATCTGCGCCTTGGAATAAAGCGTGTGGCGAATCAGAGACACATTCTTCTCCCCGTCACCGTCAAAATCCTCGGGGAGAGTCAGATCCATCAGCTGATCCACACCGCTAATCTGGTCCGCGCTAAGATGAGCGGGTCCCGCATAGACGACTCTGAGATCGTAGGATTCCTTGGAACAGGTCTGCAAGGTACACACCAAAACCACGATCAAAGCAAACGCGATTCCGATGGTATGCCATTTATAATGGTACCAAAAGTTATCAAGCCACCGCAAAAAAGGACTCGCTTGTATAGAAATGGAACCGTAGCTTTCTTCCTGCCCGTCTCTTTTTTCCCGATCCTTCATATGTACTCCTTTTTTTCGAAAATTCGGGGCTGCCATTCCGACAACCCCGATGTGAATTACGCCTTATAAACGTCTAAAACCTTTAAGGAGATGGTGCCGGATGGTACCTCGACCTGAACCACATCCCCCTTCTTCGCGCCGATCAGACCTCTTCCAACGGGAGAGACATCGGAAATCTTGTTGTCAAAGGGATCTGCCTCGTTAGAACCAACAATCTTGTACTCGATCTCCATGCCGCCGCGCTCTACCTTTACGGTGGAGCCAAGACCTACGGTCTTTGCGTCCTGCATGGAATCGTCTACCACCACAGCGTGCTGAATGAGCTCATCCAATTCCTTGATACGAGCCTCGTTCTTTGCCTGCTCGTTTCTTGCCTCGTCATACTCAGCGTTCTCGGAAAGGTCTCCGAAGGATCTCGCCTCAGCAATGGCAACCTTGATTCTCTCTCTTTCCTCTTTGGTTCGGAAGTCATACTCCTGCTTTAATTTTTCAAAGCCCTCTTGTGTGTATTTCTGCATTTCAGCCATGATGTTTCTCCTTACAGTTTTATAATCAAATTTTTGTTTTCATTGTGAATTGCCAGCCAACAGGGAAAGCGCCTTTGTGAGCTGATTGTCCTTTTCCGTATCCACCTCGAAGAGATTTAGCTTTTTCAGCTCCTCAGATGGCTCTACCACATATTCGGGAGAGGGGGTGATTCCCTTTCCGTCATATCCTATATCACTCGGCGGGTAATATGCCGCAACCGTCAATCGCAGGATCCCCTCATAGCCGTAGTAGGACAGATCGAAGAACTGCTGCATGGTTCCCTTTCCGTAGGTGGTCGTTCCCACGATAGGGGCTAAGTTATAGTCACGGAATGCCGCCGTAAACAATTCCCCGGCGCTTGCGGTATTTTCATTACAAAGCACCACCGAGGGGTACTGCCGATACATTCCGATCTCTTCCTTTTTGACCGAGCAGGACGCATAAGTTCCCGTATAGGTTACCTCTTGAACCTTAGATACTTCCTTGTTTCCCTGATTGTCTCTGGTGATAATTAAAGTATCTCCCTCATTGAGAAAATAACTAAGCACCGCCTCAATAGAGGAAAGCGATCCGCCGGGATTGTTTCGCACGTCGTAAACAAAGGCTCCGCATCCCTCTCCCAACAATCGATTCATTTCATCCTTGAACTGGGTAGGAGTGGTTGCGTCAAACTGGAAAATTTTGATGACACCAATCTTTTGTCCATGCCAGGTCACCGCCTGTCCTCTGACCGAGGTAGTGGTCACCGCCGCGCGCATAATTCGGAACTCCTTGGTTTCCATCCCGTCTCCCGTAGAACGGAACACGGTGAAGGACGCTTCGGTTCCCGCGACTCCCTGTAATTTTTTGAGGGCAATATCGTAGCCGAGCGTACTGATGGTCTCGGCATTCTCGCCGACTCCCACCGCGCAGATCATGTCACCGAGGCGCATTCCCGCGGCAAGAGCGGGAGAACCCTCCATCACGTTGACCACACGAAGTACCTTGTAGGTCACACCGCCAACTGCGGTCTCATCCTCAATGATATTGATACCGATCCCCTCGGAGCTTCCCGCATTGGAAGCAAGCAGAGTCTCGGTCTCCTCCTCGGTATAATATGCCGCATAGCGGTCACCCGTAGCATACACATATGCCTTTAGCGCCTCATCGATCATCGCATCCTGATCGATGTCCTTCATTCCGTACCGTTCAAAGAATTTTTCAATCAGCTCAAAAGGATAGTACTCATCCTCCGGGGAAAGTTGACTTTGATCGTTGTCGGGCAAATCGAACAAATTGGCAAGATGCCTGCGATATCCAAAGAAGCAAAAGGTGCACGTTAGCAGCGCCGTTGCCACCACAAGAGCGATAGCAGAGCAAACAAAGGTCACTAATGACACACTTTTTTTCTTTTTCACGGCAGGAGTATCAACCGTCTCCTCCGTTGGTAAGGATTCCGATTCGGAATCCCGATTCATATTTTCTTCTGACATATCGAATTTCTCCTTTGATCACATGATCTTTTTCATCGGGGCTCGAAAAATCCAATGCCGTCAAATTACTTCCCCATTCTATCCTATGTAGATTGGAGCGCTTCATACCTAAAAGGCGCTGAAAAGCGAAATACTCCGACGATGCGGAGTATTCCGCCATGATGCTTAAAATTTTGCGGGCTTGGAATCGAGATACTTCCTGACCATCAAGGCAACCTTGAAGGTAATGGCATGCTCGAATTCACGCAGGTCCAATCCCGTCAGCTTACGAATCTTCTCAAGACGGTAAACCAACGTGTTTCTATGTACGAAGAGTTTTCTGGATGTTTCGGATACATTGAGGTTATTTTCAAAGAAACATTGAATGGTCATCAGGGTCTCACGATCCAGGGAATCAAGGCTGCCCCGCTTAAAGACTTCCTGCAAAAACATCTCGCAAAGAGTCGTGGGAAGCTGATAAATCAGTCTGCCGATTCCAAGATTTTCATAGCTGATAATATTCTTCTCGGTCTCAAATACCTTGCCCACCTCAAGAGCGACCTGCGCTTCCTGATATGCCTTCGCCAGGTCCTTAATATTCTCCACAACGGTAGAAATACCAATAACGACCTTGGTGTAGAACTCGGTGGAAAGGGTGTCCGCGATATTGATGGCGAGCTTCTCAATCTCCTTGTTATCGGTTCCGGGCTTCAGCTCCTTCACGAGTACAATATCATGCTCTCCCACGCTGATGGCATAGTCCTTGGACTGGTCGGGGAACATATTTTGGAGCATCTCGAAGGGCATCATATCGGTCTTGCCGAAGAACTTAATGAGAAATACCACTCTGGGTTCTTCAGTTTTGAAATGAAGCTCCTTGGACTTAATGTAAATATCGCTGGGCAGAATATTATCCAGAATGATATTCTTGATAAAGGAACCCTTGTCGTACTTTTCATCGTACAGGCTCTTGATGTTTCCGAGAGACACGGCAAGCATCTTGGACATTTTTTCCGCCAGCTTGTCCTCCCCCTCAATAAATACAATGTATTCGCACTTCTGTCCGACTCCCATATAGCGGTACGTATATCCGTCACGGGTCACGAAATCATTGGAGAAGGAAAGCTCCTCGCGGATTCCCTGACGAACATTTCCCATCTTCCCGAGGTCGGAGCAGGAAATCACCACGCCGTTCTCGTCGATCACACCGATCACGCGATCGAAGGCATCCTTCATCTGGTAGATAACACCCTGAAACAATCTGTTTGACATACTTTGAAACCTCTCAATATTAGATTCATCTTGCTCGAAAAAAGAAAATATTGTGCATACTATGCTATATTATAAACTATTTTTTGTGGTTTTTCAATAGTGTTTTGAATATTTTTTATAATTTTTTAACATTTTTTCGTGCGTTTTTTATGAAAGAATCTTTTCCTTGATAAAATAGTCAAAAAATGGCTCATGTTTGGAAATCAACCGCCAAGCTCGGTCGCATAGCAGAGACAGGAAAGAATGAAAATCGGGGCGGTTTCGGTACGCAAAATTCTTCTTCCGAGTCCCACTGCGATCATTCCCTCCCCTCGAATGGCATCTGCTTCGGGTATCGAAAAACCTCCCTCACTTCCCACAATGACCGAGATACGGCATCCCCGTTCCAGGATCGTTCGCTTCTCCCGCAGAACCTGACCCAAGGGATCGGTTCCCTCCCCCTCATAGCAAAAGAGACAAAGCTCACTCTCCTTTGCCAAGCGAAGCATATCGGAAAACTTCACCGTTTCGGAGATGGTCGGCAACGCGCTTCTGCCGCATTGTTTTGCCGCCTCCTCGGCGATCCTTTGACGGCGCTCGGTCTTTCTCGCCTCCGCTTCGGGCTTGACACGAACCACGCATCGCTCGCTCTCAAAAGGTATGATCTCCGAAACACCGCACTCCACCGCTTTTTGAATCACGGTCTCCAATTTGTCTCCCTTGGGAAGCGCTTGAAACAGACGGATATAGCAAGGAGGCTCGTTTTGAGGCTTGTGTGCTTCTATAATACGGGCTGTCACCTCGCGATCATCAAGGAAAGCTTCGATACGGCAGTCGTATTCGTTTCCCTGCATATCGCAAACAGTCAGGGCATCGCCCACCGCCATTCTCAAAGAACGGGCAATATGATGAGCATCCTCGCCCGTAAGACAGATCTGCCCTTCTCTTACGGCATCCTGTCTGACAAAAAATCTTGGCATATGTGATTTCCTCTTTCATGAAATTTTATAACAGAAGGTCCTTCGGCATTTCCTCGGGAGTTTCGGAAAGGATCTTTTCGATCATACTTTGTTCCAATCGGCCAAGGAATGCGTGCCATTCCTCGTTGGTATTCAGGAAAGGATTTTCACCCGTCCCCTCTCCCATGCGACGGATCTTTTCCAAAAGACCGTTGTTGTGCGCGTGATTTCCCAAAAAGATGTCGATCTCTTCCCTCTTTAAATTCCAAACCGAGCGCGGGAAATCGGCACGGCATTCGTGGGACAGTCTCCGCTCATCCAAAAAGGAAAGCTCCATGGAATTGAATCCCGCTCCGCCAAAGAGTCCGCATCGCTTTTTGCCCTGCTCCCGGCTCGAAATTCATTTTCAATTATATCATTTAATAGACATTTGCGCAACAGTTTTTTTGATTTTTCTCCTCTTCCCGACAAACAAAAGAATATTTTTTCAAATGATTGACAAAGAAAAAAGGATGTGATATAATCTGCGTATACGATACTATGTTTCATCGGAGGGGTTATCATGAAACTGATTCTTGCGATTATTAACAACGATGACAGCATTTCCGCATCTGCCGCGCTGAACAGCGCCGGATTTTTCGTTACCCGTCTCTCTACCACAGGCGGTTTTCTCATGGTTGGAAACACCACCCTTCTGATCGGCACCGAGGATAGCGGCGTGGAACAGGTCAAGGACATTCTCGCAAAGACCTGTGCCACCAGGAAGCGTATTGCCTCTACCAGAGATTCCTTTGGAAAGGGATTGAACAACAACAGTCTTCCCGACGAGGTTATGGTCGGCGGAGCTACCATTTTCGTCATGGATGTGACCGAGACCTTTAAGGTTTGATGAAAATTGAACAATAAATAAAAAAGCATCACGATCGATCGTGATGCTTTTTTCTAATCAAAGCTCATTTGCTAACATAGAACGGGATTTTTTATCCATGGTACGGTAATCATCGATCTCGTATCGGTTGTCGTTGCTGTCACGGATCAATACCCGTCCGTCATAGAGCGCTTTAATATCATTGGTACGGCTTCGAATACGGAAGGAGCGTACCCCTCGGTCGGTTCGGCAGGTCCAGGTGATCACGCCAAATTTCTCGGTAATGTCGATCATTTCAAGGATCTTGGGGATCATGTAGTATTGCTCCAGACACTCCTCTACCGCACATCTGGATCGCTCATCCAGCCGCGCAAGGTCACGGATAATCGCTTTTTCCTTTAGATCCTCGTCTAAAAGCGTGATGTATTTGGTAAGTCCCGACATGGGAAAAAGGCGTCTTGGCTCCAGCTCGGTCAGCGTCTCGCCGTTAAAAATTTCAAGAGTGACCGCAGTCTCCCCCGTTCGAGTGATTCTTGCCTCGGGACCGTCAATAAAAAATGCCATCCTGTACCTCCTTAGTTGGGAACCGTCAAGCCGTCCTGGTGCTTACCCATGGCTTGAATCTCAATGAGTCGGTGGTATTTGCCCTTCAGCGCCATCAGCTCGTCATGGCTTCCGCACTCAATGATCCGTCCTTGATCCAGAACAACGATCTTATTTGCCTTACGCAAGGTAGAAAGTCGGTGCGCGATCATCAGGGTGGTTCTTCCCGAGATCAAGCGCTCGATGGCTTCCTGAATGAGATTTTCCGTCTCGGAGTCCACCGCCGCCGTTGCCTCGTCAAAAACGAGGATCGAGGGATTTTTGAGAACCGCACGGGCAATGGAAAGCCGTTGCTTTTCTCCTCCCGAAATACCTACACCTCGCTCACCCAGCATGGAATCGTAGCCATCGGGCTGACGAACGATAAAGCCGTGAGCATTGGCTACCTCTGCCGCATGGATGACCTGCTCTACCGTAGCATTGGGCACACCGTAGGCAATATTATTGAACACGGTATCCGAGAACATCATGGGCTCCTGCTGAACGTATCCGATACAGTTTCGGAACGCGCCGATATCCATATCCTTAATATTGACACCATCTACAAGGATTTCTCCCTCATAGTTGTCATAGAAGCGAAGCAACAGATTAATGAGAGTGGATTTACCAGACCCCGTAGTACCCACGATACCTACGATATCGCCGGGCTCAATGACGAGATTTACGTCGGACAGGGTCTTTTTTGTCTTATCAAAGGAGAAATTTACGTTTTTGAACTCAATGCGTCCCTTTAACTTCTCAGGCTTCACGCCGTCGGGCTTATTGATCTCGGGCTCGGCATCCAGAATATCGAAAATTCTTTCGATGGAAGTCAAGGCTGCCTGATAGGAATCCGACAGGTTCGCGAAGAAGTTGACGGGGTTGTAAAACATAGTGGCATAAGAAATAAATGCCACCAACGTACCAAGAATGGCTCCGTCGTAGATTGCCCAGCGTCCGCCAACCGCCCAAATCAAAAGCGAACCGCATGCCATGGCAAAGTTGATGATCTGCGGGAAGGTCTGAGTGATTCGCGCGGAGGCGGTATCCACCTTATACCATTCCTTGTTATACTTGGAAAACTTCGAAACAGCTCTCTCCTCACCCGCAAAGGATTTTACCACACGGATACAGGGGATGGTATCGGTCATAATGGAGGTCACTGCCGCCCACCTGCGCCAATTTTTTTTATAAAAGGGCGCGATCTTTCTGGAAAAGATCTTCGAGCACACGACCACGATAGGAACGGGAGTCAAAGACAGTAGGGTCAATTTCCAGTTCATGACAAACATAATCACGATAATACCGATCATCAGGATCAATTGGACGATACACTCCTGAGTGATCTTCAGCATAAAAGACTGGATCGTGCTGGTATCTCCGCTGATTCGGTTAATGACCGATCCCGTAGAGGTCTTATCGTAGAATTTCATGGGTAGGTGCTGTGCCTTTTCGTACACGTCATTCCGAAGCGCCATCACGATACGGTCTCCCGAACGGCGAAGCATATAGGCGCGAACTGCCGCCAGAGAATAATGGGCAACATGCGCGGACAAAAGCAGAACTACCACCATAGCCAAAGCTTTTAGGGCGGCAGCGGTTCCCTCATCCACACTCATAGGAATGACCGTATCAACAATCTCCTTGGTCATCAGCGGCGGCAAAAGCGTGATCGCCGTAGTAATGGCGGAGATCAAAATACAAAGAACCAGTGTCTTCCACTCAGGCTTCACGTATTTAACCAGCTTCGATGCAATCTTGGATTTGGACTGACAATGGATACACTGCGCGCCTGCCCGCAAAAGAGTTCGTCCGCATCGGGGACATACCCGATTCAGCTTGGCGTAGGTCGCCGTGACCACTTCCAGTTCCTCGGAAAGAGGGCTTCCCTCAGAGACCGACGTAATGAATTGTACCGCCATATCGCAAAGGTTTGCCACGGTATAGGTAAAGCGAATGACGCTATGCTTCTTTCCCTCTCTATCCCTGAGAAACAGACAAGCGTTGCCGTACATTCTCTTGACCCAGATCGATTTGATCCCCTTGTAGGAATAGGAATCCACACGCTCCTCGTTAAAAGAAAGCACCCTCTGTTCGGTTACAGCCAACACGCAGGTGCCGTATTTTCCCTCCAGATTCAGGTCACCCACGATGGCAAATAACACGTGCTCGTCCTCAAGGAGCGAGGCAAGGATCCTTGCGGTCTGCTCTTCCGAAAGCTTTTGATTCACAAGCTCGGTTCCCAAGCCGTTCTGCCGTTCATTTGCGGTCATTTTTCTGTCCGTATCTTTTCTCATACGTCCCCCTGAACTCTTCCTCGGATATATGGATCGATCACCGAGAGAAATATGAATTTTCTATGTATAAACCCTCGGTTACTCGCATTATACCACAAATAGAACACTTGTCAACCCTTATTTTTTATTTTATTTTGAATTTTCTTTTCATTTACATTTTGTTCATTTTTTGTGAAAATTGACTGCTTTTATCATCAGTTTTACCACAGCAAATGTCGGCACATTAAAAAATAAGAATTGACTTTTTCCTTTTTCCATTGTATAATGAAGGGGTAGTAAATAGGTTTGTGTAGAAATCGGTCTTTATTTTATGATTTTCTTCCCTTGATGGATGAAATAAAAAATTTTTTAGGCAATAAATGAAAGGAAATTTTGATTATGCCAACCATTGATATGTCCCTTGAGCAATTAAAAGTTTACCAAGGAAAAAACCCCCGTCCCGCCGATTTTGACGAATTTTGGGAAACCGCTTTGGCGGAAATGAGAGCCACCGATCCGAAAGTGGAACTGATCCCCGTAGACTTCCCCTCCAAGGTTGCGGATTGCTACGATATGTTCTTCACGGGAACCAAGGGCGCAAGGATACATGCTAAATTTGTAAAGCCAAAGAATATTGAAGGAAAGGCGCCCGCCATTCTGAAATTTCACGGGCTGAGCGGAAACGCGGGAAGCTTTCGGGATATGATCTCTCATGCCGCCGAGGGATTTGTGGTGGCTTCTATGGATTGCCGAGGACAGGGCGGAATCTCCGAGGATATGGGACAGCCCAACGGAACCACCCACACCACTCAGTTTGTTCGCGGTCTTGACGGAGATCCTCAGGATCTGCACTACCGTGACGTATTCCTCGACACGGCAATGCTTGCCCGAATTGTCATGGATTTGGACTATGTGGACGAGTCCCGTGTTGCCGCAAAGGGCGGCTCTCAGGGCGGTGCTCTGACCATTGCCTGCGCCGCGCTGGAGCCTCGTATTGCGCTTGCCCTGCCCGTTTACCCTTATCTTTCCGACTACAAGAGAGTTTGGGAGATGGACTTGGCTAAGGGCGCATACGAGGGACTTCGCTACTATTTCCGTCACCTCGACCCCCGTCATGAGCGCGAGGAGGAAATCTTCACAAAGCTCGGTTACATCGATATTCAGCACCTCGCTCCCCGTATTAAGGCAAAGGTAGTCATGGCAACGGGTTTGATGGACACTACCTGTCCTCCCTCCACTCAGTTCGCCGCTTTTAATAAAATGAATACCGATAAAGAGGTCATCATTTACCCCGACTTTGGTCATGAGAGCTTGGAGGGACATTCTGATCTCGAAGCGAAATACCTCTTTAAACTGCTTTGATGAAAAAAGAACAGCACACAAATAATCCTCTCCCCACATCTCTCGCGTCTCTTTTGGTGAAATGGTATCGAACAAACCGCCGATCTCTCCCTTGGAGAGAAGATAAGGACCCTTATAAAATATGGATCTCCGAGATCATGCTTCAGCAGACACGGATTGAGGCGGTGATTCCCTATTACTACCGTTTTCTTTCCGAGCTTCCCACCGTCAATGCCTTAGCCGAGGTGGATGACGACCGCCTGATGAAGCTTTGGGAGGGACTTGGCTATTACAGCCGCGCGAGAAATCTCAAAACGGCGGCAAAAGAGATGGTTGCCGTCCATGGAGGCACTCTCCCCGCCAATTACACCGCGCTTCGTGCCCTCAAAGGCATTGGAGATTATACAGCGGGTGCCATTGCCTCTATTGCCTTTGGACTTCCCGAGCCCGCGGTAGACGGAAACGTACTGCGGGTTCTGATGAGAGTCACGGGCAGAGAGGACGATATTGCTCTTTCCGCCACAAAAAAGCAGGTCACCGAATGGCTTCGTGCCATCTATCCCACAGGGAAAGATGCGGGAGATCTTACCGAGGGGCTGATGGAGCTTGGGGAGCGGGTCTGTATTCCCGCGGGAATCCCCAAATGCGACGAATGTCCTCTGCGAAAGCACTGTGTCTCCTATCCCACGGGACTTTGGCAGACTCTTCCCAAAAAGAGTCCAAAAAAAGAAAAGCGAACCGAGGATTACACGGTTCTGCTTCTTCTGCATGAGGGCAAGGTAGCACTCCGCAGGCGCAAAGACTCGGGACTATTGGCAGGTCTTTGGGAATTCCCCTCCTTGTCGGGAATCGCTTCCAAGGAGCAGGTTCTTCAATATGCCATGGAATGGGGCTTACAGCCAAGACATGTGAAACCTGCGATCAGCGCTTCTCATATTTTCACCCACATTGTCTGGAAAATGACGGGATTTTCGGTGGACTGCGAATCCGCCCCCTCGGATTTTCTTTGGGTCAGCCCCGAGGAGCTACAAAGCGACTATGCGCTGCCAACGGCGTTCAAGGCTTACCAAAACCATTTTCTGAAACGGAAAACGGATGATTAACAATCATCCGTTTTTTCTTTATTTTTTCTTTAATTCCCTTAATTCCTTCAAAAAGGTCTCAATATCCTTAAATTCACGGTAGACCGAAGCGAAGCGCACGTAGGCGACCTCATCGCGCGCCTTCAGGTGCTTCATCACAATCTCTCCGATCTCGGTGGTGGTGATCTCATTTACAAGGGAGTTCTGAATTTCATTCTCAATCTCCCCCGCCAGCTCCTCGGCGTTGACAGGTCGCTTTTGGCATGCCTTCAATAGACCTGACAAAAGCTTATTGCGGTCAAACAGTTCCTTCGTACCGTTCTTTTTTACCACGATGATCTGTACCGTTTCTACAATCTCAAAGGTAGTGAAACGCTTTTGACAAGCCAAGCATTCTCTTCTTCGGCGGATGCTGTTTCCCTCCTCCACAGGGCGGGAATCGATTACCTTGCTATCTGCAAAACCACAAGCAGGACACTTCATTTTTTATCGCTTTCGTCGGAGGATCCGACTTCCTTTCTTAACAAAACTTCTCCTTTATTTTACCATAAACCCGTGGAAAAGTAAAGAGTTTTCTCAATTTTCACTTGATTTTTCACACAATTCCCTTGCCTTGGCAATGGCGTCATCAATATTCTCCATAAAGTTCTCTTTCCCTACCTCGTCGTAAAATCCCGATTTTTTCATAACCGAGAGGGGCTGTTCGTTTACGTGAGAAAGCAAAAGTTTAACGTCCCGAGCCTGACAGGATTTGAGGAGTGTGGAAAGACTTTCCACAGCAGAACCGTCTAAGGTTGGTACGTTTCTCATACGAAGGATCATGACAAGGTCTCCGTCCTTCATGGGGAAATGAAATTTATCGGCAGACGCGAAGAACATGGGACCGTTCAGCTCAAACACCGCCACGCGGTCAGGAATGGATTTCAATCTGCCGCCGTCACTTTCGGAACGCTCATCCGCCGCCGTCCAAGGGCGGATACCCGTAACGTCGATCATACGCTTAATAAAGAGCAGACCCGCCAAGAGAAGTCCCGCGGCAATGGCAACCACCAGATCAAAGATCACGGTCAAAAGGAAGGTAGCCGCCAGCACGAGAATGTCGCTCTTGGGCGCCGTCTTGCAGATACGCGCGAAGTGTCTCCATTCACTCATGTTGTAAGCGACCATAAAGAGAATGGCGGCAATGGTAGGCATGGGAATCCATGCGGCATAGGGCATGAGAAGCACGAGAATCAGAAGCAGGACCACAGCGTGCACGATACCCGAAATAGGGCTTCTTCCACCGTTCTTTACGTTTGCCGCGGTACGGGCAATGGCACCCGTGGCGGGGATTCCGCCAAAGAGAGAGGAGCAGATGTTTCCCGCGCCTTGGGCGATCAGCTCAGTATTGGAGTTATGACGGTCACCGATCATTCCGTCCGAAACGACACAGGAAAGCAGAGACTCGATGGCGGCAAGGATGGCAATGGTGAACGCGCTGGGGACAAGCGCCTTGATTGTGTCAAAGCTGAGCTCGGGAAAGGAGAAGGCAGGCAGACTTCTCGGAATCTCATAAAGATCTCCGATGGTATTGACCTCCAAGGGCAAAAATTTCACCATCAAAATTCCCGCAACCACCGCAAGAAGAGACGGAGGGATTCGCTTGTTGATCTTGGGCCAGATAATGAGGATGGCAAGACACACCCCGCCCACAAGAATCGCCTGCCAATTGACGGTGGCAATGCTCTTGGCAATGGCAGTGACCTTTTCCATCGTCTCCACGGCATGAGTACCGGGAGCAAAGGAGAGTCCCATAAAATCCTTGATCTGTCCAATCAGAATGGTCACGGCAATACCCGCGGTAAAGCCCGTGGTAATGGTATAGGGAATAAATTTAATGAGAGAACCGAGACGGCAAAGTCCCATGACAATGAGCATAATACCCGCCATAAGCGTGGCGATGGCAAGTCCCGACATACCGAACTGGGCGACGATTCCCGCCACGATGGTTGCGAAGGCGGCGGTGGGACCCGAAATATTCACACGGCTACCACCAAAGAACGCGATGACAAAGCCTGCCACAATAGCGGTATAAAGCCCCCGCTCGGGAGATACACCCGAAGCAATGGCAAGCGCGATGGAAAGTGGCAGGGCGATGATGGCAACGATCACACCCGCAATCAGGTCATTGACCAGCTTTTTTCCGCTGTAATCCCTCATGGATGTAAACAGCTTTGGTTGAAACAGTTTCATGACGTCTTTTTCCCCTCAAAAGGTTTTCTGAAATTAACCTATTTATTATACAACGATTCGCCGAAAAAAGCAAGTCCTTTTTTAAAAAAACAGATCAGGCTATCCCATTCGGGATAGCCTGACGGTTTAATTCGCTATAATTTTACTTAGCCCACGTAGTAGGCGGCATAGGATGCCACGATCTCAAGCTCTGCCGCGCTCAGTCCGTGATCCGCATCGATCAGTGCCTTATGGGCAACCTCTGCCACCGATCTTGCATGCGCGTCTGCGTCATATCCGCCGTAAATCGTTTGCGTGCTACCGTCGGAGAAGGTGATCTTCAAGTAGCCCACACCCGCATACTTCGCGGTGTAGTTTTCCTTCTTGATGTTGGCTACCGAGCCCGCGAACAGGTGGTCTCCCTCCGCAGTTTCGCCAAACCAAGCAGCGTCGGTCGCCAGAACCTTATGGAACTTCGCTCCATCGACCAGATCCAACGTCAAAGCATTGGAGCCGAGATCATTCGTGCGTCCGATGATCGTACCGATCTCAATGCTTGCGAGCGTACCGAAGCTCTGCCACTTTTTCAATGCTGCGTAATCGTGGGCATCCACCGAGGTGATCCAACGCATACCGTTGGGGTCATTGAGACGAATGCTCACGCCCTCCAGCGTATTTACGTCGATTTCATTAAGGCTCGGGAGATAAGCACTCAGCGGGATCTCGTATGTCTTGCCGCCAATCATTATCTCCATTCTTCGTTCTTGCTCATTGAGCGTCGTTCCACAGGAGTGCACGCCGGCGGTGCTCTTGAGGAAGGTGCCTCGCTTGATTCCGTTGTTGTGGTTGTACTGATACTCCACAGAGGAAAACGCTTGCGCATGTTTCGTTACAGTTTCGTTGCTTCCGTAGACATTGGTTGCCGTCGTGTTCATGTACACGTAAGAAACCATCTCGTTAAGCGCATGAGTGTAATGAGTACTGTAATCCACGTTCGCGTAGCCGATACAATACGCAACATTACCACTATCCCAAAGAGAGAAGTTGTAATTATTATACGCCGCGTAGATTTTGTCCTCAGCAGTCAGTCCATAATTATCCATGAACATTTCAAGAGTTTCTTCGGTGGGATCTATATTATCTTCTACCCGTGTGGTGTTGGAGGGAATCCACAGGATCACAGTCTCGCCGGGCTTGATGATTCCACTGGCGGGGTTGGTCAACTCCACGCTCTGTCCCGAAGCTGTGGTATAGGTATGCGTTCCCCGCTTAATGGTTGCGATATTGTCATCTGTCCATTTTGCGGAAGAAGCGGTAGCAGCAAGAGGGGTGTTCCGCATCAGTACATAGTTGTAAATATCCAGGTCACTTTGGGAATTGTTGTATACCTCGATGTACTCATATTCGCCCATAGCGTTGCCCACTTCCGTAATGATGAGCTCGGGGATCTCCATATCTTCGGTATAAAGCGTGATATTATCGAGATACACCTCCACACCGGGAGCCACGGTGAGACCGAGAATCTTGCCCATGGTGCTTCCATAGATCGATTCCCAAGCGGCGGGATTCTGCACCGCGGAAACAGCAATGCCGTCCACGTAGGTGGTAAGGCCGTTATAGGGGTCGATCTCAATCTTGACGTGTTTTGTGCCTGTAGAATAGGTGGTGGCGCTGTAAAGCAGGCTGCCTCCGCTCTTCGTACCGATTCTTGCCTGATAGTTGCCGTCGAGGGTCAATGCGGGAGCAAAGCAGTATCTGCTGCGATCCACTGCCTTACCAAAGCTGAACACAGCTGCCGCGCCCGCATCCGCCGCCTTGCCGTTGGTGCTATACGTTCTGGCATTGTACTGGAAGTCGTATTCCAGCACAACCTTGTTTCCTACCATCTGAGAGAAGTCGCCGATCTCCACCACAAACTCGGGGTTGGGGGTGACTCCCGCTCCTATATCGTTGAGCTCCAGCGTCATGTAGTAGGGATTATAGATGCGAAGTCTTCCGTCCGAGGTCACCTCCAGCTCCACGCTGTCGGTGGGGGTCATCTGATCCCAACCAAACAGATCCTGCCACTTGTGAGTCGTTGCGGTATTGGGGTCTGTGGGACCTGGATCGGCAAAGGTATGGCTCTGTGCCGAGATGTTATTGAAATTTTGAGAGTAAAGAACATTTCCGTTGGGAGCGGGCTGAGAAGCACCAACCGAATCGTGCATACGGTAAACGGGCAGCGCATCACGGTTGCCGTCATAGGGGAAGGTGATCAGCTCTGCGACACCGTCGCCCGCAAAGATCCTATCCATGTTGTTGCCAAGGCAATTCTCCAACAGATACTTGTTGGCTGCGTTCAACGTAGCACTGCCACCGATCTGATACGTGGTGCCGGCCGCGCGGAGATCGGTCGCAAACTGGGAAGAGGTCCAAAGAACATAGGAAGGGTTTACGTTCTCGAAATATGGCTGGGTTGCACCGCTGATACCGTGATGGTTCATCTGCAGGAAATCGCTCTTGAGTTCCGATCCGTACATGGCAACCTGCTTGTTACAAGCAGCGTCCGAGCCGTCACCGGGGAACAAAACGGTCTGTCCGCCTACGGTAATACGGGAAAGAATCGACTCGTTGTTGCCTGGCGAAAGCGCAGTACCGGTAACATAAAGATCCTCGCAGGTATAAAGAATATCCATCGTCAAGCCGGGCATCTGATAGGTCTCACCCGTGTGGGGACGAACCAGCTTCGCGCCGGAGAATTTCGCCAGATTGGTCGTGAGATTGCTGTCGAGGGGGTCATCATCGGCTACCGCCGCAGAGGCAATCACGTATTCCAAGGTTACGTCGTTGGCATGGTCCGCGGCAAACCGCGTGAACGCATAGTAATGGTCACCGTGACCGTGAGAAATATACCATGCGTGAATGACGACCTTGCCGTCGGGTCGCTTGTTATTGTCGACGAGATAGTTGTAGATGCGCTGAGAATCGTGCTCGTAGCCGCCGTCCATGATAAGGTAGCTTCCGTCCTCTAAAGTCCAGATAAAGCCCATACCGTTTCCGTCCGCCAGCGTTCTGTAAGAGTAGTCGAGGGACATGACACCGAGGGTAGTATCGGTCACCTTGGTATAGCTCGTTCTGGGGGTGTACGCGGAGGTGACGGAGCGATCGTCGGTAACGACATACAACTCTCCTACCTTGCCCGCAAGCTGGTCTGCCCAAGAAGCATTCGCATGGTTATGATATACGAGATAAGCCACGCCACCGTTGGTGTTGGTATAATGCCAATGCTTGACATTTCCATGCGTTCCCTCTTTCGTCTGGGTGTACCCAAATGAGGACATTTGGGAAGCGTAGTTTTGCGCCTCACTCTTGGTGACATTTGTAAAATGGGTCAGGTTGTTCCCATGAGGAAACGCATTCTCACCCGACAAATCGGTACCTGACACATCAGAAGGCACGCTCATGGTTGCCGCATCCACGCGCAGGGTCAGAACTCCCGTTCCGAGGAGGACCTGCAGGCAGAAGACAAAGCAAAGTGTCACCGCCAAAATTCTGAATACTCTTTTTTTCATGATTTTCCCTTTCTCGTTCATAGACAAACACTCACGCCGTGAGATGTGCCTCCCAACGCTTGATTTGAAATCTGAACCTACAAAGTTATATACATAGATATTTTACCATTATTTATTTTATTTGTCAAGTATTTTTCAGAAAGAAAAAAAGGACTCTCAGAGCCCTTTTTCTTCAGAAAATGCCAGTCGATCAAGAACATCTACAATTTCTTGCACCGATTGAGAGTTCATAATTTCGGTTCGCGCCAGCGCTGCTCCGCGCAATCCGTGGATATACCACGCCATATGTTTTTTTGCCTCGGCAAGCCCCACTCGCTCCCCCTTATGGGCGATCATATCCGTGAGGTGTTCCTTGGCGACGCTCATGCGCATGGGCACGGTGGGAGGCTCATATTCCCTGCCCTCTATCATTGCCCGAAGCTCCGAGAAGATCCACGGATTTCCCATGGCTCCTCTGCCGATCATGACTCCGTCACAGCCTGTTTTTTCTATCATGGCGCGGGCATCCGAAGCGCTGTAAATATCGCCGTTTCCGATCACGGGGACCGATACCGCGCGTTTGACCCGTTCGATCACCGAAAGATCGATCCCAGGGGTGTACATCTGCTCTCTGGTCCTTGCGTGAACAAAGATTGCCGCCGCTCCCGCGGATTCCAGTATTTTCGCCAGCTCGGGGGCATTGATTGATTGCGCGTCCCAACCCGCGCGAATCTTCACCGTTACGGGAATCGAAACGGCATTCACCACCGCTCTCGTGATATCTCCCGCCAATTTGGGATCCCTCATGAGGGCGCTTCCCTCTCCGTTTCCCGCGATTTTTCGGACGGGGCAGCCCATGTTGATATCAATGGCGGCAGGCGGTATCTCGCTCTCACATCCCCGATATTCACAAGACTCCAGCATCTTTGCCGCTTCCGCCATGAATTCGGGCTCATGCCCGAAAATCTGCACCGCCATGGGGGCTTCATCCGCACCGATTGCCGCCAAGGGGGCGCTGGCGCTCGGAGCGCTCTTTTTTCCCCGCTGTTCATAGCAAAGCGCTTTTGCCGAGACCATTTCACTGACAGTATATTCCGCCCCGCACCGCCGACAAAGCCTGCGGAAGGTACGGTCCGTGACCCCCGCCATAGGGGCGAGGGTCAACCCGTATGGAATTTCAAGGCTTCCTATCCTCATGTCCGTCTCCGAAGGAGGCTCATTTCGTGGTTCTTCTGACCAGAATCTCTGCCGCCTTTTCCATATAGTCGTTGTCCATCATTTCGATCCAGCCCTTATCCACAAGCGCCGTCAGCTTGGGGTCCATGGGAATCTGCGCCAAGAGATCATAGCCGAATTTTTCGGCAATCTCGTCAATATGGCTGTCGCCAAACACCTTGATCTCCTTGCCGCAATCGGGGCACTTGACGTAGCTCATGTTCTCTACCAGACCGTACACGGGAATATCCATCATCTGCGCCATATTCGCCGCCTTGGACACGATCATGGACACAAGGTCCTGGGGGGTGCTGACGATGACGATGCCGTCGATCGGAATCGACTGGAATACCGTCAGGGGCACGTCGCCCGTTCCGGGAGGACAGTCGATGAACATATAGTCGATGTCGTTCCAAATGGTATCGGTCCAGAACTGCTTGACCGCGCCCGCAATGACGGGTCCGCGCCAAACCACGGGCTTGGTTTCGTCGTCCAGCATGAGGTTGATGGACATGATGTCGATGCCTGAGGTGGTCGTGGGAGGAATCATGCCGTGATCATCTCCCTCCACGCCTGTCTTCAAGCCGAATGCCTTGGGGATAGAGGGTCCCGTTACGTCGGCGTCAAGGATCGCCGTCTTGTAGCCGAGACGCTGCATATTGACTGCCAGCATGGAGGTGACGAGGGATTTGCCGACGCCTCCCTTTCCGCTGACGACCGCGATGATATGCTTGACCTTACTCAGCTCATGGGGCTGTTCGAGAAGACTCTGCTTCTCGCGGGACCCGCAATTCGACGAGCAGGTGGAACAGTTATGAGTGCATTCTTCTGCCATTTTTCTACTTCCTTTCGATCTGTAAAAGTTTTAACGGTATTTATTATACACCTGTTTGGAGAAAAATTCAAGGGAAAAGTAAGACTTTTTTGAGGAAATGTTTTTTTGTTTTTTTCGTGTTGGCTTTGCGATTTATTTTATAATTATAAAATTTGAATTTTATGCTAAATAATTCTATATATAAATGAAATATTGATTATTTATATATGTTTTTTGAATTTTTATTGTGTTGTATATTTATATCAGATTTGTGACATTTTTTGTTGTATATTTTACATACCAAACAAAAAAACAAGACATTTTCTTTTCCCTCGAAATTCATGTCAGGAATTTTTTATTGACAAAATATGGGAAACGTGCTATATACACAGAGGTTGATGCGCACGTTCTACGGCGATCTTAGCGAACGAAACACACAGGATCATTGTGCGGCAACAAAACGTTGCCGCTTTTTGCTTTTTTGGATTTTTGAAAGGAGGAGAGGGTCGTGCGAATGGTAAAACAAATCTGCTTTCTGTTAGCCCTGTTTCTTTTATTTTCGTCGCTTTTTGTCGGGTGTCGAGAAGCGGAGGAGTATATACCCGACGGGGATTCGGAAATGGGTGTGGATAGCCCCGCGGAGGAGTCAAACGTAACCGAATCCGAAGTGGCGGAATCAGAAATGATAGAAACGGAGGGAGAAGATCTCGGGAATGGTTGGGTTCCCCACCCTTTTTCGAACTTAGGTAATTTCTATGGAACGGTGGTCCGTTGGGGAACCGTAGTTGAAGAAGCGTATTCTCCCCCGAAATTGCAGCCCGATTGGTATGTTGATAAGAATGTGGAGCTGCTTTCGGAGCTTGTCAGGGTAAACATCGAAATCCTTGATGGAATAGAGTATGCCGCGGAGAGCGTTGCGGAGTTAGATGTCGTTTTTGTATCGAAGGACGCATTGAAATACATAATCGAAGGAGAGGTATCCTTGGTATTCCTTTTTGTATATTGGATAGGTCTCTCCGAGGAAAATAAACCTGTAGAGGTTTGGATTATTTATCCGGGAATAGCAGGGGAGCCGCCTCCAATTTTTCGATATGAGGACGGTCGTATGATAATTGATGAATCGCAGACAGTAAAGCAGGATTACAACGGAGCTTATAGAATGTGGTTTTTAAGAGTTGCAGATCACGCAAACAGAGATCTTAAGAAGCATGGAATAGACGAGAAATATCATTTCCGCAACGGAATGACCTTAGAGGAATTGGGACAGTTTTACGACGCTGTTCAAAGTCTGCCTATGCCTGAGCGTACCTGTTCTCCCATCGAGTACACATAGGATACAGCAAACGAGCCCCGCTCTTTTGAGCGGGGCTTCAGTCTGTCGAAAATTAAAAAAACATTGTTCAATTCGCGCCCCGCCGTTGTCATCTTGAGCGGAGAAAACATCACGGTGTGATGTTTTCGCAGTCGAACCCGACGGAAGGAGGGCAACGCGGCAGCGTTGAGATCTACGCGAATTGGTTGCTTTCATTTTATTTTCTTACGAATAAAAAGCTTCGGAATCGTCCTTGTAGACCCCGTCGTCGCCTTCAGCTCCTCGGTTTTGGATCGCCTCGCGAAGCTCCCTCACCAAACCTTCGACTCCGCTCCGCTTCGCTCAGGATGACACTCTTTTTGTGTGTTGAACGGAATCTTGATACTTTTTCGACACGCTCCGAGGGGAAGCAAACTGCCTTCCCC
>JAZSIF010000037.1:0-4604 GCA_045533675.1 Eubacteriales bacterium | reverse complement strand
CGTTTTATTACGCTACCGGCGGGGTCTTACAAGAAATTCCTCACCCAAAACCCGATTATTTGTAGTCCAATTTGTTTTATAAGTTAATCAGCAGAGTCCGCGAGAAAATCGCCTTGATAGTTGTAGATGATCCCGTATTGTTTGAAAAGATAACATCCGTTTTGGAAAATGAGGAATAAGATTTTAGGAGTAAAAATGACAGATTACTTAAAGATATACGAAAAATTCAAGGATGTCAAAGAGGTTAAGGATTACATCAACGATGTAATCCTCCTCCGACACTATTACGCAACACAGCAGTATTCTCAAATGCAGGATCATGTTCGCAAGCTGATGAACAAGTACCTTGAGGAAACTCTTGTTTGGAATACTGTGAATACTTCTCAACCGACAACAGTAGAGCAATCCTACATCAACGCCGAAAACTTTTTGCAGATGCAAGGGGCAAAAATAATTGTAGAAAAGGTAAAGGATTATTATAAACATTTGCCCGAAAATGAGGTTGGGTTTATTGAATCAATGATTAGATTAAGCTTAAGTAATAAAGGAGAAAGATAAAATGCCTCAAAGTGTTACTTTATATAATCTTCTCATTTCATGCCCCGGTGATGTAAAAGATGAGGTGAAGATCATCGAAACAGCTGTTGAAGAGTTTAACGAGTTATATGCTGAACCTTTAGGGATAACAGTAAAAACTCGCCATTGGAGCAAGAGTTCATATGCACAATCGGGCGGAAAACCGCAGACTCTTTTAAATGAGCAATTTGTCGACAAATGCGATGCCGCCGTTGCAATATTTTGGACTAAATTCGGTTCTCCTACAGATGAATATGGTTCAGGAACGGAAGAAGAAATTGAACGTATGCTTCAATCGGCGAAACAAGTGTTTATGTATTTCTCGGATAAGCCAATTTCCCCTTCTCAGATGAATGATGATGGGTATAAAAAAATCCAAGCATTTCGTGAAAAATACAAAGACCGCGGAATATACTTCACCTATGCATTAAATGAGGAGTTTAAAAAGTTATTTTTTGCACATCTTTCAATGTTTTTTCTGTCTGAAAAGAAAGTGAAAGAAGCAACAAGTGAACGGATTTCTGATTTGAAGTTAGTTGGAATTGATGAAAATGGAAAATTATCCGATGAAGCATCCATATATCCTTTTGAATTGAATACAGATACAACCATGAGTCAATATCTCGATATCATTAAAGCGATGTATCAAGAAATTGCGGGAATGGATGTTGGAAAAAGAGTTGCGATTAATAATACTCTTTTTGGTGGATTTACTCGACCTGTGACAATTAATGATGAGGAGAAAAAATTTATTTCTGCTGTTGCTGAACAATTGGAACTTGATCTTCCCGATGGTTTTTTCGATTTGGGAAATCTAACGAAGGATACGCTTACAGCCACTCCGCTAACAACTCCGTCACTAAATGGAACGACTGAAGAAAAACAAAAATATAAAAAAATCAAAAAGTTACACGAAACCATTTCAAAGGCATTAGAATGGGCACCTATCGAAAAAGCTTTTTCTAATAGAAATTGCATAAGATTGGCCATTCAGAACTGCGGAAAAGCTATAGACGAAGATGTCGAAATAACTTTTGAAATTCCACAAAAATTACTGTTGACATTGGATAACTTTCCTCGGTTCAATAATGATGAAATGGGATACCTATTAAACGATTGTGATATGAGCGTTCTCTTCGGAATTGGCAGCACTGCTGAATATATTAACTATGCAGAATCCGAGCGAAGTCATTCTAATACCTATACCTCACGGAATTATGGGTTGCCGGGATATATTCCAGACTACAGCGATGATTTTATTGATGAGTGGAATGATGTGTTTTGCTATTCGATATACCCCGATAACGATAAGTTCATTGTTAAGTTAAAAGTGGATTATATTAAGCATAATACCACAGTTGCGTTCCCCTCAATTTTGTTTATTGATGGTGCACTTTCTGAAATACCTTATAAAATCACATCAAAAAACAATCCTAATGTGGTGGAAGGTATTTTAAAAGTATCCACACCCGAAGAAGAACAGAAATAAGGGTTAGGAGAGGTCTGGCGATGACAAAACAAGAATTTTTTGAATACTGCCTCAATACATACGGTACATCGCCGGACTATCCGTTTGGTGAGGATTTTGAAACGGCGGTGCTCAGGCATTCGGATAACCGCAAGTGGTATGCAATTGTGATGCGCGTCTCACGGCGGAAGTTTGGGTTTAAGAGCGATGAGGTAATCGATGTTGTCAATCTCAAACTCCCGACCGAGATGTTTGGCTCGTTCGGTGCGGATGACGGCGTCTATCCCGCATATCATATGAACAAACTCCATTGGATCTCTGTTCTTCTCCCCGATGCGCCCGATGACATTGTGCAATTTCTCGTAAATGCGAGCTTTGAGTCTACAAAGAAATCAAACAAAAGAAAAACTCAGCAAAAGTAAAAATAATGACAATCGAAAAGTCTGAACAAGTATGACAGTTACTTTGTTCAGACTTTTTGTGTGAAATTGTACGAATTGCGGTTTAAAGACTGCGGGGGCGGTGGCACTTAAAACGCTCGTGTATCAGACTGATTTCGGATTTGATTTGGGTGCAATTTTCATCTCGGTATGGGTCGAATTCAGGGTGAGTATGGAGAATTTGAGTGCAAAGTAAGGTGATTTGCACCGAAGTTTCAAATGAGTTTGGGAAAACTCTTTCAATCCAAAATTTCGTCTAATTTATAAGAATTCTTAAAATTAGCCGAAAAAAGAGCGTTTATCAACAATCGTCGGAAAAATATTTCAACAATCGTCGGAAAAGTGATGATATATTACATCTTTTTGTCATCGGTTGCGGGGTTGTCGATAAGCTGACCGTCCTCGGTGAAACGAGAGCCATGGCAGGGGCAATCCCAGGTATGCTCGGCACGGTTGTATTTGAGGGCGCATCCGAGGTGTGGGCATCGGGGCGCGGTGGGCGTGAGAATACCTACCGTCGATTCAAAAGCATTGACAGCAAGCTGTGGGCGCAGGACGGTGCGCGAGGGATCGAAAAGGTTGGCGTAGGGGTTTGACTTACCCCGCACGAGATCACAGAGAAGATCGGCGGCGACCATAGCGTTTGTCATACCCCACTTGTTAAAGCCTGTCGCAACGAACACGTCGGGCGTGGATTTTGCGTACTGCCCGATATAGGGAATATCGTCCAGCGTCATGCAATCCTGCGTTGCCCATTTGCCCACAATTTCGGCGTTCTTGTAGTGCTTACGGGCAAAACCTTCAAGCTCCTGCCAACATCCGCCCTTCTTGCCTGTGCGGTGACCGCCACCACCGAGAAGCAAGAGATCGCCGTAATTACGGAAGGACAATCCCGTGTCCGATTCATCCACGTACATTCTGCTGACATTCTGCGCCCCCTTTAAGGCTATGACGTAGGATCGGTGTTGATAGAGCTTTATGGAATATAAGCCGTGCTTGTTGAGCATCGGGAAATGCGTTGCGATAATCAACTTTTTGTAGGTGATCTCGCCACGGTTGGTTTTCGCCTTGTTTGGCATTAACTCCAAGACCTTGGTGTGTTCGTAAATAGGTAGTTCCTTTGCAATTTCATATAAGAATTTCAGCGGGTGAAATTGCGCTTGCTCCTTGACACGAACCGCGCCCGCGACAGTGAAAGGAAGTCCTTTTGCATTTGAAAACTCGGATTTTACACTGATACGGTTGAGTGCGGCAACTTCTTTTTCGATTTTTTTGCGGTCATCAAGGGAATAAACGTAGTTATCCCGTGTTTCAAAATCGCATTCAATATTCTTGCAAAGCCGCGCGTATTCTTTAATCGCCTTGCTCTGCGCCTCCGCGTACAGTCGCGCTTTGTTCTCGCCAAAGCGTTTTATCATCTTATCGTAAATCAAGCCATGCCCGAGCGTAATCTTCGCTGTGGTATTCTTGGTAATGCCTCCACAGATCTCGGTCGCCTCTACCAGCATACAATCCACGCCCGCATTTTTGAGCTTATAGGCGCATAAAATCCCCGCGATCCCGCCGCCGATAATCAAAACCTCAGTCTTTTTATTCCCATTAAGCACATCAAACTGTGGCTTTTGCGCCGTTTTCTCCCATACCGATTCCATATACGTCCTCCGAATCTTAATAGAATTAGTCTTTGCAGATTCGGAAAAATCAATACCTATTACAGAAAACTTCGGCTAATTTATATAAATTCTTAAAAATAGCCGAAAAATGCTTTTAATTCTTTGCTTTTCGTAATTTTATACCTTCAGCAATATATTTTCTGCCGTTTTGGGAAATAATAACGGTGAATACAAAAAACGGAGGTATCTATGTTCAAACACGAAAAAATGTTATTTCATCCCGTAGAGGTAGAGAGACCCAATCCTCAGTATGCGGTGTTGCTTCAGGAGCAGCTTGGCGGCGGGAACGGTGAGCTCAAGGCGGCAATGCAGTATATGTCGCAGAGCTTTCGAATCAAGGATCCCGAGATCAAGGACTTGTTTCTTGACATAGCCGCGGAGGAGCTGGGACACATGGAAATGGTGGCGCAGACCATCAATCTGCTCAACGGTCACGACGTGGACGCA
>JAZSIF010000007.1:0-8857 GCA_045533675.1 Eubacteriales bacterium | reverse complement strand
GGAAGAGGGCTTCGGAAAAGTCTTAGTACATCCCTTCGTCGCCTGCGGCTCCTCGGTTTTGGATCGGCTCGCCGAGGCTCCCTCACCAAAACTTCGGCTTCGCTCAGGATGACATATTGAGGGAGTGCTTTCGGTTATTGTTCGTTTTAAATTTTAAAAAAAAGAAATCCGTCGGTGGCGCTAAAGGCACCGACGGATTTCTACATCAGAGAAAAAAGTATAACCTATGCAGTACACAAGGAAAAGGAGATCTCGTTAAAACACAAAAATAATTTCATGAAAGGTTTTGCGGAGCTTTTTCAAAAGCGACCGCGTCCTCAGCGTCCTCAGCGTCCCTTGCGTCCTCAGCGTCCCTCGCATCCCAGCTTTCTTGCTTCTCGGATATCCTTCTCCACCTGCTCCTTGAGGGCATCGAGGGAGGGAAAGGGGATTTCGGGGCGGAGAAAAGACAGAAATTCCACGGAGAGCTCTCTGCCGTAGAGGTCGTCGGAAAAATCAAAAATATGAGTTTCGGCGCAGAGAAGTCTGCCCTTGACCGTAGGTCGCAGTCCAACGTTGGTAATGCCAAAGAGGACCCCTGTGGGAGAAGCGCCATGAATTTTTGTGGCGTACACGCCGTGTCGGGGGACGGCAATACGGTCGGAAAGAAGCTGATTAACGGTGGGAAAGCCGAGATTTCTCGCCAGCTTTTGCCCGTCTACCACCTTGCCAAGGATCGAATAATTCCGACCGAGCAGACGGCGGACGGAGGGCATATCCCCCTTGGCGATGGCGCTTCGGATGAGGGAGGAGCTGACGGGCTGACCCTCCAAAAGGGTAGGGGGACAAGCCGTAAAGCCGATGCCCCTCCGACGGCAAAAATCCTCAAGGAGAGTGACGTTTCCTCTGCCGTTTGCGCCAAAGGAATAATTAAACCCGCATACGACGTGAGCGGCGCGCAGACGGTGGAAGAGGATGGTTTCCAGAAACTCCTCCGCGGAAAGCTCCGCTACCGAGCGGTCAAAGGGAACCGACAGACAGAGGTCTGCCCCGAGAGCATCGATCAGCGCTTCCTTGTCACGCGCTTCGGTAATCACGGCAACCGAGCCCGGCGAAAAGAAATTCCTCGGAGGCTCCGAAAAGGCAAACACGAGGGAGGGAAGCCCCATTGTCTTTGCCTGCTCGGTGGCGGCGCGAATGACGGCGGTGTGTCCGAGGTGGACCCCGTCAAAGCAACCGAGTGCCACTACGGTCGGTGTATTCGATTGATATTGAATTGAGCGAACTATCTTCATGCGTTACGTAAAATCCTTGGGTTTATTCGTTTGGGAAGGTCCGCGGACCTTCCTTGGGTATCACTGTTATCATTATAATACACCGGGGAAAGGATGTCAAGAAAAAATGCGCGGATTCTCCTCGGAAAGCGGTGAGACGGACATGGATTCCCCTTGACAAAGGTATTCGGCTGTGATATAATAAAACTAAGTGTGATTCCGAGGGGAGCGTACCTCTACCGCATGGGGCGATGCCGCCATTGTTTGCCCTCGGGAGCTTTATTTAGCGTATGATTGCAAGGATGAGCCGGCTCGCTGCTATCCCATGATGGAGAAGTGGATCGAGTTTATGCACGGCTTTGGCGAAGAGGAATTTTTGTGGCTGGGTGGCGGCTATACTTTTATGATGGAGGCTGATTGAGGATGATCCGTTCGGTTGAAACCTATTCCGTCCGAAAAAAGGTGGGCGACGAGCGAGGGCTGGAATTGATTCGCGCGGCAGGCTTTGAGGGAGTTGACTATTCCTTTTACTGGCTTGATGCCGATCACCCTATGCGGGGCGACGGTTATCTGTCCTACGCTCAGGATTTAAGGAAAAAAATGGACCGCTTGGGGCTTGTCTGCCATCAGGCGCACGCTCCCTTTGATATGGCGTTCGGGGATGCCTTTGACGAGTCAGACCACCATTTCCGCGGCATTGTGCGTTCCATGGAGGCGGCATCGGTCTTAGGTGCCAAGCGCATTGTGGTTCATGCCGTCAAGATCCCCGAAGAACACGGCGGGGTGAATCTGATCGACTACAACGTAGAGTTCTATCGCGGTCTTGCCCCCTATTGCCAAAAATTTGGCATCAAGGTCGCCGTGGAGAATCTCTTTACCACCGACCGTCGGTGCCAATGCTACCGTGGGGTGGTGGGAACGCCGGAAGAGCAATGTATGCTCATCCGCAAGATCGGGTCTCCTCATTTTTGCGCTTGTGTGGACATCGGTCACGCGGCGTTGACGGGAACCGAGCCCGCCATTTTCCTGCGCCGTATGGACCCGACTCTTTTGGAGTGTCTTCACATTCAGGATATCGACTATATGAAGGATCGGCATTTCCTTCCTTTCGGCGGCACGCTGGATTGGGATGGTATTCTTTCCGCTTTGCGTGATGCCCGCTACACGGGTGACGTGAGCTTTGAGATCTACGGCTTCCTGGAGCCTGTTCCCGCGGAGCTTCTCCCCGCCGCTCTTTCCTATGCGGCAAGTGTGGGGGAGTATTTAGCAAAGAGGCTGTGAGGATGCGAAAGGACGTGTTTTGTCGCTTTTTAGAAAACCACCTCCGCTTCGCTACGGGGCATGAACTTGCAGTTCATGTTGCTCCGCCAAAAACTTTTATACAAATTATTCCTGAGGTTTGACAAAGACTCCTCGTCCTTGTGTACCGTGTAACTGAATATTTTTTTCTAAGGAAGAAATCCGTCGGCGCCTTTGGCACCACCGACGGATTTCTTTTCTTGTATAACGAAAACCACGCGATAGTCGCGTGGTTCAAAAGAGGGTATACCGATAAACAGATGGGTAGAAGGTGTAGGACGAGATGTGTTTGTGTCATAGGCTCCCTCCGGGAGGGGGCTGTCACCGAAGGTGACTGGGGGAGAGCGCGTAAAGTAAGGTTAACCGATCACAATAAGGCGAGGGATTTTCAAAGTGCCGCAGGCTCCTTCCACCGCAGCGGTCCCCCTTCCTCTCGGAGGAAGGCTTTTTTGCACAACCCGTTTACGGGTAGCAAGTAACAGTTGCATGGCTGGCAGGCAAATACACGACGCACTTGTGCGTAGCCAGTAGTATTAGGGCTATGCCCAAAACTGAAATCCCCCCGTTTTACGGGGGGATATTTATTGCCTGCGGCGGTCAAACGATTCTAAGATTGAGACGGTTTGAGACACACATGAGATTTTTTTAAAAAATAACCCATTTAACCCATATAACCCAAACGGTTTTTTCGCTTTTGAGAAACCAAAGAGATTCCGTAGGGCTTGCAATGGCAATGCTTTTTGAAAGATGGGAGGTGAATTTTTTTAGAAAAAGTAAGGGATATTTTAAAACCCAAAAACCCAAAAAAGCCGATAATGAAAATGATAATGATAATGAAAATGATAATGATAATGTTATTGGTAATGGTAATGGAAATGGAAATGGAAATGATGTTCGTTTATTTCCGCTTTTCCCCCTCTCCGAGGACATCTCCGACGGCGTGTCCCACGCACTCTCCGAGACATAAAAAAACTGTAATTTATTTTGACAAAACCCTCTTTTTTCATTGACAAAAAGAGCAAAATGTGGTATAATATCAGCGTATGTATTTTGGTCTTTGTGACCTATCTTTTTGAAGCGCAAAAGGAGGATTTTTTACCTTGAAGCAACTGTTTGAACATCTGAAAAACAATAAAAAATTTATGACGGCTTCGGTGGTGTGTACGCTTGCCGCCTTGCTGCTTGCCATAGTGATGACCGTGGTGGGTGTGATCATTGCCCTGTCCACCGATGACGAGGCTCCCGTGATTGAGGGACCTGCGGGGGATGTTGCCGTGGTATATCTTGGTGACAACGTGGCATATAAGAGCTTCGTCAAGGTCACGGACAACCGAGACGACTATACGTTGGAGATCGATCAGGACCAGGTGAACCTCAATCGTGAGGGGACCTATCGTGTTACTTATGTGGCGACCGACGGAGCGGGGAATGAGACGACCTACGTGCTTCGGCTGACGGTCAAGAACAGACAATACTCCCAGGAGACGTTGATGACGCTGGTGGCAAAGAAAGCGGAGTCTCTCGGTATGAGCGCGGCGATGTCCAAGACCGAGCTGGTCCGTGCCATCTACGACTACGTCAATTCTCCCTCCAAGGGAGCGAATAACGCAAACATCCGATTCAACGACGAATCCAACACGCCGAACCAAAAGAACCAGTCTGGCATCCGTCGTGACTGGGAGATCGACTGGGTCGAGGAAGCGGTCCGCACCTTGGAGATGGATCAGATGAAGGGCGATTGCTATACGTATTATGCGGTTTCCAAGGCGTTCTTTGAGTATTTCGGTATTGAAAATATCGGCATTCAGCGCTCCAAGGCATCCTCCGAGGACGGCACACATTTCTGGAGCGTGGTGAACGTGGGAAGCGGCGAAGCGCCCAAGTGGTACTATTACGATTCCACCCGTCTTGGCGGTACGTTCTCGGATGACACGAAAGATGCTTGCCTGATCACCGAGTCGAAGCTGAAGAGCTACCGTACCTCTTCGGGCGGAGACGGCTTCTACACCTTTGAAAAGCCCGAGGGCTTCCCGACCATTGCGAAAAAAGAGCTTTCAAACTGAACGATAGGGAGCATTCATGAGAAAGAATATTCTGACCTACCTGGAGGCAACTGCCCCCGAGGTCCCCGATAAGATCGCTTTTTCCACGGGCAAGGAATCCATGACCTTTATGGAAGTGCAAAGGGGAGCCGCCGCCATCGGCAGCTTTCTCGCCAAGGAGGGCTTTTACGGCGAGCCTGTGGTGATCTTCATGGACAAGCACCCGAGAACCGTGACCGCTTTCTTCGGTGTCATTTACGCGGGCTGTCATTACGTGTGTTTGGACGAGAAGATGCCCGAGTCGAGAATGCGGATGATCCTCGACAATCTTTCTCCCCGTGCCCTTCTTGCCGACAGAAAAAATCTTAAAAAGGCAGAGGCGCTGGGTGTGGAGCATACCTATCTTTACGATGATCTTTCGGCCGCTTCCATTGACCGAGAGACGCTTCTCCACATACGGCAGAGGCAGTGCGATACCGACCCCGTCTACGTGGTCTTTACCTCGGGTTCGACGGGGGTGCCCAAGGGTGTGGTTGCTTGTCACCGCTCGGTTATCGACTATACCGAATCTCTCACCGATGCCTTGGGCTTTACGAGAGACACGGTGTTTGCCAATCAGACCCCCCTCTATTTTGACGCTCCCTTAAAGGAGCTGATGCCTACCATTATGTTGGGGGCGACCACCTATTTCGTGCCGAGGATGCTCTTTTCGTTCCCCGTGCGTCTGATTGAATATCTCAACGAATACAAGATCAACACGGTCTGCTGGGTGGTGTCGGCGTTGGTGCAGATTTCCTCGCTGGGGGCGCTTGCTCATTCGGTACCCAAGTACCTGACGAAGGTCGCCTTTGGCAGTGAGGTGTTTCCAAGGAAGCAATACGACCTTTGGAGAGCGGCTTTACCTCAAGCGGAGTTTTATAACCTTTACGGACCCACCGAAGCCACGGGAATGTCCTGTTATTGGAAGGCGGAACGCCCTCTTTCCGAGGACGAGCCGATTCCCGTGGGACGGCCCTTTGACAATACCGATCTCATTCTCCTTGACGAGCGGAATCGCCGCGCGGAGCGGGGAAGTGAGGGCGAGATTTGTCTGCGGGGGACCTGTGTGACCATGGGGTATTACAACAATCCCGAAAAGACCGCCGAGGTCTTCGTGCGGAACCCCCTCAACACCGCCTATCCTGAGATCATATATCGCACGGGAGATATCGGGAAATACAACGAACACGGGGAGCTTGTGTTTGTCTGCCGCAAGGATTCACAGATCAAACACATGGGACACCGCATTGAGCTTGGTGAGATCGATGCCGCCGCGGGAAAGCACGAGGCGCTGAGCCGCAGCTGCTGTCTCTATGATGCCGACGGCAAGCGGATCTTCCTCTTTTACGTGGGAGAGGCAGCGGAGAATGAGCTGCTTTCTTTCCTTGGCGGGTATCTGCCCCGCTATATGCTTCCCACGGTGCTTGTGCGCCTGTCCGCGTTTCCCTTGACAGACAACGGAAAGATCGACCGCCGTACGCTCCGTGAGCGCATGGCTACTCTATAATTTTTTTAGGAGCTTTTTATGGAACAGTTACTTGCGATCCTCAATGACTTGCATCCCGACGTGGATTTTTCCGCTGCCGAGGATCTGATCGACGACGGCATTCTCGATTCTCTTGACATCGTCACCCTCGTGACCGAGATCCACTCGGAATTTGACGTGACCATTCCCGCCGAGGAAATCGTTCCCGAGAACTTTAATTCCGCCGAAGCGATCATGGCGCTTATTGAGCGGTTGGACGAAGAATAATGCTGTTTACGTCCTACGGATTTATCGCCTTTCTCCTTGTCCTCTTTCTTGCCTACTATCTGTTGCCGAAGCGTTGGCAATGGGGATTGCTTCTGACCGCGTCCTACGTCTTTTACTGGTTTGCGGGCTGGGAGTGCTTCATTTTCATCTTCGCGACCACACTCTCTGCCTTCTTTATTGCTCTGGCGATGCAAAGAAGAGCCGCGAAAGAGGAGGAGTACCTGACCGCCCATAAGGGCGAGATGGATAAGGAGACGAGGAAGGCATACAAGGCAAGGGAAAAGAAAAAGCGCTTTCACATTCTTTTGTGGGGACTCCTTTTCAATTTCGGCATTCTTGCGGTGCTGAAATATACGGGCTTTGCGGTCTACAACCTGAACGGCATTTTGAGGAGCTTTGGCGGGGAAGGCTTTTCCATCCCCAACCTGCTTCTCCCCATGGGCATTTCCTTTTACATCTTTCAGACCATGGGGTACCTCATTGACGTGTATCGGGGAAAAACACATGCCGAGCGCAATCCCTTGAAGCTGGCGCTCTTTGTGTCCTTCTTCCCCCAGCTGGTGCAGGGACCGATCTCAAGGCACTCCGATCTGGCGTCTCAGCTGTATACCCCCCATGCCTTTGACTTCCGCGGCTTTACCTACGGCTTGCAGAGGATTCTTTGGGGCTACTTCAAAAAGCTTGTGATTGCCGACCGTGTGTTGGTTGCCATGCAGACCCTTTTGGAATCTCCCGAGGAATATACGGGTGCCTACGTATTCTTTTTGATTCTTTTCTATTCGATTCAGATTTACGCGGACTTTACGGGCGGTATCGATATTACCATCGGAATTGCCGAAGCGCTCGGTATTCGTCTGACGGAGAATTTCAAGAGACCCTTTTCCTCTGGTTCTACCAAGGAATACTGGAGACGTTGGCACATTACCATGGGAAGCTGGTTTACCGATTACGTGTTCTATCCGCTGTCGGTCTGCCGACCCATGATGAAGCTCTCCAAGTGGTCGAGAAAAACCTTGGGAGCGAAGATCGGCAAGCGTGTGCCAGTGTATCTGGCTACCATTGTCACATGGTACCTGACGGGACTTTGGCATGGCGCGGGCTGGAATTTTATCGTATGGGGGCTGCTCAACTGCCTGGTGATCCTTGTGTCTCAGGAGCTTGAGCCGCTTTACGATCGATTCCGCAAGGCGTTCCCTCGCTTGACGGGCTCGCGGGGCTATGGGAAGTTCATGGCGGCGCGCACCTTCCTTTTGATGGGTCTGATTCGCTCCCTTGACTGCTACAGAGACGTAGGAACGACCTTCCGTATGTGGGGCAGTATGTTTACGGACATGAACCCGGGACGGGCACTGCGGGGCTTCTTTGACCTTGGTCTCGATCCCGCCGACTGGATCATCATTGGTGCGGGCTGTCTTTTGATGGCGACCGTCAGTACGCTTTCCGCCAAGCGGTCGGTCAGAGACCGACTCTACGACCGTCCCGTGCTTTCGGGCGTTCTTGTGGGCGGGCTGGTTCTCGCGGTACTGCTCTTTGGCGCGTACAGCATCGGATACGATGCGTCCCAGTTTATTTACAATCAATTCTGAACGTAAGGATTCAAGATGAAGAAACGAATTTTGATTTCGGTCGCGGTTCTCTTGGTTCTCGGCATTCTTTTGTGGCTTCTTCAGCTTCTGGTTGTTCCGAAATATACGGACAATCGGGAGGGGGCGCTCATCGGAGAATATTATGCCGAGGCGGGAGGACACGACGTGATCTTTGTGGGGGACTGCGAGGTGTATGAGAGCTTCGTGCCCGCCACCCTATGGGAGGAATACGGGATTACCTCCTACCTGCGGGGAAGCCCTCAGCAGCTTGTATGGCAATCCTACTATCTCTTAGAGGAGACCTTTCGCTACGAAAAGCCAAAGGCGGTGGTTTATAACGTGTTGGCGCTGAAATACGGCGAGCCGCAGAGCGAGTCCTTCAACCGCATGACCTTGGACGGCATGAAGTGGTCCTCCTCAAAGGCGGGAGCCATTCGGGCATCCATGACCGAGGAGGAGAGCTTTCTGGATTACCTCTTTCCCTTTTTGCGCTATCACAGCCGTATTACCGAGCTGACAGGGGATGACTTCAAATATGCCTTTTCGGACGTGCCTGCCGTGTCCCATAGCGGGTATCTCATGCAGACCGATATTCTGCCCATGACCGAAGAAGAAAAGGCGAACGTGGAGGAGGGAAGAAATCTTTCCGACTATACGCTGCCCGAGTCGGCGATGGAATATCTTGACAAAATGCGCCTGCTTTGCGAGGAAAACGGAAGTGAGCTGATCTTAGTGAAGGCTCCTACCAATACCTGGGCATACTGGTGGTATGACGAGTGGGAGGAGCAGATCGTTGCCTATTCCGAAGAGCACGGTCTTGCGTACTACAATTTTATTCCAAAGGCGGAGGAGATCGGGATCGATTGGAGCACCGATACCTACGAT
>JAZSIF010000026.1:0-33678 GCA_045533675.1 Eubacteriales bacterium | reverse complement strand
CTTGTCCTCCACCTATTTTCAAGAGAACAAGCGTCCCTTTCATAATGCGGGAAACCGAAGCGTTCGCTTTTTGATCAATCGGATTTTTAAGAGTGACGTGAAGGATATTATGACGGGATATCGAGCGTTTAGCAGAGATTTCGTGAAGAATTTTCCCGTGCTTTCCAAGGGATTTGAGATCGAGACCGAAATGACCATTCATGCCTTGGACAAGAACTTTCTCTTGAAGGAGATTCCCGTGAACTATCGGGATCGTCCCGAGGGGAGTGTTTCCAAGCTCAATACGGTCCGTGACGGTGTTCGGGTGCTTGGTACGGTGTTCCGACTTTTTTGTGAGTATAAGCCCTTGAAGTTTTTCAGCTCATGGGCGCTCCTGCTTTGCTTGATCGGCGGCGGGTTTATGATTCCTGTGCTGATTGATTATTTTAAAATGGGCTTGGTTCCCAGATTCCCAACCCTTTTCGTTTGTGTGGGTCTCTTTATCATTGCCGCTTTGCTGTTCGCCTGCGGCATTATTCTCCACGTGGTCGCCAAAAAGCACAAAATGCTTTTCGAGCTTCTCATGAACCGCCGAGCAAATTAAGGCGTGCGAGAACGGGAGGACAAAATTTGCCATTTTTTCAAAAAAGTGGCAAAAAATCCTTTATACAAATCTATTCTATGATGCCTGTGGAATCACCTCGTGGGGTGCATATCACAACCGACGGGATTTCTTCATTACAGAATTTGACAGGGACCGAATAGGACGGTCATCAACACAAACATGATCGGCATGAAAATGATACAAAGGGTATGGGAGATTAGAGCCATGCTGGCGCCTGTTTTGGGATTGCCACCGTATGCCTCGGGAAACACGATGGTATTGAGCCCAAGAGGGGTAGCGGTGGCAAAGAACGCAAGATACAGGACGCTGTTCCCAATATTCAAATCGAAGCAGAAATGGAGAAGCTCTTTGAAACCGACCAAGGCGGCGATGAGGATCGCGGGAAGAAGGGTAAGGCGGAGAATGGAAGCAAGGTATACTTTTTTGTTCCTTAGAATCTCCGATATGTTATAGGATGCGATGGTAAAGCCCACAAGAAGCATGGCAACGGGACCCATACATGTCTTCAGAGAGTCGATGGCAGAGGAAAGAAAAGAGGGAATATAAACGCCTACACCTGACAGTCCTACTGCCATACCGACAAACATGGCAACCGTTGAGGGATTCAATAGCTTTTTTAAAAAATCCCCTTTTTTCCCTTTGCTCGGTACCAGATTGCTGATTCCCCACGTAAAAATAGCAATGTTGATAGGGAGACAGAAGAGTTTATAATAGGAAAGCATGGAGTCGCCCAGAATCATCTGTACGAGAGGGTCCCCCATGTAGCCACTGTTGGCAAATGCCAAGGCGTAGGCGTAGATTCCCCGCTCCTGATTCTTTTCTCGGACAAAAAATCGAACCAGCAAAATGGAAAGGGAGATTGCCAGTATCACGAGTCCGATCGAGAAGGAAATGTTCAGCGCATGGCTTTGAATTGTGTTTGGCATACAGAATTTTGCCATGGTGCTAAAGCTCAGTGCGGGGCAGAACACCCAGGTTTCCAGCTTTGCCATGACCTGACCCGCGGAATCGGGAAGAATATGAGTTTTATGTAAGACAAAGCCCAGCGCAATACAGAAAAAAAGCAAAAGCATGGGATCAAGTGTTGCCGCGAGAATATCGATCATGGTTGTTTTCCTTATGAATTGAATTTTTAAAATTATAACATAGCATAGATGATTTTGTCAATCGTTTGGGCAAAAAGAGACGATTGTATGAAGCAAAGCCCCGTGCCGCATGGCACGGGGCTTATTCTTGTAATTTTAAATTAAAATTACTTGTAAAGCTCGGTCATCTTCTGGAGTCTGTCATACTTCGCCTTGGCATTTGCCTCGCCCTTCTCGAAGAGCTCTGCTGCCTTCTCGGGGAAGGTTTGTACCAGACGAGCGTAACGGTTCTCGGACTTAATGAAGTCAACGTAGCTTGCCGTGGGCTCCTTGGAGTCGATGGTCAGCTTGTTCTCGGTCTTGGTGGGATCGTAACGGAACATCTGCCAGTAGCCTGCCTCAACTGCCTTTTTCATTTCGAGCTGGCAGTTCTACATGGTGCCCTTAATGCCGGACATCACACAGGAAGCGTAGCCGATGATGATGGAAGGTCCGTTGTATGCCTCAGCCTCGGTCAGAGCCTTGAGAAGCTGGTTCATATCGGCGCCCATAGCGACCTGTGCCACATAAACGTAGCCGTAGGACATTGCGATCTGCGCCAGATCCTTCTTGCCGATTGCCTTGCCGGCAGCGGCGAACTGAGCAACCTGACCAATGTTGGAAGCCTTGGATGCCTGTCCGCCCGTGTTGGAGTAAACCTCGGTATCGAATACCATGATGTTTACGTCCTCGCCGGATGCGATCACATGGTCAAGACCGCCAAATCCGATGTCGTATGCCCAACCGTCTCCGCCGAAGATCCAAGTGGACTTCTTGCCGAGGTAATCCTTCTCAGCGAGAATTGCGGGAGCTGCGGGGCAACCCTGTGCGGCAGCCTTCTCCAGCTCAGCGATCAGAGCCTTGGTGGGCTCGATATTTGCCTTGGAGTTGTCTTTGGTTGCCATGAACGCGTCAACAGCAGCCTTGAACTCGTCAGAAGCCTTGTCGGAAGCAGCCATCTCGTTGACCTTGCGGATCAGCTTCTCACGAATGGTCTTCTGTCCGAGGTGGATACCCAGACCGTGCTCAGCGTTATCCTCGAAGAGGGAGTTTGCCCAAGCGGGTCCGCGTCCGCTCTCACGGTTAACCGTGTAGGGAGTTGCGGGAGCCGAGCCGCCCCAAATGGAGGAGCATCCGGTTGCGTTGGAGATGTACATGGACTCACCGAAGAGCTGGGTAATGAGACGTGCGTAAGAGGTCTCGGCGCATCCTGCGCAAGAGCCGGAGAACTCAAGCAGAGGCTGCTTGAACTGAGAGCCCTTGACGGTGGTGTTGATCAGCTCGGTCTTCTCGGAGACGTTTGCGACCGCATAGTCCCAAGGAGCCTGCTGGTCTGCCTGCGTTGCCGCGGGAACCATCTCGATGGCATTGCCCATCTTCGGATTGTTGTTCACGGGGCAAGCCTTTACGCAGAGGGTACAACCCATACAGTCAGCGGGAGAGATCGCCATGGTGAACTTATAATTGGTCTTGATCACGGGCTTCGCGGTGAACTTGGTGGTGGCGGGAGCCTTAGCTGCCTCTTCCTCGGTCATAGCGAAGGGACGGATACAAGCGTGAGGACATACGAATGCGCAGTTGTTACACTGAACGCAAGCGTCGGGATTCCAGGAAGGAACCGATACGGCAACACCGCGCTTCTCGGAAGCGGTAGAGCCCTGAGGGAAGGTACCATCTACGTACTCGGCAAATGCCGAAACGGGAAGCTTGTCGCCTGCCATTGCGTTCACGGGGGTTACGACGTCGTTTACGAACTTCGTAAGATCCGCGCGAGGACTTTCAAATGCGGGCTTGGGAGCATCCACACCTGCGCTCTTCCAGGACTCGGGAACCTTTACCTCAATGTAAGCATCGGCGCCGGCGTCGATTGCGGCGTAGTTCAGGTCAACGATTGCCTGACCCTTCTTGATATAGGACTTGTAGGCTGCCTTCTTCATGTAGTCGATTGCTTCGTCCTTGGGAAGAATATTTGCCAAAGAGAAGAACGCGGACTGAAGAACGGTGTTCTTTACCTTTGCGTTACCGATCTGCTTGGTTGCGATGGTGGTAGCATCGATAATGATAAACTTAATATTGTTGTTGGCGATGTATCCCTTTACCTTCTCGGGAAGCTTTTCGTTTAGCTCCTCTACGCTCCAAGCGCAGTCAAGGAGGAAGGTTCCGCCGGGCTTCACGTCGCTGATCATGTCATACTTCTTGAGGTATGCGGAGTTGTGGCAAGCGACGAAGTCAGCCTTGTTGATGTAGTAAGGAGACTTGATGGGGTTATCACCGAAGCGCAGGTGGGAAATGGTGATACCGGAGGTCTTCTTGGAGTCATACTGGAAGTATGCCTGAATGAACTTGTCGGTGTGGTCACCGATGATCTTGATGGAGTTCTTGTTTGCGCCGACGGTTCCGTCTCCGCCCAGACCCCAGAACTTACAAGCGATCGTGCCCGGGGCTGCCGTGTCGGGAGCGGGCTTCTCCTCAAGGGAGGTGCCGGTTACGTCATCTACGATGCCAATCGTAAAGCCGTTTTTGGGAGCGTCCTTGGTGAGCTCGTCGTAAATCGCGAAGATAGAGGAGGGGGGAGTATCCTTGGATCCGAGACCGTAACGGCCGCCAACAATCTTAGCGGAAACGCCGTTCTGTGCCAGAGCGGTAACAACGTCGAGGTACAGAGGCTCGCCAAGAGAACCGGGCTCCTTGGTTCTGTCGAGAACCGCGATCTTCTTTGCGGTTGCGGGAATTGCCTCGATAAGCTTCTCGGCAACGAAGGGTCTGTAAAGGCGAACCTTAACAAGACCGACCTTTTCGCCCTTAGCGGTGAGGTAGTCGATGACCTCCTCGGCAACGTCACAGATCGAGCCCATTGCGATGATGACACGGTCCGCGTCGGGAGCGCCGTAGTAGTTGAAGAGCTTGTAGTTGGTACCGATCTTCTCGTTTACCTTGTCCATGTACTCCTCAACGATTGCGGGAAGAGCGTCGTAGTAACGGTTGCAAGCCTCTCTGTGCTGGAAGAAGATATCTCCGTTCTCAGCGGATCCGCGGAGCACGGGATGCTCAGGGTTGAGAGAGCGCGCGCGGAATGCGGCGATCGCATCCTTGTCGACCATTTCCTCCAGATCCTTGTAATCCCAGATCTCGATCTTCTGAATCTCGTGAGAGGTACGGAAGCCGTCAAAGAAGTTTACAAAGGGAACACGACCCTTAATGGTGGAAAGGTGCGCGACGGCACCAAGGTCCATAACCTCCTGAGGGTTGGAGCCTGCCATCATTGCGAAACCTGTCTGGCGGCAAGCGTATACGTCGGAGTGGTCACCGAAGATATTGAGGGCATGGGAAGCGACGCAACGAGCGGATACGTGGATCACGCAAGGCAGAAGCTCGCCGGCGATCTTGTACATGTTCGGGATCATCAGAAGAAGACCCTGAGACGCGGTGTAGGTGGTGGTCAGAGCGCCTGCGGCAAGAGAGCCGTGAACGGTACCAGCGGCACCTGCCTCGGACTGCATCTCCATTACCTTGACGTTCTCACCCATGATGTTCTTCAATCCGCCGGCAGACCAAGAGTCAGTAAGCTCTGCCATAACGGAAGAAGGAGTGATGGGGTAGATTGCGGCAACCTCGGTGAACGCATAGGAAACGTGCGCCGCCGCGGTATTACCGTCCATGGATTGCTTTTTTCTTTCAATAGCCATGTTTGGAATCCTCCATATGTTATAATAAATTTTTGCTATCTAATATCATAGCACATTTTCTTAGGAAAGTAAAGAGATTCGGGCAATTTTTTTGTTTTTTTCAATAAAAAATATATGAATGAAAGGAAATAAAAGAAAAATAAGAGAAAAATTCAAAAAGCTATTGACAAGGAAAGGGAGTCGTGGTATAATTTCCCCGAACGAAATATGGCAGAGATTTGGAGATGCATGGAAATACGGGAGTCCCTCCCGTGTTTTTGTGTGTCTTTTTTTCTGCGAATTTGAAGGAAAGGAAGAGAGACAATGAAGTACGATGTTACCGTGATCGGCGCGGGCGTAGTAGGCGGCATGATCGCCAGAACTTTGGCAAAATATGACCTTGCGCTGTGTATTCTGGACAAGGAAAACGACGTGGCAATGGGTGCGACTAAGGCAAACAGTGCCATCGTTCACGCAGGCTTTGACGCAAAGGAGGGTTCCTTGAAGGCAAAACTGAATGTGCGCGGCTCGGAGCTGATGCCTGAGATCACCCGTCAGCTTGGTGTCAAGTATAAGAGAAACGAATCCTTGGTTGTGGCATTTGAAAATGAGCGTGCCGAGGTGGAGGCGATCTATGAAAGAGGCATTCGCAACGGAGTCAAGGGGCTTCGTATCGTGGAAAAGGAGGAGCTTCAGAAGCTGGAGCCCAACATCAATCCCGATCTTGCCTGCGCTTTGCTTGCTCCCACGGGTGCCATCGTATGCCCCTACGAGCTGGCAATTGCCGCTGTGGGAAACGCAATGGATAACGGAGCTGATCTGAAGCTGAACTTCAAGGTGACCGGTATCGAAAAGACAGAGGGCGGTTACGTCATCACCTCCGAGAGCGGAGAGAAGGTAGAGACGGGTATCGTCATCAACAGCGCGGGGGTGTACTCCGAGGAGGTTGCTGCCATGACGGGCGACGCCGACTTTACCGTTCATCCCAGACGCGGCGAATATATGCTTCTCGACAAGGAATGCGGCAGCTTTACCGAGAGAACCATTTTCCATACTCCCACCAAGATGGGTAAGGGTATTTTGGTTTCTCCTACCGTGGACGGCAATCTCCTGTTAGGTCCCACCGCCACAGACATCGAGGATAAGGAAGACACTACGACCACGCCCGAGGGCTTTGCTACAATCTTCGACAAGGCAAGCGATAACGTGGCGAAACTTCCTTTCAACAAGGTCATTACCTCTTTCTGCGGACTTCGTTCCGTAGGAAGCACGGGAGATTTCATTATTAAGAACCGTGAGGGTGTGATCACGCTGGCGGGCATTGAAAGCCCCGGACTTTCCTCCGCTCCCGCCATTGCCGAGTATGTGGAAGAAATGCTTAAGAATGAAATGGGCATGACGGCAGAGATCAAGAAGGATTACGAGCCTTGCCGTAAGGCAGGTCACTATTTCCATGATCTTACCATGGAGGAGAAAAACGAGATTATTAAGAAGGATCCCCGATATGGTCGTATCGTTTGCCGTTGCGAGGGCATTACCGAGGGCGAGATCGTGGAAGCGATTCACCGCAATCCCCCTGCCTGCGACGTGGACGGCGTGAAGCGCCGTACCAGAAGCGGCATGGGAAGATGCCAGGGCGGGTTCTGCTCTCCTACAGTGGTGGACATCATCGCGAGAGAAAAGGGCATGGCATTTGAGGATGTGACAAGATTCGGCAAGGGATCGGTCATTAATTACGGAAAGACGAAGGGAGATCGCTAAGATGAAGACGGTAGATTTGGTCATTATCGGCGGCGGACCCGCGGGTATGAGCGCCGCGGTTGCCGCATATGATGCGGGACTCAGAGACATTCTGATTTTGGAGCGTGACAAGAGTCTTGGCGGAATCCTCCGTCAGTGTATTCACAACGGCTTTGGTCTGCACCGCTTCAAGGAGGAGCTGACGGGACCCGAGTACGCATACCGCTATGAGGTTCAGGTCAGAGAAAGAAACATTCCCTTCAAGCTGAACACCATGGTTCTGGACATTACCCCCGACAAGGTGATCACTGCCATGAACAGCGAGGACGGTATGTTCACCATCCGGGCTAAGGCGATCATTCTCTCTATGGGATGCCGTGAGCGCCCCAAGGGAGCTCTCAATATCTGCGGAAGCCGTCCTTCGGGTATCTTTACGGCGGGAACGGCACAGAAGTTCGTCAACATGGACGGATATATGCCCGGTAAAAAGGTAGTGATTCTCGGCTCGGGAGACATCGGTCTGATTATGGCGAGAAGAATGACACTGGAGGGCGCGGAGGTCAAGGCTGTCTGCGAGCTGATGCCTTATTCGGGCGGCTTGGCACGTAACATTGAGCAGTGCCTTAACGATTTTAACATTCCCCTGATGCTCAGTCACACTGTGGTAGAGATCCACGGAAAGGACCGTGTAACGGGAGTGACCATTGCAAAGGTGGACGAGAGAAGAAAGCCCATCGCGGAGACCCGTCAGTATATTGAGTGTGATACACTGCTTCTGTCGGTTGGTCTGTTGCCCGAGAACGAGCTGACCAAGAGCGCAAGCATCCCGCTCTCTCCCATTACGGGCGGCGCGACGGTGGACCAGAACCGTCAGACCGAGACCGAAGGCGTTTATGCTTGCGGAAACGTGTTGCATGTGCATGACCTGGTTGACTACGTATCCGAGGAAGCGGAGATTGCGGGAAAGGCTGCCGTTGCTTACATCAACGGACAGACTCTGTCGGGACGGAATATCAAGCTGTCCACCGACGGCAAGGTTCGCTACACCGTTCCTCAGCGCATTACCGCTGAGGAGAACGTGACCGTTTACTTCCGTGTTGCCGACGTGTATCGTGATATTCGCATTGTGGTCCGTGACGGAGATAAGGTGCTTGTAAACAAGAAGAAGCAGAAGGTTGCGCCCGGTGAGATGGAGTCCTTGACTCTGACGCGCGATATGATCGCGGGCATTACCACCGATTCGCTGACCTTTAGTATCGAAGAATAAGAAAGGAGAGGAAAAGAATGAAGCGTGAATTGACTTGTATCGTATGTCCCAAGGGCTGTCAGCTGACGGTAGAGCTTGAGGACAAAAAGGTCCTCTCCGTAGAGGGATATACCTGTAAGAGAGGCTTGGCTTATGCCGAGGCGGAGTGCATCGCACCCATGAGAACCCTGACCACCACGGCGGCAGTCGTTGGCGGTGGCGTGGTTCCCGTAAAGACCGACCGTACCATCCCCAAGGAAATGCTCTTTGAGTGCATGAAGGCGATCAACGAGATCCGTGTTCCCGCTGACGCCAAGCTCGGCGACGTGGTTATCGAGAACGTTCTCGGCACGGGTGCCAACGTGATCACCACCAGAAACGTCCAGCTTTAAGGACGCGGGTGCGAGGATGCGTTTTTGCGACTTTCTCAAAAGTGGCAAAAAACTTCATACAAAAACAAATTAAAGTGCTCCCCGAGGGGGAGCACTTTTGTAAATAGAAATCTGTCGGACGGCTGCTTTTTGTGTTTGAATTAGGTTTCCTTCAAAATGAGGTCGTACACGTGGTTGGCGCTGACGATGCGGATATACTCCCGACTGCGCGTGGCGGAAAGAGATAGTTTACGGACAACCTCTCCCTTTTCCGTGCTGACGGCTACGTAGACTGTGCCGACAGGCTTTTCGGGGGTTCCTCCCCCGGGACCCGCAATGCCCGTGGTGGCGGTTCCCACCGAAGCTCCGAGACGCTCTCTGACTCCTCTTGCCATTTCGCGGGCAGTTTGTTCGGAGACGGCACCGTAGGTATCAAGCGTCTCCTTCTTTACACCCAATAGCTCGATTTTTGCTTCGTTGGCATAGGTGACACAACCCCCGAGAAACACGTCGGAGGATCCCGCGAGATCGGTGATGCGTTTGGCGCAAAGACCGCCCGTGCAGGATTCGGCAGTGGCAAGGGTCATACCCTTGTTTCGCAGATGGAGAATTGCCGCCTCCTCCAAGGATTCTACGTCAATGCCGTAGATATACTTACCCACCTCGGTCTTCCGTATGGTTTCGATCATGCCGTCACACAGCGACGCGGCTTTTTCCTCGGTATCGGCGGAGGCGGTCACGCGTAATCTTACCTCTCCCTCCTTGCAATAGGGAGCGACGGTGGGATTTTTCGCCTCAGTCATTAGTTCCTTTAACTCGTTTTCTACCGATGATTCTCCCATACCGAAGATGTGAATGTTTTTGCTGACCAGGACCGAGTCTCGTCGGGATTGCAAATAGGGGAGAATTTCTTCTTCAAAGAGCGGGATCAGCTCACCGGGAGGTCCGGGCAGCATGATGGCGGTTTTGTTATTCTTTCCCTCAATAGCGAGAGAGGGAGCGGTGCCGTAACGGTTGGGAAAGACAATGGCACCCTCGGGCATCATTGCCTGCTTTTCATTGTTTTTGGTCATGACCCGACCGATGCGGTCAAAATAGGCGCGGATGGCGGTGAGCGACGGCTCGTGCATGGAAAGGGTCTTTCCAAAATAAGAGGAAACGGTCTCCTTGGTCAGGTCGTCGTAGGTGGGACCCAAGCCTCCGCTGGTAATCACCAGATCTGCCTCCGAAAAAGCGGCATCGAGGGCGTGGAGAAGTCGTTGGGGATTGTCTCCCACTACCGTATGCCGATACACACAGATGCCAAGCTCGGCAAGCTTGGTGGACAGGTAGGCGGCATTGGTGTTGACAATGTCACCGAGAAGAAGCTCTGTACCCACACAGAGGATCTCCGCGGTTTTTATGTGCGTGGTGTTCATGGAAAATTATCCTTTCATAGGTAATAAAAATATTATATAGGAAGATAGGGGCATTTGTCCAGTATTTTCTTTAAAAATTTCTTGAATTGAAAAAGAAGATGTGATAGAATGATACCGAGAAAGGGGGGAGCTTATGAGCGGTTGCGAACTTTGTCCCAGACGGTGTGGGATCGATCGGACTGCGGGAAAGGTAGGATTTTGCGGTCAAGGAAATTCTATGCGGATCGCCCGCGCGGCGCTTCATCCCTTTGAGGAACCGTCAATCAGCGGTACGCATGGGTCGGGAACCGTCTTTTTCGTGGGATGCACGCTACGGTGCGTGTATTGTCAGAACCGAGCCATCAGTCGGTCGGAAACCGTGGGTAGGGAGGTTAGCCCCGAGGAGCTTGGGGAGATGTTGCTTGATTTGCAGAAGCAGGGTGCGCATAACATCAATTTTGTCACCCCAACCCATTTTACCGACAAAATTTTGGAAACGCTTCAAAGGATCAAGGCTGAGTTGACCATCCCCGTGGTGTGGAATACCTCGGGTTATGAGCGGGTAGAAACGCTTAAGAGACTTCGGGGTTTTGTGGATATCTATTTGCCTGATTTCAAATATGCGTCGGGGGAGCTTGGCGAGCGTTATTCTTCGGCTTCCGATTATTCCGAGGTCGCCTTGGCGGCGATCAAGGAAATGGCGGAGCAGGCGGGAGTACCGAGATTTGACGAGGACGGATTGCTTTCGCAAGGTGTGATCGTCCGTCATTTGGTTTTGCCGGGACATCGGACGGAGAGCATCGAAGCATTACGCCGTCTTTCCGAGGCGGTGCATCCCAATCACATTCTACTCAGCCTTATGAGTCAGTATACCCCCGAATTTGCCACCGATTCGCCTCACAAAAATCTTCACCGTAAACTCACGAGCTTTGAGTATGACGCGGTGCTTGCCGAAGCGCAACGGTTGGGTTTTTCGGGCTATATGCAAGCACGATCCTCAGCTACGCGAGAGTATACACCGGAGTTTTAAAGAGACGCATCATTTGTACCGAACAGGAAAAAGCCTTCCCCGCGGGGAAGGCTTTTTCCTGTTCCCGTGTAATTTACTTTGTATACTTCTCGGTAATTCCTCTAAGGACGGGGAGCTTTTGCCGAATATCTTCGGTCAGGCGAAGCTGGGCTCGGGTTCGGATCAAGTTATGGTCGGGAGAAAGAATTTTGAAATACTTGTCTCCGTTCAGATAATCGGTCATAAAGCGAAGCGCCAGCTCGTAGGTCAGAATGAGGACCGATTCGGGGAGCAGAGCAATCTCCTCCTTGGAAATGGCATCGCCTGCACCCGTGAGGAAGCCGGAAACGTATCCTGATGTGTTTAGAATTGGGATTACAGTGTGCCGATGAGCCGTTCGATGGCTTGATAGCCCTGAGGGGAAAGCTTGAGCGTGCGGTCAGCTTCCATACAGAGCTCCATGGCACGCCTGAGCTTTTTCTCGGATTTGGATGCCACCGAGGAAAGATAGAGACGGACCTTAAATTCGGGGATCCGTTGAGATTTCAAAACAGCGGAGATTTCCGTCGCTCCCAGTCCCTCTTTTTGCAGTGCCTTGATCCAGCAAAGCTCGCACAGAGTCTTAGATACCTGAGAGAGCACGATGACGGGCTCGATCCTGCGAAAGCGCATGACCTCCAAGGCTCGGAATGCTTTTTCATAGTCACCATCAAGAACGGCATTGGTGAGGGCGTAGGTATCGGCATCCAGCTCGGCGACCGACACCTTTTCCACATCCTCCCTCGTAACCGACTGTCTGCCTTGGCTGAGAACGTAATAGGACAGTTTTTCGGTCTCGGCGGCAAGAATGTGCATCGAACTTCCGCTATATTCAATCAAAAAGGAGCAAACATCGGGGGATGCGGTAACACCGTGATGGGTAAAGTGCTTGCCTACCCAGGCACAGAGACGCGCTCCCACTACGGGGGCGAAGTGAACGGGGGTGAGGTATTCGGCAAATTTCGTAAGGAGCGCCGAGGGCTTCTTTGGGGAGCCCTCATCCAGTTGCCCTGCGGGGACCGAAAGGATCAGCACGTTGTAGTCGTATTCCTTGAGCGCTGCCAACGTATCAAACAGCGCATCCATCTCCTCGGAGCGAAAACGGGAAAGGTTCAGCCCCGTCAGGGTGATCAGCTTCTTATCCGCCATCATGGGCAGGGGCATCAGGGCATCCAAAAGAGCGTCGGGGGAATAGTCGAGGGCATCGATTTCCACGTGATTAAAAAGTGAGAAGGTGGGGTCAGAGCAAAAATCTTCACGTGCCGCGCGGAGGGCAAAGCCCTTGAGATAATCCTCATCTCCGTAAAAAAGATAACCGCCCGAGAGCCCTTTTTTCAATTGTTTGCGAAACACGTCTTCCCGAATGATCTCCACGGCGGTCTCCTTTCTCTGAAAAATCACCATTTTTTTATTATTATATCATAAAAAAGTGAAAGAATCAATCAAATTTTCCTTTTTTTCTTGTCATGGATCTTTCTATGTGGTATAATGTAAAAAAAGAAAGGAAGTGTTCGTATGAAACAATATGTTAATAAAAAATTTCCCCATTTTCTTCACGGAGGGGATTATAATCCCGAGCAGTGGATCGGCTATGAGGGCATTTGGGATGAGGATATGCGCCTCATGAAGCTCGCCAATTGCAACGAAATGAGCGTGGGCATCTTTTCTTGGGCGACTCTGGAGCCTGAGGAGGGAAAGTATGATTTTTCATTTCTTGACGAGATCATCGAGAAGATCTACGAGAACGGCGGCAGAGTGATGTTAGCAACCCCCTCCGGCGCCCGCCCTCGCTGGATGGCGGAAAAATATCCCGAGGTGCTTCGTGTGGATGATTCGTTCCGCAGAAAGCATTACGGAGACCGCCACAACCATTGCTATACCTCTCCCGTGTATCGTCAAAAGGTTGCGGAAATAAACCGCCGCTTGGCAGAGCGATACGGGAAGCACCCCGCCGTGGTGACGTGGCATCTTTCCAACGAGTATAGCGGAAAGTGCTACTGTCCTCTTTGCCTGGAGGCATTCCGTGATTTTTTGCGCAAAAAGTATGACAATGACATCGAGAAGCTGAACCACGCATGGTGGACCACCTTTTGGAGCCATGCGTATACCTCCTTTGATCAGATCGAGTTTCCCTCCTCCCGTACCGAAAAATGTGTGCTTGGACTGAATCTGGATCACAAGCGGTTTTCTTCCTATCAAACTATTGACTTTATGAAGGCGGAGATCGCCGCGATTCGGGAATTCTGTCCCGATCTGCCCGTCACCACCAATATGATGCCCGAGCACGAGGATATCAATTACTTTGAAATGGCGAAGGAGCTTGACGTGGTGTCCTGGGACAGCTATCCCACATGGCACAGCCCCCGCCATGCGTTCAGCTGCTCTACCACGGCGTTTTGGCACGATGCCTTCCGCTCCATGCGTGGGAGACCTCACATTCTGATGGAGAGCGTTCCCGGGGCGGTGAGCTGGCAGGACTATAACAAATTGAAAAGACCCGGCATGGATCGCCTGTCGGCACTGCAGACCGTGGCGCATGGCGGAGACGCGGTGCAGTATTTCCAGTTCCGAAAGGGACGGGGGGGATACGAGAAACTTCACGGTGCCATTGTGGATCACGAGGGAAGTGAAAATACCCGCGTTTTCCGTGCCGTTGCCGAAACGGGAGCCACGCTGAAGACCATTGACGAGATCTGCGGAACCGAGGTTCGCGCCCGTGTGGCGGTGATCTACGATTGGGAGAACCGCTGGGGCGTGGAAATGTGTAAGGGCTTTGCGATCAAGGATAAGAAATACAGCGCCACGGTATATCGGTATCATGCCGCGCTGTGGGAGCGGGGCATTGCCGCGGACGTGATCTCGGCTCACATGGACCTTTCGGGTTACGATCTTGTGATCGCTCCTATGCTCTACATGACCGATGCCGACACCATCGCCCGCCTGAAGCAATTCGTGGCGGAGGGAGGTACGCTGTACGCTACCTATATGCTCGGCATGGTGGATGGAACCGACCTGTGCTATCTGGGCGGATTCCCCGGCGGGGACCTGAAGGAGGTCTTTGGCATTTGGAACGAGGAGATCGATACGCTCTATCCCGAGGATCGGCTGGAGATTGTCAAAAACGGCAAGCGCTACGACGGAAAGGATTATGCCGAGTACGTGCATCTGAGAGGTGCCCGTTCCTTGGCAGAGCTGAAAAACGATTTCTACGGAAGCTCCCCCGCGCTGACTGTCAACGAATACGGCAAGGGAAGGGCATATTACCAAACCTTCCGAGACGGCGGAGACTTTTGGTCGGACGTGTGCGGAGAGATCCTCGAGGAGCTTGGAATCAAGGCGCCCATCGACACACCTCTGCCTGAACTTGTGACGGTACACGAGCGGAACGACGGAGACGTTCGCTACCTCTTCGTGGAGAACTATTCGGGCAAGGAGGTTGCCTTAGCGCTGGGCGGTGAATGGACCGACATGGAGTCGAAGGAGATCGTGGATTCCGTCAGCTTGAATAAATTTGACGTTCGTATTCTCAAAAAATAAGAATTTTTGGAAAAAATAAAAAAAGTTCTTGACAAATGACAGGATTTGTGGTTTAATATATGTTGTCATTGTGTAAAAGCGTATTTTTGGCTGAAAAGCAACACGCTTCCGGATCAATTCCGGACCATTCCCGTCCGGGATCGAAAACAAAAGCAAGGAGGTGCAAGTAAATGCTCAGAACCTATCAACCGAAAAAGCGTCAGAGAAAGAAAGAGCACGGCTTCAGAAAGAGAATGGCAACTGCCGACGGCAGAAACGTCCTGAAGAGAAGACGCGCAAAGGGCAGAAAAAGACTGACCTATTGATTTCAGATCTGTATGTACAGAACATAAAAACCACCGATGACCCGGAAGGCAGGAACCGATTTTGGCACTGTTATTCGTTCATCGGGGTTTTTACTATGAGGACATACGGATGAGTCGAAAGGCGGAAACAGTATGAAAGAAATTGCCATCAAGGAAAATCACCTGTATGGGAAGACCTACAAGAGCGGAAAACGCTTTGTGGGGAAGACTGTGGCGGTCTACGTCCTTCGGGATCTGAAGGCGAAGCAGCTGCGGGCGGCAAATCCCGAAAAGAAATTCATCAACCGTTTAGGAATCTCGGTTTCTAAGAAGGTTGGGGGCGCTGTGGTGCGCAACCGATCCAAGAGGATCATTCGGGCGGCATACAGGGAGCTTCGGGATCGGCTGACGTGCGGAAACCTGATCGTCATCAGCGCGAGAGGAGCGATCGTCGGAAAGAAAAGCACCGACGTCTCCCAAGAACTGGAGATCGCATTTGGCAAGCTGGGACTTCTCAGTCCCGAAACGAAGTAAATCATGAAGTACGTTTGCGTTTGGCTCATACGCTTATACCAAAAATTTTTGTCTCCCTTAAAACGAAATCCCTCATGTAGGTTTACTCCTACATGCTCCTGCTATGCCGTTGAGGCATTTATGAAACGTGGCTTTTTTGTGGGCTTTGGATTGACGGTGTGGCGGATTCTCCGCTGCAATCCTTACGGAAAGGGCGGGTACGATCCCGTACCGCCGAAAAGGCTTCCGAAGTACGCAAGGGAACGGAGACAGGAAACGACGGCTTCCTTTTTGAAAGCAAAAGAAGAGAAGAGCAATGACACGGATCGTTCCGACTGATGGGAAACGATCAGAAAAACAAAGAGAGGATTCCTGCATTATGTGCGGAAACAGTGAGTTGAAATGATGGATCTTATCAACATCCCTATGGGTTACGTGATTCGGTTCTGTAACTGGATCATGGGTAATCAGTATATCCTTGCCTTGTTTATTTTCGCGATCATCATTGAGGTGATCCTTCTGCCCTTCGGTATCAAGCAGCAGAAGAACTCGATCAAGCAGGCAAGACTCCGTCCCAAGGAAATGGCGATTCGCAAGAAATACGCGGGACGAGAGGATGCACCAACCAAGCAAAAAATGCAGCAAGAAATTCAGGAACTGTATCAGAAGGAAGGCTTCAACCCCATGGGCGGATGTCTGCCTATGCTGATTCAGCTTCCCATTATCTTTGCGCTTTACTACATTGTTCTTGACCCTATGACCTACATCTGCGGCTTCTCCGACGAGACCATTCAGGCGGTCATCAGCGTTGCCAAGAGCTTCCCTGAATATGCGGACCGTACCTTTGATGCTGCCAGAAACATTGACCTGCTCGGCGTCATCAAGGAGGTTGGTCCCGAGGCATTTGAGCACATTCCCGGCTTCTCCGCGGACGTGCTCCCCAACCTGCACCTCTTTGGCGGTGCGATCAATCTCGGCGCGACCCCCAGCTTTACCAACTTTAACTGGCTCCTGCTGGTTCCCGTTCTCACCTTCGTGGTCTACTTCGCAAGCATGAAGCTGAACCGCAAGCTGTCCTATCAGCCCACCACCAACGGCGGCGGATGCTCCAATGGCGTGATGGACATTGTGATGCCCTTGTTCAGCGTTTACATTACCTTTATCGTTCCCGCCGCTGTCGGTGTATACTGGATCTTCAAGAGCATCGTCGGCGTTGGTAAGCAGTGGGTTCTGAAGAAGATGATGCCCCTTCCTACCTTTACCGATGAGGATTACAAGGCTGCCGAGAAGGAAATGAACGGTCGTGTGGATAAACCCCGCGCGGCAAAATCCGGCAAGGCGGTTCGTTCTCTGCACCACATTGATGATGAGGACTACGAGGATACGGCAGAGGCTGCGCAGAAGCACAAGGAGGCTATGGCGGAACAACAGTCCGAGGAAGAGCCCAAGAAGGAGGGCAAGTCCTCGCTTCTGAGCAATGCGCCCATGAAGAAGGACGATCGCAAGGAAAAGAAAGACAAGAACGAAAAGACGGAGGAGACCACCGAATCCGTTGAAAACGAAAATACTACGGATGGAGAAGAGCAGTGAAAAAGGAAGTAATTATCACCGCGAAAACCACGGAAGAGGCACTCTCCTTGGCAATGAAGGAATTGGGTGCGCCCTCCCTGGACGCGATTGAATATATGGTTTTGGAGGAAGCCAAGAAGGGATTCTTGGGGCTGGGAGCCAGCGACGCAAAGATTTCAGCGAGCTACACCGTCGGCGGAGAGCAGAGAGCGTTGGCTTTCGTGGAAAAGCTTTTGGCTGACATGAATATTGAAGCTGAGGTAGCTATGACCGAGGGAGAAAACGGCGAAGCAAGAATTACCGTTACAGGTGAGAACGCAGCTGTCTTGATCGGTCACCACGGCGAGACGTTGGATTCCCTCCAGTATTTGGCAAGCCTTGCGGCAAACAAGAGAGTGGACGGAAAGAAGGAAGAGTACGTTAAGGTTTCTGTTGACGTAGAGGGCTACCGTGCCAAGCGTGAGGAGACTCTCCGCGCGCTGGCAAGAAGAATGGCGGCGAAGGTACAGAAGTACAAGAAGAGTGTGATGCTTGAGCCCATGAATCCTTATGAGAGACGGATCATTCACTCCGAGATTCAGGAGATTGAGGGTGTTTCCACCAATTCCATTGGTTCGGAAAACAACCGCAAGATCGTGATTTTCCTGGACGACGAGGAAAAGTAAATCAAAAAATTCGGCTTCGTTCCGCGCGAATGAAGCCGAATTTTTGATATGACAATATTCCGTAAATATTTTTCAAAAAGCCCTTGATTTTTTCTTTTGAATATGTTATAATATGGGGTACTATGAAATCATTCTGCCCATACGGGCGGTAAAACCTGATTTTTCGGAGGTGAAAATACATGGAGCTTGTATTGGGCATTATTATCTGCGTTGTCGCAGTGATTCTGATTGCGTGTGTGCTGTTGCAGTCCGGTAAGGATAAGCGTTTGTCGGGTACGATCGCGGGTGCCGCGGAGACCTTCTTCGGCAAGAGCAAGAGCCAGGCAAGAGATAAGGTTCTCAGCCGCGTCACTACGGCTTTGTCCTTTGTATTCGTGATTCTTGTGGTCGTCATGTATATTTACATGGCGTAATCGGAAAACGAAAGAAAAGAGCATCCTTGTACGGATGCTCTTTTTCTTTTTCGATTTTTGACAAAATACACAAAAACACCTATCGATTTTGAAGTGAACCAAATGGGGTTCACTTCAGAAAAGCGTAGCTTTTTTATATCCCACAAAGCCGTGTATTCGAGAATAGAGAAACCCTGCACAGGCAAGGCGGTGTCCTATCTCCCGCATTACTGCTTCCAACGTCCAATCTCCCTGTCGAGACAAGTCAATCGAGGAGGAGAAAGGGAGGCCTGCAAACCGCGTTTGACTCCGTTTTCGGACTCCATTTTCTAATTGTAGGTTTTTTAAACCCGAATATCACGTACTCCGCAGGACTTACTTTTCTTTTGAAAAAGAAAGGTAAGCAAAAGAAAACAATAGAGCGATTATGCCTGTCGTTCCCTTTTTGAATTCAAAACCGCAATATTCTTATGACTTAGTTACGTTAGTATATGCGAAAATCAGTTGTCGTAGTCGATCTCTTGAGAGAACAGATCATCAAAATAGTCGGCAATATCATCCAGCTCGTCGTCATCGTCTACGGTAACGAGAATCTCCTCGCCGTTTTCCTTAGCAAGCTTGAGAATGACGTACTCGAGAATGTCGCTCTCGTCGCCCTCTTCCTCCTCGGCGGGAATCATCGCGAAGTACTGCTCACCGTTCTTTTCATACTGTCCGATGACCTCAAAGTCGATCTCGTTGCCGTCCTCATCGGTCAGGGTAAAATAATTGTTTTCGTAGGTATTTTTATCCATGTCGGGTTTTCTCCTATCTTTAATTTTTATTATTTATATTGTATCGTATTTTTTTGGGAAAGTCAACAGTTTTTTTGTGAGGGCTCTAAAATCTCCGAAAGGATCGTGTTGCTGACAAAGAAGCCCTTGTCGGTAAAGGCAATGCGTCCGTTTTGCCGTTTCATGTAGCCCTCGGCGATCCAGATTTTGAGTGAGGGAAGAAGACGCTCGGGCGGCGTGCCCAAACGGCGAGTCCATTCCGCCTCATCTAAGCCTTCGGCAAGGCGAAGCCCGAGCATCATCCATTCCTCAAATTTCTCTTGCTCGGAGAGAACAAGCCGCTCCTCGGTAATATCCTCTCCCTTGAGAAATCGCTCCAGGTCGCGAGAGTTTCCGAAGCGGATTCCATCCATGCAGGAATGGGCGGCAACACCGAAGCCGAGATAATCCTGTCGATTCCAATAGCGCAGATTGTGCCTTGATTCCCGACCCGACTTGGCAAAGTTGCTGATCTCGTATTTGCGATAGCCATAAGACGAAAGAATTTCGGTCATCGATTGATACATTTCGAATTCAACGTCCTCATCGGGAAGTCGAAGGGAGGATTTTTTTCTCGCGAACAGGGTGCCCTCCTCAATCTTCAAGCCGTATGCCGAGATATGCTCGGGGGCAAGGGCGGCAAGGGTTCTAAGGCTTTTTTGGAAACTCTCAAGAGTTCCGTCGGGAATGCCGTACATCAGATCGGCACTGATGTTGTCAAAACCTGCCTGTCTTGCGTCCTCGTAGGTTTTCAGAAAATCTTCAAAGGTGTGGATGCGCCCCAGCGCCGAAAGCTCATGGTTGTGTACGCTTTGCAGACCCATGCTCAATCGGTTGATGCCAAGCTCCCGCAGGGTGCGGAGGTAGGGAAGAGAAGCTGTCGCGGGATTGCACTCGACTGTGATCTCAGCCGAGGGGGCAAGATCGGTAAAGGCCTGAATGGTGTCCATGATTGACCGAAAGCAATCAAGGGGAAGAAGTGTGGGGGTTCCGCCCCCGAAATAAACGGTGTCCGCCTGCCACCCTTCGGGAGAGGGAAGCTCCGCTCTCATGCGGCGTAACATCTCCTCCGTGTAGTCCTTCATCAGGACCTCGTCCGAGTTGGGAAAGGAGCAAAAATCGCAATAGTGGCATTTTTTTAGACAAAAGGGAATGTGGAGATAGATTCCAAAGCTTTTTTTCACGGCGTGGCTCCTTTCTTTGAATTCCCTTATGATTATATCATGATTCTTCAAAATATGCAAGAGAAAATCCCGTATCAGTTCATTTTTCATCTCTAATTGCTTGATTCTTGCATCCATCCGAACCAGCTTGTAGCTGAATGCGAGTTTTTCGCTGATTTCTCGCAATGCTTTTCCTTCTTCCCTCCGTTGAATAATTTCTTTTTATATTCTTCCATGTTGCGATATTCTCTTCGCATAACAAAACCTCCTATGGCAGCACTTTAATTTTACCATAGGAGGCTCTTTTTTTCAATTGTCCGTTTTTAACGGACTTGCGCGATAGGAACTGCAAGTTCATGCCACGGACCAAAGCGGAGGAGGTTTTCAAAAAGCGACAGATCGCGTCCCCGCATCCTCATCTCAACGAATCCTTTTTTTCGATCATCTTCCTCAGCGCGGAGAGAGCGTCGGAAAGACCGCCCACCTCATCGATGATTCCGTAGCGCACGGCTTCGTCGCCGTCAATGATGGATCCTACGTCGGTGGCGATCTCGTCGGGGCGCATCATCAGCTCGCGAATTTGATCGGGGTCTGCCTTGGAATGATTGCAGATAAAGGAGATAATCCGCTTCTGCATTTCGTTAAAGTAATGAAAGGTTTGGGGGACACCTACCACAAGACCGTTGATGCGGACGGGGTGAACTGTCATGGTGGCGGAGGGGACGATAAAGGAGCGTTTGGCGGAGGTCGCTAAGGGCACCCCAATGGAATGACCGCCACCCAGAACAAGGGAAACGGTTGGCTTTTCCATTGACGCGATCATTTCCGCCAAGGCTAAACCCGCCTCTACGTCTCCTCCCATGGTGTTGAGTACGATGAGCACACCGTCAGTTTCATCGTCCTCCTCCAAGGAAACGAGCAGAGGAATGAGGTGCTCGTATTTGGTTGCCTTTTGTCCCTCGGGCAAAAAATAATGTCCCTCGATTTGTCCGATGATCGATAGGCAATGGATGGATTCTCTTTTGTTGCGAACCGCGATTGACCCATTTTTCTCAATTTGCTCGGTGAGCTCGGAAAGAACACCTGCTTCTTCTTCCTTTTCCGCTTCCGAGCGGCAATTTTTGTTTTGTGCCATAATTCCTCCCACAGGTTAAAAGATAAATATAGTATTGCCAATCTTCCGTGAAATCACACGGATTTGTTTGATTTTTTAATTGACAAATAAATCACACTGTGTTATAATAAACATTGTGGGTGAATCTGCCCGCAAGTTTGATTGATACATAAGAGAGGGAAAAAGGATGGCTAACAAATTTATCGTTGAAACTTCCGCGAGACACGTGCATTTGACCGTTGAGGACGTGGAGATTCTGTTTGGAAAGGGACATGCCTTGACCAACAAGAAGGACCTCAGCCAGCCCGGACAGTTTGCTTGCGAGGAAAAGGTTACGGTCGTAGGCCCCAAGGGATCCTTGAAGGCAAGTATTCTCGGACCCACGAGACCCGCAAGCCAGGTTGAGCTTTCGCTGACCGATGCCCGCACCATCGGCGTGGCAGGTGTGCCCGTTCGCGAGTCGGGCGACATCGAGGGAAGCACGGGATGCAAGCTGGTTGGTCCCTGCGGAGAGGTGGAGCTGAAGGAGGGTGTGATCGCCGCCAAGCGCCACATCCACATGACTCCTGCCGATGCCGAGACGATCGGTGTTTCCGACAAGCAGATCGTAGAGGTAAAACTGAACACCGCGCGTCCCCTGACCTTTGGCGACGTAGTCGTTCGTGTCAGCGATAAGTTTGCGCTTGCTATGCATATCGATACCGACGAGTCCAATGCCGCCTGCGCTTTCGGCGAGGTTTACGGAGAGATCATAAAGTAAGAGGAGTCTTATGAAAAAGATAAAGATCCTATTTCAGGGCGACAGCATCACCGATGCGGGTCGCGACAAAAGAAATTATCACGACATGGGAAAGGGCTATCCCAAGTATGCCTCGGAAAATCTGGCAGCAGAGTGCCCCGACGTTGAATTTGAGTTTATCAATTTCGGTATCAGCGGAAACCGTACCTGTCAGCTCTTTGACCGCCTTTATGAGGACGGACTGGCATTTGAGCCCGACATAATCTCGATCCTCATTGGCATCAATGATATCTTGCACCGTTACGGAAGCCACAAGATCGCCACTACTGATGAGCAGATCGCTACCAACTACCGCGCCATCCTTACTCGGATTCGCAAGGAGACCAATGCCAAGATCATGATGCTTTCTCCCTACATCCTCGATTGTGAGGACAAGGAGCCCATGCGTGAGGACCTTGCCCGTCTTCTTCCCATTGTGCGCGGATTGGCAAAGGAGTTTGCTGATATATACGTGGATTTGGATGAAGAGTTCGCGAAGGCTCTTCCCAATCAGCCAGAGCCCATGTTCTATTCGGGTGACGGTGTGCATCCCAATGCGAATGGCGCCGAGTTTATCGGAAATCTTTATGCCGAGGCTCTGAAGCCCCTGATCGAACGTTTATAATTTTATTAAAGGAGATAGAAAAATGAGCAAAGAATTTTCTTGCGAGTACGCTATGAGCGCAGAAGTTGCAAAGATGTGTGTCGTAGCAAAGGGTCCGAACCACGGTCCCGCTCCCATTCCCGAGGAGGGCAAATGGGTTCAGGCAAAGGAGATCACCGACATCTCCGCATACACCCACGGTGTGGGCTGGTGTGCGCCCCAGCAGGGAGCTTGTAAGCTGTCCCTGAACGTAAAGAACGGAATCATTGAGGAAGCGCTGGTTGAGACCATCGGTTGCTCGGGTATGACCCACTCCGCGGCAATGGCAGCCGAGATCCTTCCCGGCAAGACCCTCCTTGAGGCTCTCAATACCGACCTGGTTTGCGATGCCATCAACACCGCAATGAGAGAGCTGTTCCTTCAGATCGTATACGGCCGTAGCCAGTCTGCCTTCTCCGAGGGCGGTCTTGTCATCGGCGCGGGCATGGAGGACCTGGGTAAGGGTGAGCGTTCCATGGTTGGTACCATGTACGGAACCAAGGCTAAGGGCGTTCGTTACCTGGAAATGACCGAGGGCTACTGCACCAGAATGGCTCTGGACGCAGACGATCAGGTGATCGGATACGAGTTCGTATCTTTGGGCAAGATGACCGACTTCATCAAGAAGGGAATGGAGCCCAACGAAGCATACGAGAAGTCCAAGGGTACCTACGGCAGATTTGCTGACGCTGTGAAGTACATCGATCCCCGCAAGGAATAATCAAGGAGGAAAAGAGAATGGCACATTTTGAAGGTTATGAGAGACGCGAGGCGAAGATCCTTGCAGTCCTGAAGGAATACGGCATCTCCTCCATTGATGAGTGCAAGGAGATCTGCGATGCCAAGGGCATCGACCCCTATAAGATCGTTGAAGAGACTCAGCCCATCGCGTTTGAGAACGCAAAGTGGGCATACACCGTTGGCGCCGCTATCGCAATCAAGAAGGGGTGCGTAAAGGCTGCTGACGCCGCTGCCGCTATCGGTATCGGTTTGCAGTCCTTCTGCATCCCCGGCTCGGTTGCGGAGAACCGTAAGGTTGGACTTGCCCACGGAAACCTGGCCGCAATGCTTCTGTCCGAGGAGACCCAGTGCTTCTGCTTCCTGGCAGCACACGAGTCCTTCGCTGCTGCCGAGGGTGCGATCAAGATCGCTTTGACCGCAAACAAGGTACGTGTGAAGCCCCTCCGTGTGATCCTGAACGGTCTTGGTAAGGACGCCGCTATGATTATTTCCAGAATCAACGGCTTTACCTACGTACAGACCGAGTTTGATCCTTACGCAGAGGAAGTAAAGGTCGTGAAAGAGACCGCTTACTCGAACGGCGACAGAGCAAAGGTGAAGTGCTACGGCTCCGACAGCGTTCCCGAGGGCGTTGCCATCATGAGACTGGAGAACGTTGGAGTATCCATCACCGGTAACTCCACCAACCCTACCCGCTTCCAGCACCCCGTTGCAGGTACCTACAAGAAGTGGTGCCAGGAGAACGGCGTGAAGTACTTCTCCGTAGCATCGGGCGGCGGTACGGGTCGTACCCTGCACCCCGACAACATGGCAGCGGGCCCCGCTTCCTACGGTATGACCGATACGCTGGGTAGAATGCACGGCGACGCTCAGTTCGCAGGCTCCTCCTCGGTTCCCGCTCACGTAGAGATGATGGGTCTCATCGGCGCAGGCAACAACCCCATGGTTGGTATGACCGTTGCTGTTGCCGTTGCGATTGAGGAAGCTTCTAAGTAAGAAAAAACCTCATTTTTAATTGAAAAATCATATTTTTTAGGGCTTTCGGTGCAAATCGAGAGCCCTTTTTCATACTCTTTCAACGGAGAGGTCTTTGAGCGTTGCCATTGCCGTTCCGAGTGGGAGCTGGCTCTGCCCTCGAATCTTCTTGCGGAGCATAATACTCTGTCTTATGAGCTGATTTCCGACTACCACAAGCCTTTGCCCTATACCTTCTACGAGGTGGAAATTATTGAGCAGCCCGCGGCGGAGCTGACAATTCTTTCCTTATCCCATGCGGCACCCACGGCGGGAAAGGTACGGGTGCTGATTCGTACCGAGCGCTCCGACCTTTCGTGACGTTCGTTTCCAAATGCGATTCGCTTTGGGTAAGACGGAGTGGGTGTTCCGCGAGCGTGGACTCCACGGTCTGCTCTTGGATTGCGGAAAGCTTTGCGCCAACGCATCCTTCCGTCATGTCACGCATAGCAATTACCCCCTTGAATTGATCGCCTGTGTTATGGCACAATGAGTAGGAAAGTCAAGGGCTTGAAGAAAAATTTAATATGAAAATGTGGCTTTCCCATAGGAAAGCCACACCTTTATCATGATCGTATGCACGGTTTAGTCAACTACCTTTGCCTGCTCGCAGAATTCACGGATGATGGCTGCCTCGCTGAATTCCTCACGAATTCCGCAGATGACCTGATATGCTTCGTGCCCCTTGCCTGCCAACAAAATGATGTCGTTCTTTTCCGCGTGGGAAAGCGCGTACTCGATCGCCTTTTTTCGATCCGAGATCGCCATGTAGGGGCAGGAGCCCGTGGTGAAGTATGCCGCGATCTCGCTGATGATCGCCGAGGGAGCCTCGTTGTCTGGATTGTCCGAGGTCAAAATGCAGAAATCCGCATCGCGGGAAGCCACCAAGCCAAGCTCGGCACGGCGGATACGAGTTCTGCCGCCTACCGATCCAAACAGACAGATCAGGTGCTCGGGCTCATAAATACGAAGCGCTTGCAGCGCGGCTTTAAGGCTGACGCCGTTGTGGGCATAGTCAATCACCACGGTGGCTCCCGAGGGGAGCTCGTAGGTCTCGAACCGCCCCTTGACCCGAATGACCTTCAAGGAAGCGGCAATTTTTTCCACGGGAACACCCAAGCGGCGGCAAACCGCAATGGCGGTCATGGCATTGTAAACGCTGAATTCTCCGGGGAAGGACACCGACACGGGGAAGGAGTGATCCTCGGTCAGACAGGTGAAGCGAACGCCAAGCTCCCCGGGATTTCGAAAGTAGGTAAGGTCTCTTGCGTGAATATCCGAGGGGGTGTGCAATGCCACACTGGTACGCAGGCAACGGTTGCCGTGGATAATCTCCTCGGCGTATTCATCGTCGGCATTGTAGACAATATGCTCGGCTCCGTAGTCGGTAAATAGGGTATGCTTACAGTATTTATAGTCGTTGAAATCGGGATGCTCGTGTTCACCGATGTGATCGGGGGAGAGGTTGGTAAACACACAGGTATGGAAGCGGATGCCGTGAACTCTTGCCATCTTCAAAGCTTGAGAGGACACCTCCATGACCAGAGTCTTGACTCCCGCATCCAGCATCTGCCGCATATAGAAGTGCAGGTCATAGCTCTCCGGTGTAGTGTTCACCGTTCCAAAGGAATGATCGAGATAGGTCACGCCGTTGGAGCCGATATAGCCCGCAGGGATTCCGCAATCGTTGAGGACGTGATAGATCATGAGGGAAGAGGTGGTCTTCCCCTTGGTTCCTGTTACGCCGATCACGGTCATCTCATCCGCGGGATTCCCAAAAAAGGCTGCGGACAGACGCGCCAGGGCAATACGTGTATTTTTGGTCACGATTACAAAGGCATCGTCGGGGAGCTTGATGGGATGCTCGATAACGAAGATACGGCACTGACGGTTATATGCCGCCCAAGCATAATCGTGTCCGTCGGTGACCGAACCGGAAATGCAAACGAACATACTGCCCGTAAGCACCTTTCTGGAGTCACAGCATAGGGAGCGAACCTCGGTATTGGCGGGGTCCATGCCCGAGCGGTTGATAATTTCGGTATAGGGAACCGATTTCATAAGATCGTGAAGAAGCATGGATGGATTTCCTTTCCTTTATGTATCTTGAATCACGTTTGCGGGGAGAGAGCTTTGGCTGCGAAACGGGAGAGCGCGGGGTCAAAGCCAATCGTGTTTTTGCCGCAGGCACCGATGGCAACGGCGGCGAGGACCTCTAAGGAGTCGGTAAAGTCTTCCCTTGAGGGAAGGAGGTTTTTCAAGAGGGACAGCTCGGTGCATCCGAGGACGATCGTCTCCGCTCCCTTTTGACGAAGGGATTCGGCAATTGAGAGAAATGTATCGATGCTCGGTTTCTTTCCCTCCTTGATTTCTTCATAGATGATGCGGGAGATGACCGCTTGCTCCTCGGGGGAGCAGGTCAGATATGTCAAGCCTCGGGATTCCAGAACGGTCCGATAGGCACCCGAAGAGATGGTTCCTTCAGTGGCAAGGATTCCGATGCGGTCCATTCCGCAAAAGGCGCAGAAATCCACGGTGCTTTCTATGATGTTCAAAACAGGGACCGAGGAAACCTTTGCGATCTCACGGTAAAAATAGTGGGCAGTATTGCAGGGAATGGCAATGAGGGTCGCTCCTGACCCGATCAGCCTCTCTACCTCCCGCTTCATAACGGGCGAGGGGTTTTCTTGAGAATGACCCATGATAAACGCGGTACGGTCGGGAGTATCGGCACGGGAGGAGAGGAGAAAATTGATATGCTCCTGATCGCTTCCCGCCAAGGTATGCTCGGTAAGCATCTCGCAGAAGCGGATCCCCGACATGGGACCCAAGCCACCGAGAATGCCGAGAGTGGGGGATTTCATAAAAGACCACCTTTCTTTTTGAGGGAAGATTACCGTAAGCAGGGAAGGAGCAAGCGAGGAAGCTCCTCGGGAGAGGTCAGCACGTACGCGCTTTCCAACGCTTCGGTATGGCTTTTCAATGGGGCAAGCTCCTCGGGTGCGGAGGGGATCAGAAGAAGCATCTGCCCCTCGTAGCGTGCCGAAAGGTCACAGAGCTGTTCACACCATAGACGAGCATCCTCGCACTGCCACCGTAGGACCGTGACAAAAGGGTTCAGCGCGTCCAAAAGCCGACGGTGTCGCGCGCACAGGAGGGGGGAGAGCCCATATCGAACAGAAAGGCGAAGCGCAAGGAGATGGGCGCGGGGGGAATTCCCGAGGATCACGGGTTGAATATCCTCCCGCAAAAGCCGTTTGCATTGCCGTTCCGTCATGTCAATCGCGTTCCTTTCGGTGTTTTCTCGGTTTCTGCGGAGCAATTTCCGAGAAAAGTTTCTTCTGTTATATTGTAACATAAATGTGGGAAAAAATAAATAGGAAAAAAGAGATTTTTCTTGAATATTTTTCCTGAGGGGTTGAAAAAGGGGGCAGGATTGATTATAATAGAAGAGGAAGAAATCCATGGAAGGGGGATTCCTATGAAGCGGGAAGAAATTTGCCGACTGTTTTCCGCCATGCCGATCATAGAGACCGATCGGCTTTGCCTGCGCCCGATGTCCGTGACCGATGCCTCGGATATGTATGCCTATGCCAGGCGGCGTGACGTGACCGAATATCTTCTTTGGTCGCCGCATCCGTCGGAGCAATATACGAGAGATTATCTTCGATACATTGAGAAGCGGTATGCCATGGGCGAATTTTACGACTGGGCGGTGGTGGAAAAGTCCAGCGGGAAAATGATCGGTACCTGTGGATTTACCAGATTTGATTTTCCTCATAACAGTGCTGAGATCGGATACGTGCTGAATCCCGCATACCACGGAAAGGGATACGGAACCGAGGCGGCGGGGAGAGTTCTTCGTTTCGGATTTGAAAACCTTTCCTTGCATCGGATCGAGGCGAAATTTATGCAGGGAAACCAATCCTCTCTGCGTGTTATGGAAAAGCTGGGAATGCGTTTAGAGGGATATCGGAGAGACGGAATGCTTGTCAAGGGGACCTACCGAACCATAGGGGTTTGCTCGGTGCTGGCGGGAGAGGTCTCTTTTTCCGCAAAGGGCATAGAGATTTCCGAAATTTCTTGACAAAAGGGAAAAACGGGTATATAATCAAAACGAGGGCGAGGATCGGTACGGCTGATCTTCAAACATTTCTTGTTACATAGAATTTGACGATACAGAAGGGAAGAAGGAATATGGACGTAAAGACGATCATTTTTCTGGTTATGTTTGGGATAGGGCTGCTTTTTGTGGGCTTGGGCGTATGGAAGAATCGCAAGAATCACTGGATCTACGCGGTAACAAGAGCCGCTGTGGTGCTCCTTTCTGTTGCGATTGGCATACTCTGCTCTAATTTGCTCGGCGGTTTGCTTGGCTCGCTTTTAGGTGTGAGGATGGGAGCCGCTTGGCTCTTCGGAAATACCGCCGACCTGTTTGAGGCAATGCCTGCCTTGGAGGAGGCGATTGCGGGCTTGTTTGGCTGTGTATTCTCCCTCTTGTTATTTGTGGGAATATTCTTTATTGTAAAGGCGATTCTAAACGCCATCGCAAAGCCCGTGGCACGCGCGATCATTCGCTCGGTCAGCCGAAAGGCAGCTGGAAAAAATGATTGCGCCGTGGAAGAAGCGGGAACGGCCTTAAAGGGCAAGGAAAAGAAAAAATTCAAGAAAAATGTTTTGCGCACGCCTCGGGCAAATCTTTGGGGAATGCTTTGCGGCGGTTTGATGTGTCTGCTCGTTTGGGTGGCTCTCTTTGCGCCTTTTGTGGGAATTGCTGTGGTGGTCGATGACGGACTTTCGATTTTGGCACCCACGGACGAGGGGGACGACGGGATGGCGACCGTGGTAGAGGTGGTAGATGCCGTCGCCAATAACGCGGGCTCTAAGACCGTATATTATTTGGGTGGCAAGCCTATTTCCGACGCGCTTCTTACCTGTACCGTTGGTGGACATTCCGTCAATCTTGGACGGGAGATCAGCTTTTTCAGCGCGGCGGGAGACGCCTTCTCCTACCTTTCCGAGGACGGTGCCGACAAGGCGTTGGCGGCGGAGAAGATTCGCGGGGTTGGAGATAAATTTTCAAACACCGATCTGCTTCCCGTTCTGATCCCTGAGTTCTGCGGCTCTGCTTGTGAGCAATGGGATAAGGGAGAAGAATTTATGGGTCTGGCGAGCCCCTCCGACGGAGAGGAGGATTCCTTCCTGTCTCCCGTATTGGAGGTGTTATCGGATTCGACCTACGATACGGTGAAGGAGGACGTTCCGACGCTGTTTGGGCTGATCGCCGAGGCAGTCGAGGCAGATGCGTGGGAATCGATCGAGAACGATCCCATTCAGTTGTTTCAGAACACCGAATTCTCCACCTCTATGCTGAAAACCCTATTGGGCAATGGTCGGTTAGATGGTTTGGTGGGTGTATTTTTACAAATTGGCATTGAGTCGATGGGCGACGGATTTGGCGCGAGCTCCGCACATTTGGATCAAATAGAATTGGATTCCGACCGAGTTGCCGACGCGGACAAGGAAGCCGTGGATCTGGCGGCGGCATTTTCCGCTGTGGCAGATCTGGTGAAATCCGATGACTTTGTTGCCGCCGATTCGATCCGAAGCCTTGGCAATGTATTGGACCTTTTGAAGGTCACCGAGACGGTGGGAAGCCAAAACGTGGAGCATCTGGTAATGGCAATGCTGGAATCCGAGAACTTTATGGATTCCATGGGAATTTCCTCGTTGGAGGCAGTCGAGATTGCCGAATCGGTGATAGACGGAGCGAAAAAACAGTCCTATGGACAGGTGATGGCGTCCATGAGTGACACCATTCGTGTATTGGAAGCGGCAAATGGAGAAACGTCTGTAAAAGAGAGCGTAAACACGCTGATGAAATCCTTGGACACGACCTCCGCGAAGGTTCTTGGAGCCATGGCAAAGCCCGGCGCGATGATCGCCAACGGCGTTCCCGAGGAAAACGCAGAGGCTTCTGCCAACATGATGTCTTCTATGTTCACCAATCTGTCCGTTATGGGTGAGGACATGACCCGCGAGGAATTTGAGGCAGAGGCGAATGCCGTTTCCCACCTGACCAACCTTGCGATGAACGCGTCGCTGAATGAAGGCGATTCGGTCTTTGGTGAAGAAGGGGCTATGGGAATCAGCGAGGCGGATTTTGTGAATGAGACCCTTGGCTCCTCCGTTGCCGCTAAGACCATACGGGATGCTGTCTACGCAGACGGTCAGACCACTCCCAAAAAGGACCCCTTGGGCACCGAAATGGAATTGAGCGCCGAGGAAGAGTCCGAGATCCTGCGTTCCCTGAACGAGCGTTGGGCAAGCGAAAGTGACACGCAAAACGAAGAGACGAGACAGAATTATATCGCTTTTGGCGCGGTCATGAACATGGAATTGACAATTACCGAGTCCGGTATTCAGAAAATGCAGTAAAAATGAGGGCTGTCCTGCATGAGCGGGACAGCCTGCTTTTGATTTTTGGAAAACTATGACTATAAAAAAGATACCGTTGAAATTGAGGGGAGTCAGCAAGTCCGCCATTTGGGGCGGAACGACTCTTATGGAAAAATGGGAAAAAACCTATCCCGTCGAGTGATATGCACCCCAAAAGTTAGACACTTTTGGAGTGCATATCATGCTGTGTGATCAACGGATTTCTTTGATTATGAATAAGCGAAGCGGAGGAGCAGGGCTGACCTAAACCATTTAACTAACTTTCCGAATCCTCTTTTGGAATAACCTCCTTAAAGGCTGTCAAGGCGCATTCGATCATGTCGTCGTCGGGCTCCATGACGGTGATGCGTTGGAGCCACATGCCGGGAGCGGAGATGATACGGGTGAAGAGATTATCGTGCTTGCCTGCCAGCTTGATCATCTCGTAGCCCACGCCCATCATTAAGGGGAGAAGCAACAGACGAATGAGCGCACGCAACCAGGTTGGGGGGACTCGCTCGAAAATAAGCAGGCTGATGGGGTCGATGAGGAAGGAAATAAAGATGCCCACGATGAGCATGAGAATGAGAAAGGAGGTTCCGCATCTGGGGTGGAAGCGGCGCTCACCCCGTACGTTCTCGACCGTTAGCTCTTTTCCGTGCTCATAGCAGAAGATGGTCTTATGCTCGGCGCCGTGATACTGGAAGGTGCGCTTGATGTCCTTCATCAGACGGACCAAAAGCATATAGCCAACCAAAACGGCGATCTTCAAAAGTCCCTCAAAGGCGGATTTGACCAGGGAGCGAAGAGCAGGGTGCTTGGGGGAAAGGAAAGGCATCCAATCGGCGCACCATTTGTAGATAAAGGAGGGGAGCATGATGAAAAGCCCGATGGCAAGGGCAACGCCGAGAACGGTCGCAACCACCATAATGACATTCATCAAGAGGGAGCTTTCCTTCTTTTTCTTTTCGATTTTGTTTTCTGCGGGTTGCTCGGGGGGGGCTTCCTCCGAGGCTGCCTTTTTGCCTGTAACCTCCTCGGGCATGGCGATCTCCGCTGAGCGCATGAGGTATTTGTAGCCCACACGCATGGACGCGATGAAATTGACTACCCCTCGAATGATGGGGAGCTTTGCTAACTTGCTTTTCCCCGCGGCAGCGGTCTCTTCCTTTTCGAGGACGATCTGTCCATCGGGGTTACGCACCGCCATGGCGGTCATCCGCGGACCTCGCATCATAATTCCCTCAATGAGGGCCTGTCCGCCGATGGACGTTTTCTTCTGACAGTTTTTTTGATTACACGGTTTGCTCAAAATTGCCTCCTAACAGTCGATTACCACAGCTTCGGAGTGTGGGTATCGTCATAGTGCCAGTAGTTACCCTCCCCGGAGGGTTCGGTTTCGGAATAGAGAATGACCTCTTCCTTCAAGTCCAAGAGGGGCTTGTTGAAGCTTTGGTTCGTGCGGGTCATGAGAAGATCAAACTCCTCCTGTGTTCCCCCAAAGAACAGGGTGGAAAGGGAATCGCAGTCGCTGAATGCCCCGTGTCCGATCTCCTCTACGGAGGAGGGAATGAGGATCGTGGAAAGTGTCTCACAGCCGTCAAACACGCTCTCGTCAATGCGTGTGAGCGTGGAGGGGAGATAGACGAAGGTTAAGGACGAGCAGTTCATGAACGCATAAGCGGGAAGCTCGGTCAGCCCCTCGCCGAGAAGAACGCCGCCGAGGAGATTGCAGTTGGCAAAGGCGAATTCCCCAACTTCTGTGAGCACCGCGGTGGAAAGATCGATGTGGATATTTTCGCAACCAGAAAAGGCGTCCGCGCCCACCGATTTGATGGTGGAGGGCAGGAAGATCTTTTGTACAATGCCCGCAAGGTTATTTTTGAACACCTCATCGCCGATGGCGGTGACAGGAAACCCCTTGTAGGTGGAGGGAATGATCAGCTCGGACGTGGTGATGCTTCCCTTGATTGCTACGACGGCGGCTTCGTTGGTTTCACTGTTGATCTTATATTCAAAGGTTGCCGAGGGGTCGGACCACCTGGCGACCAGCGTCGTGTCCTCGCGGACCGATCGGGTGAAATCCCATTTGACATTGCCCAGATACCAGCCATCAAATACACTGTTTTCGCGGGTTGGCTTTGGGGGCTCTGAAATGGCGGAGCCATGGATTACGAAGATTGAGGGAACGGGGGTGCCGCCTTGAGAATCGAAGGTGACGGTATGCGTAACGGGTCCCTCGTTGGTGTCCTCGGGTTCTTCCGTATCTCCCCCGCAGGAACAAAAAAGGAGGGAGAGGACGAGCAACAGGCAAAGACAGAGGGATATTTTTTTTGGAATCATAAGGACCTCCTTACGAAGTTTGCTTTATTTATTATATATTTTTTTGTTCCGTTTGTCAAGGTTGGGGAAAATATATGATGGGGAAAAGAAAAAAGTTTACGAGGGAATCGTACCGCCGTAAACTTTTATTCATATTTGCGGAAGAAAAAGGAAACACGCTTTGGCTAAAAGCCATCCTGGTGCCCGCTAAGTCGCCAAATTAGCTTCCGCAAAAGCTCGGCGGGAAAGACCAAAAGGGACAAATCCAGGGTGAATACAAGCTCTGCGGCAGTCAAGGGGACGGTTCGCAATACGGGTCCTCCCAAATAGACGAACAAAATCTGTAGGACACAGATGGCGCCCATGATCAGGAGAAATCCTTTGTTTTTGGAGAGCCCCGCAAAGAGACGCAGGCGGTCGCTTCGCGCGTGGAAGCAATTAAAGACCGAGGTAAAGATGAAGAGAGCAAAAAAGGCGGTCAAGAGATATAGGTGGTCG
>JAZSIF010000017.1:0-23859 GCA_045533675.1 Eubacteriales bacterium | reverse complement strand
AGCGGCAATTCTCTATCAGCTGACCCGTGACCTGACACCCGATCAGATCGCGGGAACCCCTTTTGCCACCTACTTTGTAGACCATACCACGGGACTCTATCCCGTCGCCGCCTCGGGCACCCCCTTTGATATGAAATACGTGGGCGTCAAGGGCGACCTCCTCACCGACCTTCATGAGGACCTTGCGGCAGAGCAAAAGGCGAGAACGACCTACGACAACATTCTTCGTCTGACCGACGATCCCGACGTAAGAGACCCGATTAAATTTCTCAGAGAACGGGAGATCGTTCACTTCCAACGCTTCGGCGATGCCATGAGGATTGCGCAGGACCATCTCGACTCCAAAAACTTCTACGCCTTCAACCCAAGCTACGACCCTCGGGGAACCCGCCGCTCTCCCTGTCAGGAATGACCCCTTAATTTCTATCTGCTTCCTTTCCCAGTTTCCCCTTACAGATTCTATTCCTTCACAGAAAAGCATATAATCGGTGTAGAATAAAATCTGTTTTTGTGCATAGAAAACAAACTTTGACGATTTTCTACAATTTTAAGAAAAAGTATTGACATTGTGAAGATTCTGTGTTAAAATTAAAAAGTATTCGTGAAATGGCAACATGGAGCGGATAACTTCTTTGCGTTTCCACGCAAAAAATCTATGAAAGGGGTATACGAACATGGGAAAGGGTCAGGCAATTGCTGGATTGATCCTCGGTATCGTGGCTATCGTTTTCGCATTTGGTCCTGTTAGTGCATGGCTGTGCGTAATCGGTCTCCCCGTTGCTATCGTTGGATTGGTTCTCTCCGTAGTTGGCGGCAAGAAGCTGAAGGCAAACGGACAGCCCAAGGGTGTTGCAACCGCTGGTCTGGTTATCGGTATCATCGCCGTAGTATTCGCTGCTATCTCCTTCTTTACTTGTGGTCTTTGCGTTATCTGCGTTACTGCAGCAGAAAACGAGCTTGAGAACGCAGCGAACGGTCTCGCTAATATGTTCTCCTAATTCACACAAGTTGGCACTAAACAGACCTATTTAACGTTTTCGTTTTAAATGGGTCTGTTTTGTGTTGAAGTTTATTTTTAAAGGATCATTTATGAATATAAAGATATTAAAATGGGACCTCCCCCTATATGGTCTCTTGTTTTATTTGGGTATCGTATGCGCGGCGGCGGTGGCGGTCCTGATTTGCAGGAAGCGAAAGATCGAACTCTTCGACATGGTCTGCTCCGCCGTATACACCATGATCGGCGCCATTCTCGGCGCTAAGCTTCTTTTTTTGGCGGTGACTCTTCCTGAGATCATTGAGCTCTTCCGGATTTATCCCGCCGAAGATGTTCTTTTCTCGATCATCAAGGGAGGCTTTGTGTTCTACGGAGGACTGCTCGGCGGTGCCCTCGGTCTCTTCATCTACATCAAGCAATTCAAATTGAAGTTGGAGCATTACGTAGAGGTTTATGCCACGGTAGTACCCCTTGGACATGCCTTCGGCAGAATCGGCTGCTTCTTCGCCGGCTGCTGCTACGGAATGGAATATGATGGACCTCTGAGCCACACCTACACGGTTTCCGCAGGCTCCACTCCCTTAGGTGTCCCGCTGCTTCCCATTCAGCTCATCGAATCCGCATGTCTCTTCCTGCTCTTTGGCTCTTTGATGATTGCCTTCTTTAAGGGAAAAAGGATTCCCTATCTTTGCACGAGGATTTATGCCATTGGCTATGCGGCTCTTCGCTTTACTCTTGAATTCTTCAGAGGAGACAAGGAGCGCGGTGTCGCTCTGTTCTCCACCTCTCAGTGGATCAGCCTCGGTATCGTTGTGTTTGTCTCGACCCTTTGGATCATCAGCGCCAAGCGAAAGAAAAAGGCATCCACCGTTGAATCGACACAGGAATAATTGAATGAACATAAAAATGACGGAGAATGTAAATTCTCCGTCATTTTCTTATTGGCACTCATGCCTTAGGATCCGAAGAAGCTCACAAAAGCTCTCAGGCATGGGAACCCGAAAATGCAGTTCCCTGCCGTCGGCAGGATGGGAAAAGGTTAATTCGCATGCCACAAGGCACTGACCATCGATCCACTTCTTGTGCTGTGTCTCAAAACGACTCCTTCCCCCTCCGTAGAGAGTATCTCCCATAAGGGGATGCCCAATATGAGACAGATGTACCCGAATTTGGTGGGTTCGTCCCGTTTCCAGCTCACACCGCACGAGGGTGAAAGCGCCGTAGCGCTCCATTACCGTCCAATGGGTTACTGCCTCCCTGGCTCTCCGTTCGGGGTCACGGATTACCGTCATTTTCTTGCGATCCACGGGATGCCGACCGATAGGAGCATCCACTGTGCCTCTTTCCTCGCGGAAATTCCCATGGGCAATCGCATAATATACTCTTCGAACTTCGTGGGTCTTGATCTGCTCGGCTAAGTGCAGGTGCGCTCGGTCATTCTTCGCCACCACCAAAAGCCCCTCGGTGTCCTTGTCGATCCGATGAACGATCCCCGGACGAATGACCCCTCCGATCCCCGAAAGGCTCCCCTTACAATGATATAACAGAGCGTTCACAAGAGTTCCCGCGGGGTTTCCGGGGGCGGGATGCACCACCATTCCCTTTGGCTTATTCACCACGACGAGATCGTCGTCCTCATAGATTACGTCCAAAGGAATGTCCTCGGGCAAAGCCTCCGAAGGCACGCTTTCGGGAAGGAGTACCGTACAGAGGTCCCCCGCTTTCATTTTATACTTCTTATCGGGCACAGCGTCGTTTACATGAATATTGCCTTTCTCCAAAAGACGAACCACCGCCGATCGGGTCAGATCGGTGTGTTCGGCGAAAAAGGCATCCGCCCGTTTTCCCTCATCGGAGGGCCCTGCCAAAAGCTCGATCCCCTCCTCCGAGGGTTCAAGGATCTCGTCTCTGTCAATCATAGATTCTCTCCGTCAGAGGAGATCTCCTCTTTTCCCTTTGCGCGATTATCTCGAACTTCCTTTATCAACGACACCACGCACCAAACGAACACAATACCTCCGCCCACGCAAACAAAGGAGTCCGCCAAATTGAATACCCAGGGCCACAGATTCGGAAAGGCGCAGAAATCGAGGAAATCAATGACGTAGCCAAGCGCTACACGGTCGATCATATTTCCGATTCCGCCTCCGATGATCAAGGCAAGTCCAACCTTGACCCAACGGGAATCGGGCGCAAATTTCAAAAGGAACACCAAAAGTCCCACAATCGCAACGGTAGAGATCACCATAAATATCCAACGGTGGTCGTCCAGCATTCCAAATGCCGCTCCGTCATTTTCCACGTAAGTAAAGCGGAACACCGAGGGAATGAGAACAAAAGAGTCCTTCCCCATTAAAAACGCAACCGCCAGCCACTTAGTCAGCTGGTCCAAGATCACAGTCCCCGCAATTACACAAAGCCAAATCCACATATTCTTTCTCGCCCTTTATAGATACTTTTCCGCCAGCAGGCGAACCCTACCCTTCTTGGTATGCTCCTCCACCGATAAAATTCGATATTTCCCGAAGCCTCTGACCGAGATCACAGCTCCCGAGGAAACCAAACGATCCGGGCGATCCTCACTTTCAAAGTTTAATTCCACAAGCCCCGCGCATACAGTCCCGTTTGCCTTTTCTCGGGAAAGTCCGCAAAGCGATGCCACCACAGAGTCGAGTCTGGGGGATGCCACCGTATCCAAGATCGGCAGGGTCCGACGCAGAGGCAATTCATAGTCCTCTGCCCTTACACGGCAAAGACGCACCTTATCGTTTGCCACCGTCTTCATTTCGGCTTCCAAAAAATCAGCGATGGTCTCTTCGCAAAAAAGGAAGGCTTCCGTTCCTTCCTCGTTGACCATAATGTCACCAAGCACACTTCTCTCAAGCCCTAACCCCAAAAGCGCGCCCAAAAAATCTCTATGTCCCAGTTTTCGATAACCGCTTCCCTTGATTCGAAGCGTTACAATCCGGGAAGGTAAGGCAAATTCCTCCAAAAGCTCAGAAATCGCCTTTTCCCCATCCATATAATCCGGCAACAGATAAATTCTCTGCCGTTCCGCATCGGCATATCCGCCAAAGGAAGCGAAGCTTGCTCCCTGTCCTCTTAGATATCGCTCGGCACAAACCCGCTCAAAGGGAGACAAAAAAAGGGTGACCGCCAGCTCTCCCCGCTCGGCTCTTTCAAGGAGATCCGAAATCCTTGCCAAAAGTCTCCGAGCTTCCTCTTCTTCTCTTCTGTTCATTATAAAAAGATAGTCACAAGGGACAGGAGAAGGTAGGTCACCATAAAGGAAATATCAATGGGAAGATTTTGAAACCATCCCAGCCGTTCAAACAGCAAACGGACGGGATAGATAAAGGGCTCGGTAATCCCATATAAAAAATCGGTAAACCGATTGGAATCCATGATAAACCAGGACAAGATCGCCCGTAGTAGCATGGCAAGCTGAACCGCGGAGAGCAGCAGAACCACTACGGTGGATACAATATGCAACACGTATGCCAAATATATCCTCCTTTCGGCATATAGCCGTCTCAGTGAAAAGCAAGGGAGGATCGGCTATCCTCGCAGAAAGCTTGCGATGAAAAACCGATCCCCTCCCTTTATGATCAGTTATCGCTGACCATTGCCTCGATGCTGCTTACGTCGATATTCTTGGGAGCCAGAACCAGCGTAGTCTTGCTGACCTTGGTCATCATACCGCCGGAAACGTGTACGGCACCTGCCAGATATGCCAAAAGGCTGATCGCCTGATCCTTGGCAATGCTTTCAATGTTCAGAAGCACGGTATTGCCATTCATCAGCAGGTTGGCAATTTCGGGAGCTTCCTTATACTCCTTGGGATTGACAATCTTCACCGCGTTTACAGCGGGAGCGCCAAACGAGGGAGCTGCCTCCACGGGAGCGGGATCCTGCATTCCCATACCGAATGCGTTGTCCTCTGCCTCAGCGTACTCCTCGTCAAATCCTGCGTTTTCACCGGGATAGTACTTCTCGTCGTTGTAATCGTAGTTATCCGATCCTTTTTTGAATTTTAACATAGCATCCTCCGAATTTATATATTTTTTATTTTTGACATCTTTTTGATCTCTTTTTCATTCCTTCACGAAAAGAGCGCGACCGACTCGTACAAAATCGGCTCCCGCCAAAATGGCGGCATCAAAGCTTTCGCTCATGCCCATCGACAAAATGGGTCTACCTATATTATGCAGTTTTTTTGTCCAAATGTCAAGGACTTGAGCGGAAGTTTGTTCAAAATATTTTAAATATTCTTCTTTTTTTTCAAATTTCGGCCCCATTGTCATGAATCCGCAAAGGCGAAGAGAGGACAAAGCGGAAATTTCTCGGCAAAGGGACTCCGCCTCCTCGGGGAGTACACCGCTCTTGGCTTCCTCCGCTCCTCCGTTGATCTCCACCAGCACATCCATCACGATTCCCTTTTTTTTCGCCTGACGGTCAATCTCTGCCGCCAGCTTCAAGGAATCCACCGAGTGGATCATTGCCACCTTATCAATGATGTATTTCACCTTATTTGTCTGCAGGGTCCCGATAAAATGCCACCTGACGTCCGACCGCCCGCCCAGCGCCTCGTAGTGCGAGAGAAGCTGTTGTACACGGTTTTCTCCCAGATCGCGAACACCGAGATCGTTGACAAGACACTCGATCTCCTCGGGAGCGGCATACTTGACGGCGGCGATCATAGAAACCTCATTTTCGGCTCGACCTGCCAGCCGCTCGGCACCTCGAATCTTCTCGAGAATCCCTTCCGTGTTTTTCTTAATATACTCAAAACTCATGTCAGTCCATGACCCTTCCGTCAAACAAATTTCTTCCGTTCAAGATAATCAGATCATTTGCCGCGAGATAGGCTTTCCCGTCCTCATGTTCCACGTGGGCCTTTACAAGATAGTAATCACTGCCCTCATAAAGAATCTCCACGTAACGAAGCCGCACTACGCTGCCCCGCAGAATATACACACCGTATCCGTCCTCTTCTCGAACCACCACGTTTTTGGGAACGTAAAGCCCCTCGGTACGTGCCACCTCCATGCTGACACTCTGGCAGCGATCAAAGGTGAACCCTTCGGGCATCCGATCAGCGCTGAATACCAAAAGAACTTGTCCGTGCTTGGGCGCATCCTTTGCGAACTCCAAGGTCAGAGGAATGTCGGCAACTCCATTTCCGAAGGTGGCAGGATACACCTGCCCCACCGCAAATAGCGCACGGTCCTCTTGGGAGACAGGAAGAACCAGTCTCCATTCGCTGCTTCGGCAGAGCTTACCAAACGCGCTTTCCTTTTCTCTCGCGTTCTGCGCATCGGAAACCAATCGGTAAAAGGCATCCTCGTTCAGATTCTCCTCCGAGGCGGCATCCATGGTAAACCATTCCTCGCATCCGTCGGTATAAGCATAGAAATATCCGCTCTGCTGGGCATAGTAGTTCTTGGCTTCGCCCGCATCACCCAGAATGGCTTTTCTCTCCTCACGAAGAGCGGACAGGGTTTCATAACACACCGCCTCTTTTTCGTTGACCAAAACGTCCATGCGATTCATTTGTTTAAGCAGCTCATCGGCTCCTTCGGGAATATCTACCGCGTTCCCCTCTGCCAGCAGATTCATCAAGGAAAGATATTCGGCACGGATCTCCTCCCGAAGCGTAAGGGGATCAAGAATGGCAGCCCCCGTCTTGAGGCTCTCTTCCAATAGCTCAATCCGCGCATCCAGCTCACGGATTCTTTGCCGATCCGCCTCGTCTCCCCCTTGGTACACACGGGCAAGATGCTGTCCTTCTCCGACCTTCACGCCATCTTCAACCTGATAATCTACCACACCACCATAGGAAGAGGAAAGAACGGTCTCATCCCGAAACAGGTATCCAACCCCTCCGATCTCCTTCGATTCGGAGGTCACACCGACCGCGTAGGTCTTCATTTCGGTATCAAAAAATCCTGCCAAATGGTATAGGGTATAGCAGGCGATCAGCACGAAAATCAGTCCCAGCACCATGTGCTGTCCAACCATTTTGCGTTTCATGCCATCCCCCCTTATCCTTGACCGATTCGCTCCTTCCCCATTATTTTACCATAGATTTAAGGGTTTCGAAAGAGCTCTTTCGCATTATTTACAATCTCTTCAAATGTTTTTTGTCGTCCGTCCTCCACAGCCTCTACCCAACGAACATAGGGCTTGGCACCGAACCAAGTCATCTGCCGCTTGGCATAGCGACGGGTGGCAATTTTGAGTGCGTCCGTCGCTTTTGCAAGGGAACTCTCTCCCCGACAATAGGGCAGGATCTCTTTATATCCAATGGCTTGCGCCGCCGTGCGGTTCTTTTCGAACACTCCCGCCTCCATAAGCCCTTGGGTTTCCTCAAGGAGTCCCTCCTCGATCATCTGATCTACCCGCTTGTCGATCTGTCGGTAGAGAATGTCTCGGTCAGCGTAGCGAATCCCCACCACACGGGCATCGTATCGATCGCCTCCCTCCAGGGAACGGCGATCCAGCTCGGTCTTTGTAATTCCCGAGACCCGATAGATCTCAATGGCGCGGATCACCCGCTTTATATTGTTGGGATGGGTCTTTGCGGCGCTTTGGGGATCAATTTCCCGAAGCAGCTCATGCAACGCAAGCGCGCCGTTCGCCTTTGCATAGTCGGAAAGCTCCTGCCGCACCGCCGAATCAGCAGTATCGGGTGCGAAATCGTTTTTGCGAAGCAAAGCATCCAAATAAAGTCCCGTACCTCCGCAAAGAATGGGCAATTTTCCTCGTCCGACACATTCCTCAATGGTCTTTGCCGCCTCTATGACGTAATCGGCGCAGGAAAAGTCCTCATCGGGCTCTACCACGTCGATCATGTGGTGACAAACCTCTGCCTGCTCGGCAGCGCTGGGCTTGGCTGTTCCGATGTCCATGCCCCGATAGACCTGCATCGAGTCGCAGGAGATGATCTCTCCGCCCCATTCCTTCGCCAACGCAAGTGCCAAGGCACTCTTTCCGCCCGCCGTAGGTCCCACCACGGCAAGCACTTTACTTTTTTCTGTCATCATCATGTGACTCCGTTCTTTTCGCAAGAATCCCCGCCGTTTTATTCAAACAATCAGCATCGCGTCGCCAAAGGAGAAGAACCGATATTCTTCCCTCACCGCCACCTCGTATGCCTCCATCACCTTTTCTCGATTGTAGAATGCCGATACCAGCATCAGCAGTGTACTCTCGGGCAGGTGAAAATTGGTGATCAGCGCGTCCACTGCCTTGAAACGATACCCGGGATAGATAAAGATGCCCGTGTCTCCCGACAAAGCGGGAATCGTTCCATCCTCCCTTGCCACGCTTTCAATGGTTCGGCAGGAGGTGGTCCCCACGCAGATCAATCTTCCTCCCTTCGCCTTTCGCTCGTTGATCAGAGCGGCGCTCGCCTCGGGGACTGAGAAAAACTCAGTGTGCATCACATGCTCGTCGATGCGTTCCGCCTTGACGGGGCGGAAGGTCCCCAGTCCCACGTGAAGCATGACGGGTGCGATGGCGACTCCCTTTTTCTTGATTTTTTCCAATAGCTCGGGGGTAAAATGCAAGCCCGCCGTAGGTGCCGCCGCCGATCCCTCCTCACGGGCATAGACGGTCTGATAACGGGAATTGTCCCCTAACTGCTCGGTAATATAGGGCGGCAGAGGCATCATGCCCACCTCGTGCAGCACCTCATAAATATTTTCGTAACGGGTGTTATCATATGTAAACCGAAGAATACGATTTCCCTCTTCTACGATATCCACCACCTCACTCAGGAGCAGTCCGTTTCCGAAGACCGCGCGGGAGCCAAGCCTCGCCCGCTTTCCGGGCTTGACCAGACATTCCCACGTATCTAAATCTCTTTGACGAAGCAAAAGAAGCTCAAGCCCCGCCTCCTCTCTTCCCTCCATGTGTCCGTACAGACGGGCGGGAATGACCTTGGAATCGTTGATGACCAACACGTCTTCAGGACGGAGGGCATCTAATATATCGTAAAAGTGGCGGTGGCGAAGCGTTCCCGCTTCACGATCCAACACCATGAGTCGGGAATGATCCCTTCTCTCTGCGGGGTGCTGAGCGATCCGCTCCTTTGGCAGATCGTAATAAAAATCCGAGGTTTTCAGCTCGGTGGGCTTCTTTTCGTTGACAATCACCATTTTTTATGTTTCCTCTCTCTTTTACACAAAAAATCAAAAAAAGCTCTTGACATCATGCCCCCGATATGCTATCATTATGGAAAAGATACATATAATTATGATAGAGGTGCGTTGTACCACTGTGTTCCGTCGAGGTTGCCGCAACCGTTTGAGACGGTCCCCAAGGATACGATGCCGAAGGTATACGTTGCGGTGGACGTGTGCGCTGGTCCGTTCGGTTCATAGCCGTCGGACTGTCATCATGAACTTGATGGAGAGCTATCTGTTATTGCTTAAAATAAGCGGATTCTATCCCTTATATTATAGTACAATTTCAGCTGGTTTTCAACCGGTTTTTTTATTTTTATATGGATTTCTTCAAATTCTTTGCCGAAAGGAACCAAAATCATGAGCAAATTCAAATCAACCGTATTTACGGGAGCAGCCACCGCAATCATCACACCCTTTAAGAACGGAGTCATCGACTACGCAAGCTTCGGAAATATCATCGAGGATCAAATCAAAAACAGCATCGATGCCATCGTCGTAGCGGGAACCACGGGCGAGGCGGCAACCCTTACCCACGAGGAGCACTGCGAGTGCATGAAATACGTGGTGGAAAAGGTTGCGGGACGTGTCCCCGTCATTGCGGGAACCGGCTCCAACGATACCGCTTACGGGATCGAGCTTTCCCAATATGCCTGCGAGGTCGGCGCGGATGCCCTCCTCCTGGTTACTCCCTACTATAACAAGGCAACCCCCAAGGGTCTGATCAAGAGCTTTCTCGAAACGGCGGAAAAAACCGACAAGCCGATTATTCTCTATAACGTCCCTTCCCGCACGGGCTGTAACATCACCCTGCCCGTCTACCGTGAGCTTGCCAAGCACGAGCGTATCGTGGCTGTCAAGGAAGCATCGGGGAACATCAGCGCCATTGCCGAGCTGATTGCCGAGTGCGGTGACTCTTTGGATGTGTATTCCGGCAACGACGACCAGATCGTTCCCATTATGTCTCTCGGGGGAAAGGGCGTCATTTCGGTGCTTTCCAACGTCATGCCCAAGGAGACCCACGAGATCGTCAAGCTTTGCCTTGATAATAACTACCACGGTGCTACCGAGCTCCAGCTCAAGTATCTGCGCCTGATCAACGCCCTCTTCTGTGAGGTCAACCCCGTCCCCGTCAAGACCGCCATGGCAGAGCTTGGATGGTGCGACGCAGAAATGCGTCTGCCTCTGTGTGAAATGGAGGATGCCAATAAAGAAAAACTTTTGAATGCCATGAAAGCGCACGGACTCCTTTGATGCTCGAAATCTGAGGATCGAAAAGAAAGGATTCAAAAACATGACCAATTTTATTCTATGCGGTTGCGGAGGGCGAATGGGTCAGGCGATGGTCAAAGCCGCCGCCGATCACAAAAATTGTCGGATCGTAGCGGGCGTGGACATCAATGCCGATTCCGTAGCCCCCGTCTGCGATTTCCCCGTCTATCAAACCATCGAGGAATTTCCCGGGAAATCCGATGTGATCATTGATTTTTCCCACCACACATCCCTCCCCTCTCTTCTCGCCTATGCCAAGAAAACAGGCACGGCCTTGGTGGTGGCAACCACGGGTCACACCGAAGAGGAAAAGGAGCTGATGAGGGAATATTCCCTGTCTGTCCCCGTATTCTTTTCGGGCAATATGTCCATCGGGATTAACCTTCTCATCGAGCTTGCCAAGACCGCCGCGCGCACCCTTGGTGAGAGCTTTGACGTAGAGATCATCGAAAAGCACCACAATCAAAAGCTGGATGCCCCCAGCGGTACGGCACTGATGATCGCCGATGCCCTTTCAGAGGAACGGGAGGAAACCGAATACACATACGACCGCCACGCGGCACGTGCCAAGAGAGAGCCGAAGGAGATCGGCATTCACTCGATCCGCGGCGGAACCATCGTGGGCGAACACGAGGTGATTTTTGCTGGAAACCAGGAGATCGTTTCCTTGACCCATACCGCCACCTCTCGCGAGATCTTCGCGAACGGCGCCCTAAAGGCGGCGATCTACATGACCGGTAAGCCTGCGGGACTCTACAACATGTCCGACCTCATCAACGGGAGATAAGGACGCGAGGAACGCGGGGACGCGGGGACGCGAGGACGCGTTTTTGGAACCTTTTGAAAAAGGTTCCAAGCCTCCAAAACTTTTATTCAAGATAATTATTTTCGTTCTACGCTTTGTTTTGCTTTAATTTCATGGTTTTTGTCTAAGGAAGAAACCCATCGGACGGCTGCTGCGCCACCGATGGGTTTCATTTTTTATATTAAAAAGGGGAAATATGGTACGTTCCTTTTTAGTGAAAACTGTTCTCTTCCACACGCTTTCCCGCTACGACATAGGTATTTTCGTCACAGATCATGCCCAGACGGTGATACTCTCCCATTTCGTCAATCACCGAAGGCAGCTTGGAGAGTGCTCCCGTCTCCATGACGATTTTCTTAACCTCGGAACGGTGGATTCTTCCCCTCAAAGGTACGAACGATAACCTTTCCCGTGGTCTGCTCATACTCCCCGTCGATCTCCTCTTGGGTCATGTCAGGGGTACAGGGCACGTCGCCGTAAAAATGATCTGCGTGAGTCATTCCCAACGCGAGAAGAGCCTTATGCGCCTGAGCAAAGGCGGTTGCATAAATCGAATGGGTATGTACCACGCCGCCGATCTCGGGGGAATTGCGATACAATTCCAAATGAGTAGGCGCATCGGACGAGGGATTTAAATCGCCCTCTACCACATTTCCGTTCAGGTCGAGAACAACCATATCCTCCGCACGCATCACGTCATATCCGACGCCCGAGGATTTGATGACAACCAAGCCGCTTTCACGATCAATGCCTGAGGCATTCCCCAGATAAGCGTAACAATCCATAATCACGAAGTGCCAAATTCGCCTTCAAGACCTCTTGCTTCAACTGTTCAAGCATATAAAAAATCCTCCCAAAGTTTTTTGTTTATTAACATAACAACACAACAATATAAGGAGAAAATCAAGCCCCGGCGCAGAAACCGAATAATTGCCATATTTTCCTCAAAAAATGAGCAATGCAAAAATCCAACACTGTTTTAATGCAAAGCCAATTCAAGAAGTAACAGAATTACACTAATTTCGACACTTTTTCTTAAATTCCATATAAAATTCCGTCACGTTTTCGAACACAGGAACTGTCATTTTTTGCAAATATTCCATCGATTGGTGACCACCTGCGATCAAATAGCAGTCCGCCTCCATTTCTCTTGCGGTCTCATAATCATGATCGGTATCTCCCAAAAACATCACCGCTTCATTCAGATGTCGCTCCCGCCAATCTCTTGCCAAAGCAAGCTTCGACGCCGCATGGATATTATCAAGCCCAAGAATCTCTTCAAAAAACCCGTCAATTCCAAGAGTGGAAAGCTGACCCTCTAACATGGTTCGCTCGGTGGCGGAAAGGACCACCTGCCGAATCCCCATGTTGCGGAATCCCTTTAATACGTCAAGAACTCCCTCATACAGTTCCGCATCTTTCACCCGTTTCATATATTGTTCGACCCAAAGAGGAGCAATCACTTCGTAGGGTTCCTTTTCAAAATCAAAGCCAAGAGTCTCATAATAGGAACGAATCGGAAACCGAAACACTCGACGGTACGCCTCCTCGCTTTCAATCAACGGCAGCTTTCGCTCCGTAAGCAAATGATTGACCGAAGCGATCCCGACGCCCACATCATCCAAAATCGTTCCGTTAAAATCCCAAATACAATAGTCAGGCAATCCTGCCATATATCCTCCCTCCAAACAGTGCTTGAAACGATGAAATCCGCCGAACAAAACGGCGGATTTCATCGCTTTATGTGATTCAAATTACTTGTTAAACCTATTATTCGTTATCCACGTGGCAAGAGCGTTCTGCAAGGATTTCGCATCCTTTTCGCTCGACAGCATATTGGTTACCGCAGTGGAACCCTTGACGGTTGCCTTAGCACCGCTCAAAAATGCGGCAAAGTCGGTCGCACTCAAGAAATCATTGAGAATACCCTCGGACAATTCCTTGATCGCTCGCATATCATCGGCACCGTTCGTATAGGTGAATCCCGCATATAGATCAACCTTTGCGTCACGGTTCTGGATTACACTGTAATCATTGACATTGGGGGCTGCCGTTCCCTCCTCGGGATAAGCCAAAAGCTCATTTCCTGTCTTATGGACCGACATCTTATACTCCTCTTCGGTTCCGATCAACAGGCGCTCAACGACCTTAAAGGTCTCCCCGTCCTCATCGCTGGATGCGGACTCTCCGTCCACTCTGACCTGACGCAGATTGTAGTGAGTACCCTCAATGCCGTACAGAATCAAGTTGCGGAATTCCTCGTTGGTATTCAAATGCGTCAAAATCTCCACGGACCGAGCGGCATCCGAGCTATAAGCGCAAACACCAAACATGTCGGAATACGCTTCCTCTGCCTTAAGCGTGGGTCTTTCTACCACAACGACTTCGTACTGATCGCTGTACAGCTCCGCAAGCTCAGCCCCGCCCTTGACATAACCAACGGCAAAGTCTCTTGTATCGCCTGCCGCCTGATAATAGCCACCGTTCTTGTAGGCAAAGAGGGTCTCCAAATCCGCGCAGAACCGATCATTCTCAAAGAGATTCTCGATCTTCGCGCTGTACGCGCCTCCCTGTCCAATGGTTGCCGATCCGTCAAAGTAATTTCCGAGCACAGAGAACGCCTCAGATAATTCACCGTTATCATCCACACCCCAGAACTTGAGGTTGTTAATGAGCAGCTCCTTCTCCTCCAAATTGGTATAAAGAGGAGCATAATCCTCGGAATAGTACTGCTTGATATATTCAAGGAAATCTTTTGTATCCTCACACGTGAGAGAAGTGTAAGAAGCGGAGTTAAACGGAACCTCATCTCTGCGAGCGTGAGCCAACGCCTCCTTATTCAGGAGCAAATACGTATATTCACCGATCCTCTTGTTGGTAGGAACCGCATGGATTCTACCGCTGTTCATCTTCTCGATTGCCGTGAAGAACGATGGAGATACAAATTTACGGGTCATTTTTCCGTCACCGGACTCGGAAAGATTGTTTGTGAGTTCCTTCAGCCTCTGATCCTTCACATACTTCTGGTAGCGAGCTTCACCACCCAAATAGAAAATATCGACCTGATAGTCCGCGATCTCGGGATACTCGATCTCAACCGCGCTCTGAGGTTCATCCGATGTCTCGGTAGAAAGATCGGTCTCCTTCTCTTCCGAAGCGGAGCCAAGCAAGCCAAGTGCTTTTGCCTCGTCTCTCTTTGCGAAAGCACCCTCAAGCTTATCATAATATTCTTCTTCCGTATAGATGTAAAGCTTGATCTGCGCCGTAAACTTCGACTTCGTGATTCGGTTAATGGCGTTTTCAATGCTTTGTCTGGTGCTCTCGGAAACCTGCTTTTCGCTCATAAGGTACATCGCCAGCGTACGTGCTTCCTCGGATGCCTCTTGCTTGATTTCCTCTGCCTTTTCCTCATTTGTCTTTTCACCGCAGGACGTCAGGACACCCCCCAGCAGCATGATCACGCAAAGAAGAAGGCAAAGTAGCCTTATATTCAGTATTTTATGCACGATTGTTCCCCCTTATCAACATCTTTCCATACAAAGTAACTCACTATATATACTCTATTATTTTACAACGATTTACGCCAATTGTCAAGTGGTTTTTTTCCAATTCCACCGCAAGCTCCGATCATTCCGCCACTTTCGTTAAAAAGTGCTTCCAAAATATCGGCAGATTGCACATTTTATGGTTTTTCTTTTTTAAACCGTTGACACAAGAAACGTCGCTCTGCACAAACTTTTTCTAAGAATTCATGCAAAATAACGATTTTTCGGTTGCTTCATCAATCCAAAAAGCCTCGCAAATGCCTTGCTCTGCTGGGATGTCTCAGCTTACGAAGCGCCTTCGCCTCGATCTGACGAATTCTCTCACGGGTAATATTGAATTCCTTTCCAACCTCTTCAAGGGTTCTGGTTCTTCCATCGTAGAGTCCGAAACGAAGCTTGATTACGTGCTCCTCACGGGGAGTCAGTGTACGAAGCTCCTTTTCGATCACCTCGCGAAGAATGGTAGACGCAGCCGCTTCCGAGGGAGCGGGGGTATCCTCATCGGGAATAAAGTCGCCCAAATGGCTGTCTTCCTCTTCACCAATAGGAGTTTCCAGAGAAACGGGATCCTGCGCGATCTTCATGATCTCACGAACCTTCTCGGGACTCATTCCCATCTTTTCACCGATCTCATCGGCAGTCGCCTCACGACCCAGCTCTTGAAGCATCTGTCTGGAATAGCGGGACACCTTATGAATGGTCTCCACCATATGAACGGGAATTCGAATGGTTCTTGCCTGGTCCGCAATGGCGCGGGTGATCGCCTGACGGATCCACCACGTGGCATAGGTAGAAAACTTGTATCCCTTGCTGTAATCGAACTTATCCACAGCCTTCATCAGACCCAGATTCCCTTCCTGAATGAGGTCAAGGAAGAACATACCCTTTCCCACGTAGCGCTTGGCGATGCTGACCACCAGACGAAGGTTGGCTTCCACAAGCTCCTGCTTTGCCGCTTCCTTCTTGGATTCATCCTCGCAGTTGGTCATGATCTCCGCCAACTCCCTTTCCCGCTCTGCCGTCAGCAGCGGAACTCGTCCAATCTCCTTGAGGTACATACGGACGGGGTCATCGATGGCAAGACCCTCCTGCTCCAAGATCCGCTCCATATTTTCACTGGTTCCGAATGCTTCTACCTCAGACTCGATCTCGTTGAGCTCAGCACCCGAAATGTCTCCGGGGAGTGTAATGCCGTTATTCTCCAGTGTATCATAAAGCTTGTCAAGGCTTTCGATATCAAAATCCATTTCCTCCACGACCTCTTCCAGATCATTGGGGGAAAGCTTTCCCTGCTTTCCTTTCTTAATCAATTGCTCCAGGTCGATGGACTTATCGTTTTCTAATTTCAATTCGTGTTCCGTCATTGTTTTTTCCTTCCGGTTTATGTATTCTTATTCTCTTTTTTCTTTTTAAACGCTTCCTGTTTTCTCTTTAATTCTTCGGCAAAATCGTCCTTCTCATCATTTTGGGAACGCTCCTCCTTGATGGTGGCGATTGCGGCAAGAAATACGTCTCGGTCATTTCGCTCCAGCGACCTGCGGTCAAGCTCCATTTTTTCGATCCGACCGAGCTCGTCAGTGGTAAATCGCTCGCCGAGCATACTTTTGGAAAAACCAAACTCGCCCCGCTCCAGCCGACAGATCTCTTCGAAGACTCGCCGACCGAATACCGTAGAAAAATCCTCGGCGCGAATCGGCGCCCGTCCCTCGGCAGCCTCCCGTCGAAACTCATCGTAAATAAGCATCAATCCGATCAGCACCTCTTCAGCTTGTCCCGCCCGAATATTTTTGGCGGAATCGGTATTGACACGGTCCCCGATATGTTTGAGGGAAAGCTGGGCATCCTTAGATTCTTTTTTGCGTTGTTCGGATGCTTTTCTCCGTCGGATCCGCTCCACGTCGGTACGCAACGCGTCCGCGGATAATCCAAGTCTCTCGGATGCCTTTTGTACGAAAATATCCCGCTCCACCCTGGAATAGGATTCCGCGATCATGGCACAGACTGCGCCCGAAGCTCGAATCTTTTCCTCAGCGATCTCTAAATGATACTCAGCAAGAATTTTCTCAAGGCGGAACTCAAAGCCCGTCATACTGCTCTCAAGAACACGGCGGAAGCTGTCCGCACCGTATTTCTTGATATATTCATCGGGGTCCTTGGCTCCCGAGAGCTTCAACACTCGCACGTCCACTCCGACTTCATTCAAAAGTCTCATTGCCTTGCTTGCGGCAGTCTGTCCCGCTGTATCCGAGTCGTAGCAAATAACCACCTGCTTTGTATATTTGGCAAATACTCTGGCTTGCTCCGAGGTGATCGCCGTTCCCAAGGTTGCCACCGCGTTTTCAAAGCCCGCGGCGTGCAGAGCGATTACGTCCATATACCCCTCGCAGAGAATCATCCGCTCGGCGCATTGTTTTTTGGCAAAATTCAGAGCAAACAGATGTCTGCTTTTTTTAAAAGCGGGGGTATCGGAGCTATTCAGATACTTCGGCTTTGAGTCATCCATCACCCGTCCGCCAAAGGCAATGATATTGCCCGTGGTATCAATCACGGGAAAAATAACCCGATTGCGGAACAGGTCGAAAATTTTTCCGCTCTTCTCACTTCTTTTGCACAAAAAGCCCTCGCAAAGCTCCTCTTCGGTGAAGCCGAGACGGCGCATATGGTTGGATAGCGCCCACCAGTGGTCGGGAGCGAAGCCCAGCCCGAACCGTCGGATAGTCGCCATGGAAAGCTTTCGATCCTCGCTAAGATACCGAAGTCCTTCCTTTCCGTACTGCTCATCCATCAAGCATTCACGGAAAAACCGTGCCGCCGCCAGATTCATTTCGTACACTCTGGCTCTGGGGACTCCCTTTTCCGGAAAAGCATTCCGATCCGCGGGAATCTCGATCCCCGCACGGGACGCGAGAAGCTCCAAGGCTCCCACGTAATCTAAGTTTTCCTGCTTCATGATAAAGCTGATTACGTCTCCGCCCGCACCGCATCCGAAGCAATAAAAGCTCCTGGTAGCGGGAAACACGGTAAAGGAGGGAGATTTTTCATTATGAAAGGGGCAAAGCCCGTTCATATTGGAGCCTGCCCGTTTCAGGCTCACATAGGAGCCTATGACCTGCTCAATATCGTTTCGGGCAATAATTTCGTCAATAATCTCTCTTGGTATCATATCTGCGGACCCCTCCAAACCCTTGGAATATAGAGTCCCGAATAGACCTCAATGGCATAGCGGTCGGTCATTCCCGACAGAAAATCGCACACACACCGCTCCACCGATTCGGTCTCACAGTTTCGACGGTAAAGCTCGGGCATTCCCTCTGGATGCTTTACGAAGTGATCAAAGAGCCGAATCAGCATTTCCTGCGCCTTTCGCTCCTCGGACTTGGCAATGGGATTCCGATACACGTTTTCAAAGAGAAATTCTCTGAGCTCATCGGTTGCCTGTTGTATCTCGTCCTCCATGACGATCCGCGGCTTTCCCGTGCTGGCACGAATGATAGAATTGACCATGGTATCAATTCGTTCGGAATGGGTTTCTCCCAGCACAGTGCGCAGGCGCTTCGGGATCTCTCTGACCGAAAGGATTCCCCCTCGGCAGGCATCATCAATATCGTGATTGATGTAGGCGATACGGTCCGCATATTTGACGATGGTCCCTTCTAAAGTCGATGCTTTACTCTTCCCCGTATGATTGAGGATTCCGTCACGCACCTCCCACGTCAGGTTCAGTCCCTTTCCATCGTTTTCCAGATGATCCACCACACGCAGGCTTTGCTTATAGTGGGTGAATTCCGAGTCGTAGCATTTCTGCAAGGCGAATTCCCCCGCGTGCCCGAAAGGAGTATGGCCCAGGTCGTGCCCAAGCGCCGCCGCTTCGGTCAGGTCCTCGTTCAGCCGAAGGGCGCGGGCAATGATCCGAGCGATCTGCGTGACCTCGAGAGTATGGGTCATTCTGGTTCGGTAGTGATCCCCCGTTGGCGCCAAAAAGACCTGTGTCTTATTCATCAGTCTGCGGAAGGATTGACAATGAATGATTCGATCGCGGTCTCTCTGAAACTCAGTACGGATGTCACAGGGTATTTCCTCCCGCTCTCTGCCTCGGCTCTCGACGGTAGGGCAGGCATAAACCGACAGACTATCCCGCTCCCGTTCCAAAAATCGCTCTCGAATACAAGAATAGTGTTCCATTCTCATCCCTCCTTTCTCTTTTTTCTTTATTCGATTTATAATGTACGCATCTTTTTTTAATTATACTTTTTTTGACACAATTTTTTAAATATTTTTTCGTTTTTCTTCTTTTCCATGGGTATGATGCAGGATCAACTCCCGCAGAAGGACCGCCAAAAGTGGTGCGGTCAGCATGCCAAATCCTCCAAAGAACCAAAATCCCAAAAACATTGCCCCCATAGATGCCAAGGGATGAAGTCCAAGGCTTCCTCCGATCAAATGTGGTTCCACAAGCTGTCTGACCACGGTGATGACACCGTAAAGAATCAAAAGCCCGATTCCAAACGCAATCCTGCCTCCCGCCAAGGACAAAAGCCCCCACGGGATAAGGACCGTGCCCGCCCCCAAAATTGGCAAAACATCTACGATCGCGATTAAAAAGGCAATGAGAAGTCCCATGGGTTGCCCCAAAATCACCATGCCGATTAAAGTTTCAAAAAAAGTCAGAAGCATAAGGAGTAGGTATGCCCGTCCGTAGTCCACTACAGTGGATACCACCTTCTTCCTCCACGCAAGGACACGCGCGTGATATTCAGGGGAAATCAAGCGAAGAAATGCCTTACCGATCCTCTCATAATCCATAGCCAAATAGAGACACGACAAAAGGCTCGCCCCCAAAAGCATGATCATCCTCGGCGTAGAACGGAGTGTCCCGCCGAGCCAAGAGCCAAGAGAACTTACCAACTGTCCCAGAGCGTTTAGGAGCCACTTGGAAAGATGATCCGACACAACCACCTTGCTCTCATCCCGCGCAAACAAAACGCCCAAGCTCCGTCCGACCTCGTCCATGATCCTCTCCCAATTTTGCGAAAGCCAGCCAAGGGCATCCCGAATCTCCCCCCAAAGCCGAACCGCCCCGATGCCCAATATCAGACCAAGGAGGAGAAACCAGAGGATCACGAGGAAGGCGGCGCATACCCGTCGGGGAATCTTCGTCCATCTCGAAAGTTTTTTTGCGGGAGATTGAACCGATGTTGCCACGAAAAAGGAAAGCACCGTCGCCAAAAGAGGTCCTTGCGCATAAGCAAGGGCGACACCCACCAAGCATATCCCACAAACCACACAAAAAAGGATCGACGCTCTCCTTTGCCACACATCTTCCCTCATATCACCTACTCCTTTTTGAAAAAAACTTGACAGCGGACCCGTAATCTGTTACAATAATAGGGTATGAATACATAAGCCAATCTATGGCAGATAGGAGATTTTTATGAAACGTATTGTTTGTTTGCTTCTTTCTCTGCTTCTCTTGACGGTGGCACTGACTGCCTGTGGAAGAAAAGCCCCCACCATGGATGAAATTGACATGAGTCCCGTGGATATTTCCAAGGCAACCGTCACAGAAGAAAAGACCGATTATGTCATCATTTCGGTAGAAAAATTCGGCGATATTCTCGTTCGTCTCTATCCCGATGTAGCACCCGACACCGTGTCGAATTTTAAGGAGCTTGTCTCTCAAAAATTCTATGACGGTCTGACCTTTCACCGCATTCTGGAGGACTTTATGATTCAGGGCGGCGACCCCAAGGGCAACGGAACCGGTGATTCGGGAAAAACGATCACGGGCGAATTTTCCAAAAACGGCTTTGAAAACAATCTTCTCCACAACCGCGGTGTTATTTCTATGGCGAGAGGCGATGACATGAACTCTGCCTCCTGTCAGTTCTTCATCGTCCACAAGACCTCTTCCCATTTGGATGGGGCTTATGCCTCCTTTGGCTACGTGGTTTCGGGCATGGATGTGGTTGATAAGATCGCGGAAGTACCTGTGATCCCCGGTACCGACGGCGTTGCCTTTAACACCGTAAAAATTTCCACGATTCGCTTTGCGGAAATTGCCGAATAACAAAGTATAAAAAGGACCGCCTGTTCTGTCGTTAAAAACAGAACAGGCGGTCTCTTCTCGTATGGGATTCCAAATAATCGGCAATACGCTCCGAGGCATAGCCGTCTCCATAGGACGCCGTTTGTCGAGACATGGCACTGTGCAAGGCGGGAATCTCCAAGAGATCGCCGATCCCTCGAAAAACGGTTCCCTCCGTTCTTCCGATCAGCCTCGCGCCTCCTTCCAAAATTCCCTCGGGACGTTCGGTCCGATCCCGCAAAACGAGGACGGGTCTCCCAAGGGATACCGCCTCTTCTTGAATCCCACCGCTATCGGTGACACACAGATAGGAACGGGCAAGAAGATTGTGAAAGCATATGGGGTCTAAGGCATCCACGAGAAGGATTCTCTCGCATCCCGAAAGCGCTTCCCTTGCTACCTGCCGCACCTTGGGAGAGGGGTGAACGGGATAGAGAATCTTAATTTTCTCGTACGTTTCGGCGATACGGCGAATTCCTCGAAAAATGGCTCGCATAGGAGATCCTTGATTTTCCCGTCGATGGGCTGTCAGAAGAATCAGCCGATTTTTCCCCGCCCAATCAAGATACGGGTGTGAAAAATCCTCCTTGACAGTATAACGAAGGGCATCGATCCCCGTGTTTCCCGTCACAAGGATTCTGTCTGTCGCTATGCCCTCTCCCAAGAGGTTATGTTTTGCTCCCTCGGTAGGGGCAAAATGATACGCGGCAAGGATGGCAATCGATCGACGATTCCACTCCTCGGGAAAAGGAGCGCGCAGGTCATAGGTGCGCAGTCCCGCTTCTACGTGTCCCACGGGAATCCCCAAATAAAAGGCGGCAAGTGCCGAGGCAAAGGCGGTGGTGGTATCGCCGTGCACCAGCACCAGATCGGGATGCTCCTCAGAAAGCACCGAGCGAACGCCCTCCATGATTCTTTCCGTTAAGTCAAAAAGATCCTGCCCCTCCCGCATCAGTGCGAGATCATAGTCAGGAGTGATATCAAATACCGTCAGTACCTCATCCAAGAGCCCTCGGTGCTGTCCCGTCACCAATACCTTGACCTGACAAAAATCTCGCTCCCGAAGGGTCCTCACCAGGGGACACATTTTGATCGCCTCGGGACGAGTACCGAATATTATCATGATTTTTTGTTGCTTCATACGATCCTCCAAACCTTCAATTATGACACTGTATTCAGAAAGAAAGGACGTTATGCGCAAAACAAAAAAGAGCGTTATGCACCATGGCATAACGCTCTTTTTCGTTTTAAAGAATGACTTCCATTCCCACCTTTTGGGGAAGAAGTCCACAGGACTCATAAAAGCGCATGGCGCCCTCATTGCAGCTCCACACATTCAGCGTGAGATTATAGCACCCACGCTCTCTCGCCAGCTCCACGGCGGCATGATACAAAAGCCTACCGGTTCCCCGTCCTCTCTCGTTCTCGTCCACGCAAAGATCGTCAATGTAAAGTGTTTTGATATCGGTCAGCACATTGTCGTCTACATGCTGTTGAAAAACACAGAAACAATATCCGCGCACCGAATCCTCGTTGTCTACCGCTACAAGGATCGGACGTGCCTCGTCCGATAGCAGCTCTACAAGCTGGTCGTCAGTATATTTTCTTCCGATTTTAAAGATGTCGGGACGTCCCTTGTGGTGCACCAAATCCACCTGACAAAGCAGTTCAGCCAGTCTTGGGATATCATCCTTTTTAGCGAAACGCACAGTCATTGTTGATTCTCCTTTTTCTTGATTGATCATAGTATATCACATATAGATAGCATTTTCAAATATTATCTTCTTCCATCATATGTTGAACACCGCCTATTGTTCGGACAACTTCGCTTCCCCATCCATTTTAGAAAAAGGGAACGCGGCTGCGTTCCCTTTTTCGTGGCTGGGATAGCTGGACTCGAACCAGCGAATGCAGGAGTCAAAGTCCTGTGCCTTACCGACTTGGCGATATCCCAATACTTGGGGGATGCTTCGTACATTATAGCACAATATCCCCCGCTGTGTCAATTGCTTGGGTAAATTTTGTTTCAAAATCCTGCTTACACGCAGTAAAACAGGATCGTGAAAAAGTGCAGGATACTGCCGATCACAACGAACAAATGAAAGATCGAGTGCGCGTACCGCTTCTTTTTGAAGAAATAGAACACAAGCGCGCCGACGGTGTAACTCACGCCGCCGAGCAGGAGAAAGATGATCGCGTGCGGATGCAGCGCGGCAACGGTCGGCTTCCACGCAAAGATGACGCACCATCCCATCAAGAGATAGCAGATGGCGGAAAATTTTCTGTACGCCTTGATGTCAATCGAATTGAAAACGATGCCCACAGCGGCAGCCGCCCAGACAACGCCGAAAATCACCCAGCCGAGCGCGGTATTGTACTCGCGCAAAGGACCGAGGCTGATCGGCGTGTATGTTCCCGCGATCAGGAAAAATATCGAGCAGTGATCGAGGACTTGGAACACCTTCTTCGGTGTACCGCCCTGCGGCAGTCCGTGATACAGACTGGACATTGTATACAGAATGATCAGCGACGCGCCATAGATCGCACTGCCGATCACGCCGTAGACGTTTCCGTGGATCGCGGCGAAGATCACGCACAAAGTCAGTGCGGTCACGCCGAGTGCACCGCCCACGATGTGTGATACCATATTGAATATTTCTTCCCCTTTTGTGTATTGGGGGAGCGTTCTGTCGCAAAGTTTGACGCGTGCCATTGTGTACCTCGTGCAAGTAAGATTCTGCCTGACAATTTCCATTATAGTACCACAGAAAACGGAATTTATCAAGAGCGATTTGCACGGGAAATGTGAACATTTTGTGGCACCACAGTCGAATTCTTTCGAACAGAGCAGAGAAAAGGAACAGCATCGTTTTTTTTGCATCCGAATATGCTGTTCCAATTCAACCGTGGCACAATGTTTTTATTTCGTCATTTTCTCCTGCTTGACCTTGTGATCGATCACATGG
>JAZSIF010000004.1:0-15308 GCA_045533675.1 Eubacteriales bacterium | reverse complement strand
AGTCGGAGTCTGACGCGCTATCCAGCTGTGCCACGGGCAGATATGGGTCGAAGGATTTTCGACTGTATTATTATATCACAAACCGTTTTGGATTTCAACCGAATTTGCAATTTTTGTTGGAATTTTTTCGTTATGGCGCATATTTTTTTAATTTCAAGAAAAAATAAAGAAAAGAGAGTCGATTTTTGTTTTCATCGAAAGAAAGTCGGAAAAATTTTCAAAAAACTCTTGACAAGCCATAATCAATCTGTTATAATATCGTTTGTTGAATCAATGGGGCATCGCCAAGCGGTAAGGCAACGGACTCTGACTCCGTCATTACCTAGGTTCGAATCCTAGTGCCCCAGCCACCTTTTCTGACCTTAATAGATGCAGGTCAGAAAAACCCAGAGCCCACAAGGGTTCTGGGCTTTTTTTATCCCAAAAACAAGGTTGAAATTAAATAGATGCCAAGGGGTGATTTCGAGGGTTGTCACGGATTCGAACCACTGCACAGTTATTTTAGAGTATAAAACTATTGCAAAAAGTTTAATTTTGTGGTAAAATAATCGCGCGATACAGTTTAACATTTTATTCGAGTTTTACAGTTTTAATTTGGAGGAATACAATGAGCAACCATATTAAGTCTATGACATGTTATTTAAGAAATCACGCTGGCAGTGCAGAACTTTATCTTTTTGAAAATTGTGTAAAGATTGTAATAAGAAAAAAAGAAGTTGTTATTCCCTTTGATAGCATTATCTCTGTTATATATAAGCAGCCTGGTTTTTTATCCAAAGGATCATTGGAATTCAAAACTGCACAAGCAGGATACGGGGCGATAAATTGGGGATTTGGAATATCTACTCAATTGAATGACGCAAATACAATTTTGTTTAATAAAGACAATGATAATTTGGCATTAGAAATAAAAAATTATATTGAGAACACCAAAAACAAAAATGCAAAAAATATGGATTATTCCCAATTAGAACAATTAAAGACCCTGTTGGATCAAGGCGTTATTACGCAAGAAGAATTTGACGCAAAGAAAAAGCAGTTGCTTGGGCTATGAGAACCAACTAAGAATTCTAACATAAATATACTAGGGAAATTTTCAATGAAAAACGGAGACTCATAAAGACTCTCCGTTCTAGTAAAAACATTTCAAAAAGTTTTATAAAACATTTCAAAAAGCTATTGACATATTGAGTGAAATAGCGTATAATAAATATGACGAGGGACACCGATGACGGTTGCTCCCAAACAATGAGTTAAAAGATAACCGCTATGTTGGTTGCAGGGCGGTTATCTTTTTGTTTATTTACGGTTAATAAACAGAGCCGCAAATGTAATAAGTACCATAGCGAAAGCAAACAAGGCTTCGTATGTGACCATACAGCAAAACAAGGTGCATCATAAAAGATCATCGCACCACTCCTTCCCTGTGAATTCGGAAGGAGCAAAGAAGCCTCCTTCCGTAAAAGAAAGGAGCAACCGCCACCGAAATGGTGTCCCCGGGTATTGCTACCGAGAATAAGTATATCATATTTTGTAGAGCTTGTCAATAGTTGCCGTTTAACAACCAAATATTTATTGCTTTTGGGTGGCATCTATTAAGGTCACAACATACAAAAAACCTCGGACTTGTTCCGAGGTTTTTTATTCAAGCCGTGGGCTTTGGTATTTCATTATGGTGTTTCTTTTGGCGCATTTTCGATTCTCCGCGCATAGGATGTAACGATATTACAATCCTACGATATGCGAGGTCGATATGTACTACAGAAATCATGAAACCAATCTTTATCCCATGCTTCGAAGATCCCCCGACGCGGCAGCGATCATCAGCGGACGTGCGGAAAACAGTGGAATTCACGGAACAGTGAAATTTTATCAGGCGGTGGACGGCGTTTTGGTTTTGGCAGATATCCGCGGGCTTCCTACCTCGTCCGAGGTGTGTAAGAGCCCAATTTTTGCGTTCCATATTCACGACGGCTCGGAGTGTAGCGGAACCGAGGAGGATCCCTTTGCCAATGCGGGAAGCCATTACAATCCGAGCGATTGCCCCCACCCCTATCATGCGGGGGATATGCCGCCCCTGTTTGGGGTAGACGGGCGGGCATTTCTTGCCTTTCTCACAGACAGAGTGACGGTAAATGAGGTCATAGGAAAAACGGTGATCATTCATGACCGTCCCGATGATTTTACCACGCAGCCGTCAGGAATCGCTGGCAATAAGATTGCCTGCGGCGTCATTTCCCAAACAAGACAGTGAGCATGTAATCTAAATCGGTTACCAAACAAAATACAAAGGACACTCTGAGGTGAAGTGAACCCCATTTAGTTCACAAAAAAGGGAAAAATCGAGTCGATTGTTTGAAGCGATTGCGAAGCAAGGAACGAAGCCGCATAGAAAAACATAAAATTTTCCTTGATTTTTCACTCCATTTACGATAAACTGTAACCAATTGAAAAAAGGGGTCTTTCATATGGTAGAAATCAAGGAAACAGGCTGCGCGTGTGGGAGAGAGCACCGCTGTGCCGTCAACAATGTGATCATCGGCAAGGGTGTTGTAGCGCAGCTTCCCGAGCCCGACGAGATGACTGTCGGATCGGTATTTATGCACTTTGATCCCTCCTGCGACTTAGTGGTCGCCGTTGACTCGGGTGTCATTGGCGACGTGTCTAAGGTTGTGGCAACGGTAGCAGGACTTGGTTACATCATAGTGGCGACCGCTCCCTCTATGGACGGCTATGCTTCTTCTACCTTCTCCATGGCAAGAGACGGTGTGAAGGTATCTCTTTCTACCAAATGTCCTGAGGTCATTATCGAAAATGTGGATATTCGTGATAAATACATTCTCCCGAGGCTCCTTTGGGAGCTGGGACTTTTGGACGAATTCGCAAATAGTTTGATATGAAAAAGAAGGAGACCCAAATGAGTTCTCCTTCTTTTTGTTTTTAAATCTTAAAAATTCCCAAGGCATCGAGTACCGAGGAGGTAAGAATCGCCAAAATGCAAACGGGAGCTACATAGCGTATGATCACCGTATAAAGAACCTTTCCCTTGAAAGGAGCGCCGAGAGACGCTTCATCAATGATGGCGCTCTTGGGACGGATGAAATAGCCTACAAACAGACAAGTCGCAAATGCTACGATGGGCATGAGGACGCTGTTGCTGATGAAGTCAAAGAAATCAAGGAACTGCATGCCAAGGAAGGTGACGCCACTCCATGCGCTGTAACCCAGTGCCGAGGGGATTCCGAAGAGAAGGCAGACGGCAAAGACCGCAAGACATCCGGTCTTTCTGCCCATGTGAAGCTTGTCCTGGAAGATGGAGACGACGGTTTCCATCAGAGAAATGGCAGAGGTCAGTGCCGCCAAAAGGACCATGAAGAAGAAGAGCGCGCCGATGACGGTACCGCCGGGCATGGTTTCAAAGATCTTGGGCAGGGTAATAAACATCAGCCCCGCGCCCTTGTTCATTGCCTCGGTGTTTCCGCCCTCAAAGGCAAACACGGCGGGAACGATCATCAATCCCGCAAGGAATGCGATGCCCGTGTCGAAGAGCTCGATTTGATGCACTGATTTCTCAATACTGATCTCCTTTTTCATATAGGAGCCAAAGGTGATCATGATACCCATTGCCAAGGACATGGAATAGAAGAGCTGTCCCATGGCGGCGACTACGGTCATGATCGAGAATTTGGAAAAGTCTGGCTTAATATAATACAGAACACCATCCAAAGCGCCGTCCAGGGTGCAGATGGTATAGATAGCGATGAAGATCGTCAGGAGAACCAAAACGGGCATCATGATCTTGCTGACCTTTTCAATGCCCTTTTCCACACCGAAGAGAACGATAATGGCGGTGAGTGCCATAAAGAGAAGGAACCATGCAATGGGCTCTCCCACCTTGCCGATGTAGTTCCCGAAGTAGGCATCGGTTGCCATATTGGCGGCATCGCCTGTTATGAAGCCAACAAAATATTTTGTGACCCAACCGCCGATGACCGAATAGTAGGGAAGAATCAGAATGGGTACGACAGCGCCCAACCAGCCTACAAAGGTAAACCGTTTATCAAGAGAGGCAAATGCCCCGATCGGACTTTGCTTGGTTTTTCGGCCAATGGCAATTTCAGCTACCATTAGGGAAAAGCCAAACGTGACCGAAAGGATCACATACACCAAAAGGAAAATACCGCCGCCATATTTTGCGGCAAGATAGGGGAAACGCCAAATGTTTCCAAGACCTACCGCCGAGCCTGCTGCCGCAAGCACAAAGCCGATCTTTCCTGTAAACGAACTTCTTTCAGAACTCATATTAAACTCCTATATCTATTGGAAAATATAACCATAGAATTATTATACCACATATTCTTTCTTTTTTCAACCGGAAAAGAAAATTTATCCTAAGACAAAATCAAAGGCAAGCATGACAATGAAGCCGAGGAGGAGGGTGTAGGTGGCGCTTCGCTCGTTGCCGTGGGCATGGGTTTCGGGAATCATTTCGTCGCTGATGACGTAGAGCATGGTTCCGCCCGCGAATGCCAACGCAAAGGGGAGAATGGCGGTGGAGAGTGAGACGGCGAAATAACCGATCAGCGTGCCCGTCACCTCTACAAGACCTGTGGCAAGGGCGATGAGGAAGGTCCTGCCGCGGCTCATGCCCGCAATCAACATGGGTGCAATGATGACCATACCCTCGGGAATATTCTGTAAGGCAATTCCACCCGCTACCGTAAGCGCGTGAGAAATATTCCCGTCGCCAAAGCTGACACCCGCGGCAATGCCCTCGGGCAGATTGTGGATGGCAATAGCGATGACAAACAGAAGGACCTTGTTCAGGGTATCGGTTTTTTCGGGATGCGTCTCTTGGTCTACCCCCGTTATCTTGTGTAGATGGGGAACGATCTTATCAATTACATTCAGACAGAGCGCGCCGCAAAGGATTCCCGCTGCCGTGATGAAAAGAGGAAGGAATCCCTCACCGTATTCCAAAGAGGGGAGAATCAATCCGACCACCGCCGCGGCAAGCATGACCCCTGCCGCAAAGGAAAGGATGATATCGTTGAATTTATGGCTTGGTTTTTTGAAGAGAAAGCCGAGAAGCGCGCCAATAACGGTGGCACCGCCCACGCCAAGGGCGGTCAATAAAACCTCGTGCATAGGAAACCTCGATTTATAAGAAATTTTTTTCATTATACCACAGTTTCGGGAAAATGTAAAGGAGAAATGCAGGGCGCATATTCCCAATGGAATAGCAATGAAAGAAACGAATCTCACATACGGCTCCCTCCGGGAGGGAGCTGTCGAGCGTATGCGAGACTGAAGGAGAGTTCGTTGATTTTGGGAATTGTATGATTTTTGAGTTGCGAGGGCTCCTACCACCACTTCGTGGTCCCCCTCCCAGAGGGAGGCATATGCAAAAATGAGTGCATAATATAAAAAGCCGCATCAGATGCGGCTTTTTATAAATTCAAAAGGACGTCCAGTTCCCGTATCCGTTCCGCTCCGGGTTCAGGCAGAGAACCGAAGGGGAAGGTGATTCCCATTTCATCGTATTTGACCTGACAAATTTTTCGAAAGGGAAGAAGCTCTATGCCATCCACGCAAGGGTGGGCATGGGCAATTTCCCGAAGCGCCCGAGTATTTTCCTCGGAGTCATTTAGAGTGGGAATAATGACCTGCCGCAGAGTGGTGGGGATCCCTTGCTCGTCGAGATAGGAAAGAAACGCAAGGATCGATGAAAGGGAGCAACCCACATGTTGGCGGTACTTCTCGTCCGAGGTGTATTTTATGTCGAGAAGTACCCGATCAGTCTCTTGAAGAAGCGATCGAACCGAATCGGTAAGGATACATCCCGAGGTGTCCAGACAGGTGTTTATCCCCGCCTCATGACAAAGCCGAAAGACCTCGTGGCAAAAGTCAGCCTGTAACAGCGGCTCGCCTCCCGAAAGGGTGATCCCACCCGCGTCTCCGAAATATTCACGGAAGCGAAGCGCCTTGGCGACCAGAGCCTCGGGGGAGTATTCGGTACCCGTTTCCGTCTCCCACGTGTCGGGGTTATGACAGCATCCGCAACGGAGAGGACAGCCCTGCAAAAACGCCACAAAACGCACGCCGGGACCGTCCACCGTTCCGAGGGATTGGATCGAATGAATCCGACCGATGATTGATGCTTGTCCCATATTACATGGTAACGTGGAAGGTACGGCTGATGACCTCACGTTGCTGCTCGCGGGAGAGCTTGTTGAAGTGTACGGCATAGCCCGATACACGAATGGTCAGGTTGGGATATGCTTCGGGATTTTCGTATGCCTTCATCAGCGTCTCACGGTTCATGACGTTGACGTTGATGTGATGTGCCTTCTTGGCAAAGTAGCCGTCGAGAATGGATACCAAATTGGTAACGCGTTCCTCTTCGTTCTTGCCGAGTGCCTCGGGGGTAATGGAGAAGGTGTTGGAAACGCCGTCCCGACAATCGTCGTAGCTGATCTTTGCAACCGAGTTGAGGGAAGCCAGCGCACCGTTTTCCTCACGGTTGTGCATGGGGTTCGCGCCGGGGGCAAAGGGGGCGGCCGCGCTTCTGCCGTCGGGGGTAGCGCCCGTGTTCTTTCCGTACATTACGTTGGAGGTGATTGTCAGGACCGACAGGGTGTGGATCGCATGTCGGTAGGTGGGAGTCTTACGAAGCTCAGTGATCATGCGGTGTGCCATGTCCTTGGCGATCAGGTCTACGCGGTCGTCGTCGTTTCCATACTTTGGGAAGTCTCCCACGGTTTCAAATTCGGTAATGAAGCCCGCGCTGTCCTTCATGGGACGAACGCTTGCGTGCTTGATTGCGCTCAAAGAGTCGGCAACTACCGAAAGTCCCGCAATACCGAATGCCATGAAGCGATCTACCTCTGTGTCATGCAGAGCCATCTGTGTTTTCTCGTAGGCATACTTGTCATGCATATAGTGAATGACGTTCATGGTATTGACGTAAAGCTTCGCAAGCCATGCCATGTAGATTTCCATGCGGCGCATGACCTCGTCAAAGTTCAGCTCGTCTCCGCCCATGACGGGCATCTGAGGACCGATGTGCATTCCGCTTGTGGTATCGTAGCCACCGTTGATGGCAATGAGAAGCAGCTTTGCCAGATTACAGCGGGCACCGAAGAACTGCATCTGCTTGCCGATCTTCATGGCGGATACGCAGCAAGCGATGGCATAGTCATCTCCGTAGATGGGACGCATGATGTCGTCGTTTTCATATTGGATCGAATCGGTATCCTTGGAGACCTTGGCGCAGAAGCGCTTGAAGTTTTCGGGCAAAGAAGCGGACCACAGAACGGTCAAATTGGGTTCGGGCGCCGATCCCAGGGTATAAAGGGTGTTGAGCATACGGAAGGTATTCTTGGTAACCAGGGTTCGTCCGTCCTCGCCCATACCGCCCAGTGCCTCAGTAATCCACATGGGGTCACCGCCAAATAACTCGTTGTATTCGGGGGTACGTAGGTGTCTTGCCATACGGAGCTTCATGACGAAGTCATCCATCAGCTCCTGCGCGCCTTCCTCTGTGAGGGTACCATTGGCAAGATCACGCTGAATATAAATGTCGAAGAAGGTGCTGACGCGTCCGAGAGACATGGCGGCGCCGTTCTGCTCCTTGATTGCGCCCAAATACGCGAAGTAGGTCCACTGGATCGCTTCACGGGCATTGGAAGCGGGCTCGCTGATGTCGTAGCCGTACATAGCCGCCATTTCCTTCAGGTAGCCGAGGAACGTGATCTGTTGAAAGAGCTCCTCGTCCTGACGGATACGCTCGGTGTCAAAGGTGCCCTCTGCCAGCTTTTTCTTATCCTTCTTCTTTTCGGCAATCAGGTGATCAATACCGTACAGCGCCACGCGGCGGTAGTCGCCGATGATGCGTCCGCGACCGTAAGCGTCGGGGAGCCCTGTGATCACGTGACACTTCCTTGCGGCGCGCATCTCGTCGGTATAGGCACGGAACACACCGTCGTTGTGGGTGGTGCGGAAACGGAACTCCTCCTCCACCTTGCGGGACAGCTTATAGCCGTATGCCTCGCATGCCTGACGAACCATTCTCATGCCGCCAAAGGGATTGACGCCACGCTTTAAGGGGCGATTGGTCTGCAAGCCCACGATCAGCTCGTTTTCCTTGTCTAAATATCCGGGAGTGTAGCTGGTCAGGGACGAAACGGTATCTACGTCAATATCCAGCACGCCACCGAACTGACGCTCCAGAGCAAAGAGCTGCTCCAGACGCTTCATCAGAGCGGCGGTTCTGGGAGTTGCTCCTCTGAGAAAGGAGTCGTCACCCGTATATGCTTCGTAGTTTGTTTGAATAAAATCTCTTACGTTGATCTCGTTCTGCCATGCGCCTTCGCGAAATCCTTTCCAATTGCTGTGTGCCATATATCCTATATACCTCCTAAAATAAAAATCAAAACAAAAAGGACAACCCAGCTTTACATCAAACTGAATCGCCCAGACGGTCGGCTCTATACTCTTACATTTCCCCGCAGTGCTCTGCGATTTCCGTCAGTTATGTAAAAGTTCACTCTTATTATACCGAAAAAACTGCCGTTTGTCAATCCGCTTTGAAAAACTTTCGACAAAAAGACTCTATAATTTTTTTGTTGAAAGCGTCATAAATTTATGGTATAATATACAAAAAAGCGAAAGGAGACCAAATATGAAGGTTTTGATGTTGAACGGAAGCCCCCACGCGAATGGGAATACGGCGAGGGCGCTTATCGAAATGAAGGAAATATTTGAAAAAGAGGGAATGGAGGTCGAGCTTTTGCAGGTGGGACAGCTGACCGTGTCAGGGTGCCGTGGCTGTGGCGCTTGCTCGACGCTGAAAAAGTGCGTGATTGACGACGTGGTCAATGAGCTTGCCGAAAAGCTTGCCGTAAGCGAAGGCATGGTGATTGGCTCTCCCGTGTATTACGCTGCCCCCAACGGTGCCTTTGTGGCGCTTCTCGACCGTCTGTTTTACAGCTCTCGCTTTGATAAGCGCATGAAGGTAGGCGCCTCGGTGGCGGTTGCCCGCAGAGGGGGGTGCTCCTCTACCTTTGACCAGCTCAATAAATACTTCACCCTGAGCGGAATGCCTTTGGCTTCGGGACAGTATTGGAACAGTGTCCACGGCGCGAGAGCGGGAGAAGCGGAGGGAGACGCGGAGGGGCTGCAGAGTATGCGAACCCTTGCCAATAACATGGCGTTTCTGATGAAATCGATTGCCCTCGGTAAGGAAGCGTACGGGCTTCCCGAAAAAGAAAAGCTAATCCGCACCAATTTTGTTCGTCCCGATTTGACAGAAGGAAAATAAACGACCAAAATAAAGTAATTGACATGATTCTTGATTTTTCAAAGAACGGCTTATATCTGGTGTTTGAGGTGGACGAAAAGGGATGTCTTCTTTTCAAGCATTTCTCCTGCAAGGAGCAGAATCCCGAGTTGGTCAAGACGGGCGCTTGCTTCGCCGTAGGCGACGTGCACGTAACGGAAGAGGATCAGGAGGACCACCATGGTGGCAGGCACACGGGTCATTCGGGAACCAAGTCCCTGCGCTACGTTTCCCGCCGAATCATTGAGATGGACGGATGCGAGACTATCGAATTTTTGATGACCGACGGTAAGATGAACGTAACGGCATACTATCAGCTCTTTGACGACGTGGCGGGTGTCCGCTCGTGGACAAATGTGGAGAATATCTCCGAGGAGCCTTTGGGACTGGAGTACGTGCCCTCTTTCTCTTACGTGGGAATCAATGGGGGAAAAATCCCGAATGAGGAGTCTATCCGTGTTCGTATTCCCCATAGCTCGGCGAATCGTGACGTGAACTGGATCGACACATCTCTTATGCAGCTCGGCTATGACTGCCGTCTTGCCGCTTCCTGAAAGAGAATCTCGGTATCCAACTCGGGAACCTGGTCGGGCAAGGATTTTCTTTCCATGGGCGCCATCTCCAATACGGTAGCGGGAAATACGTTTTACTTTCAAATCGAAAACAACGGCTCCTGGCAGTGGGAGATCAGTGAGCAGGGAGTTCATCTTTATCTCAAGCTCAGCGGTCCTACCGAGCACGAGAACCATTGGTATCACGAGCTGAAATCGGGCGAGAGCTTTGAGGGTGCCATTTGGTCCTACCCTAAGAAGCAGTTCTCCGATGACGGCGTGGTGGTCAACATGGTCAACCCCATGCTCCAAAGATCCATATGTCGGGATAGATTTGGGACCAAACCGAAAGCGGAATGGAGCTCATCAAAGAGGAACATCGAACAGGATACGGTGGTCATTCCCGTGAATTCGGAGAAGGGAAACGCCAAGGTGATCTACCCGAAGAAAAACGATTGCACCCTTGCGGCAACCAAGGAGACTCTGACCGTTACCCTGAAAAATCCCAATACGGCAGTTATTATAGAGCTTGCTTAACCCATAAAAAGACGGATTTGCCCCGCAAATCCGTCTTTCTTTTTGAAAAGCTCTTGATTTTGAAGAAGGAATATTGTATAATGGTACGAGAAATGATCGATTTCCGAAAGAAAGGAAAGAACCATGAACAAGATCTACATTCCCGAAGGATATCAGCCCCTTCTGGACGAATACAAGAAGCAAAGAGCCATTGCCTATATCAAGCAGACCTTCCAAGCCGAGTTTGCGGCGGCGCTGGAGCTGAAGCGGGTCTCCGCTCCCCTCTTCGTGACCGAGGATTCGGGTCTGAATGATAACCTCAACGGCTACGAGCGTCCCGTTTCCTTTGACGTGCCCGCCATCGGTGTCAACGCACAGGTGGTCCATTCTTTGGCAAAATGGAAGAGACTGGCGCTCAAGCGCTATGATTTTGCGGTGGGCAACGGTCTGTATACCGATATGAATGCCATTCGCCGTGATGAATCTCTCGATAATCTTCACTCGATCTACGTGGACCAGTGGTATTGGGTAAAGATTATTACTAAAGAGTCACGAAACGAGGCGTACCTTAAAAATATCGTTACCGCCATCGTGGGAGCGATCTGTAACACCAATGAGCAATTGCAGGTTCGATACCCTCAGCTGAAAACCAAGCTGTCCCGTGAGGTGTCCTTCGTGACCACCCAGGAGCTGGAGGATATGTACCCCGACTTGAACGGCTCGGAGCGGGAGAGCGCCTATGTCAAGGAGCACCCTACCACCTTTATCATGCAGATTGGCGGCAAGCTCCGTTCGGGTAAGCCCCATGACGGAAGAGCCCCCGACTACGATGACTGGACGCTGAACGGCGACCTGTTCTTCTGGAACGACGTGTTGGGAAGAGGAGTCGAGTTGTCCTCCATGGGGATTCGTGTGGATGCCGAAGCATTGGACCGTCAGTTGACTTTGGCGGGCTGTGATGACCGTAGAGAGCTGCCCTTCCATAAGATGCTCTTGAATGATGAATTGCCCCTGACCATCGGTGGAGGAATCGGACAGTCCCGTCTGTGTATGCTTATGCTCGGATGCGCCCATATCGGCGAGGTACAGTCCAGCATTTGGGACGAGGAGACCGTCAAAGCCTGCGAGGCAAACGGGATCCCGCTTCTTTAATCAAAACAATCCCGAGGCTTTTATGAAAAAGCCTCGGGATTGTACTTGACAAACGGGAGAATTTGTGGTAGAATAACGGAGTGCCATTTGGATGTGGCGGAACGAGCGGTCATAGGGATGACCGCGAAGCGCGAACGGAGTTCGCGTGGCTCGTTCACGAGCCTGCAGACAGCGCAACGAGAGAACAAAGCCTCTTGCGCGAGAATTAAATATGCGGGTGTGGCGGAATTGGCAGCTTGGAGAAGGAGCGCACCCTGTGGGTGAGTAAGCGAGTTCGACAAGGCGCATCGACAAGGAGAATTGCGAGCGGAAGAGAGCAAGGCGACTATGACGAAAGCCGTTTCGCGGGCGCGGCTGCCCGAAACAAAGAGAATATGCGGGTGTGGCGGAATTGGCAGACGCGCAAGATTTAGGATCTTGTGTTCATTCGTGCAGGTTCAAGTCCTGTCACCCGCACCACCTACAACGTAAGTTGAACCGAAAGGTTTGATTTACGTTGTTTTTCTTTGCAAAAATTAAGGGTAGGACATAAATCCCACCCTATAAAGTATGCTATTGAATTTTATAATTCCCACCCCAATAATGATTGAGAGAGTTATTTATTTGCTTTGTTTACGATTGCGGTTAAAATATCTCTAACAGAAACTTCGTATTCATCAAATTTATCAATATTCGTTTCTTTTAACCATAATTGACCTTCGCCAACGTTTCCTCTATGTTGTCCAACGGAATAATACTCATTGTTAGCAACTTCTTCGCTTGATAAAACCCAATATCTAATTTTATCTCGCCAAACTGCAATCCAAACGAACACATCACAACAAGCAGGTTTTATTTGTTGGAAATTCATATCAAAACCTGACGGGGAATCACTTGATAATGCTTTGATAATTAGCGAATCACCGCTTTTTCTTTTAACCGCTCTTGAGGCTTTTACTTCAATTTTTATACCATTATACCAAAAATCATATTCCCCAGAATATGTTGGGTCTAAATTTGTTGACGGCATTCTCAATTCAGGAACGACTTCATTTAAGTGTCTCTGTGCCCAAGTTTCCCCAAAAGTTCGTGGTGCGGTTATTTCAAAAACATATAAATATTTATTTCTTTCTAAATAAGAATTACGAATATCTAGATATTCTTGTAAGGTAATAGTTTTCGTAGCAATCAAATGGCTAATCACATACTCAAATTTGTTAAATGGATAAACTGAATACAAATCATCTAAACGTTCATCACTTAAATCAAATGAATTGTTAGTTATAGTTTTCATCTCTATTATTTTGTTCTTTAATTCATTTATTAAATGTTCCATTCAATTTCTCCTTAATGTATTTCTTTTGTTCCGTTGTAATTTTATAAATAGCAAAGATTTCGTCTTGAATTATATCTACATATTGATTTTTTCCGCCTATAACTTTTTGAACGTAATCAGACAACAAAAAATCCTGTTCCTTAGTTATTTTTGGGAAAGGTAATTCACATAAATTGCCTTTTAAGATTTTAATTTCGGAAAAAAGTACTCTATATAGATATTGAAACATTTCCGAGTTCAAAAATGCCAAAACAGTTTTAATTGACATATTGGGGATATTAGGTATTAAGATATTTGCACTATTTAGAAACAAAGATTTGGTATTATCATAAGCAAACACCAATTTGTTAGAAATAAATTTATAAACTAATTTTTCATCTGCTCTATAATATTCTTCCTTTGCAACTTGCTGAAAATTTTTACGATTATAAATTACATAGTTTTGTGGTACGGCAAGACGATATGGAAGAATTTCTTTCCCCGTATAAATATGTTCGCTTCCCACAATAGGTGCTTTTAGCAATTTATTTTTATTATCTCCCGTAACAACCCCTAAAGCCCAAATACTATCTTTTAACGTGTATCGTTTACAATAATCTACCTTCTTGATTATTTCGGCATCAACATCATTTTGAAAATTAAATACTAAATTTTCAGTAGCGTAAAAAGATTGCTTGTCTATTACAAATAATTTTTCAGAGGTATACACATTTATTAAACGATTATCTTTAATGTTATATACTTCTATATCAACATAACGGGTAGTCACTCCCGAAAACATACCGTTATATAAAGTTATAGAATTTATTGTTCCATTATTCAATATAAACGAACGAATATCTTTATGAACTTTAACATTAAGTACTGCTTCAGGAAACAAAAATCTTATTTGTCCATTTTTTTTCAAGTATTTATAAGCATTCACAAAAAAATAGGAAAAAGATTCTTTAGAAGTAATTTCAGGGATAAACTCTATACTATTACAATTCGCTCCCCACGGTGGATTGGTAATTATATAATCAAATTTAAGATTAGGGTGCGATAAAAAATCATTGTTGTTATCAATAAAATTTAGGCAAAAAATTTGAGGAGTGAATATGTCCGTCTTGTATTTTAATAATAAGTTTATTTTACAAATAAAAACAGCGATTTCATCATTGTCAAAACCAAAAATTTGATTAGGTTTTGCATTGAGTTCTAATAAAAACGAGCCACTACCACAACACGGGTCTAACAGCGTTTCGTTATTATCAAACGATAATGTGCAGGTCATATTACGAACAACATTATATGGTGTGTAATATGAGCCGATTTTGTTCTTTTCGCCCTCCATTAAAATGCTTTGATAGATTAGCCCAAGAAAATCTCGTTCATCATCAGGAATTGAAAATTGATATAAATCTTGATTTATAATATAAGGATAATCTTTTATAACATTTTGCACGTGCGGTAAATTGTATATGCCTGCAAATTTCAACTGTTTAATTGCAAGTGTATATATAACTGAAAAGGCATCTAAATCATTCTCATTGATAAAAGTTAATATTTCACTTACAATCGAAAGATTATTATTGTTTGAAAAATATTCCGTAGGCAGAATTATTTTTTTTGATAAACGTTTATTTGCACGAGTGGTAAGCTTTGAAGAAATATCAACATTCAATCTTGACCAATTTCGAGCCGTAGCAAGAGAAATTTCGGGTTGCATAATCCCACCTCCTTTTTCTTTAAGTATAGCATATATTGCAGAAAAAATCAATCCCTATGTGTGTATAGTGCAATAAAAATGAACTAAAATTTGCTTTTTTATCTTTACAGCATTTTATAGGTAAAAAAGCAAAAATGCAACCCTGAACTGCCCAAGGGGGGTGTTTTTGCCTTTTGGCTTTGGTAGCCTAACACACTCGCTCTCATTGTCAACAGGCTTTCGATGGCATAAACCGCCACTATTTTGATTTTAATATAAATACCTACGGAAAGCGTAAACGCCTAAATTATGCGAAAATACGCCCCTTGAAAAGCATTTCATAAGAGCGTATATAAAACAAAAAGCCTAAACTAAACACAACGGTTCAATTTAGACTTAAAGTGGTGCACTTGTCCAAGCTACCTGACGAAGAACCCCTTCGATGCGTTCTGCGCATCGGATCAAGACCTTGCGGCACGATGCGGCTCCCCTTTCTCCTAAACTCGCGCAAGGTCAGGGTTCAGAGCCCCTGGAGGTGCACCAACAAAAACGCCGAGCCTTGCGCTCGGCTTGTTACTTCTTCCCCGTCACGCGCCCGTGTGCATCGCACGGTATTGGCGCGGGGGCATTCCCGTCACCTTCTTGAAGGTCCGCGAAAAATAATTGTACTCCTCAAATCCGAGGCGGGCGGCAATTTCCGCAAGAGGCATCCCCGTGGTGATCATCAAAGTCGGAGGCCAAGCGGTC
>JAZSIF010000040.1:0-7915 GCA_045533675.1 Eubacteriales bacterium | reverse complement strand
TGGGGATTCGAACCCCAGACCCCTTGATTAAAAGTCAAGTGCTCTACCGGCTGAGCTAGCGAGACATATGTCTATAAAAATTAATGGTTGCCTCGATTGGATTCGAACCAATGAAATGCAAGAGTCAAAGTCTTGTGCCTTCACCAACTTGGCTATATCCCAATAAACAAATGGTATTATATCACAGATTCGAAGCGTTGTCAAGGATTTTTTGCGATTTCAACGAGAAAATCAAGGCACCGCAAAAGTCGACGCCCTTTCCCCTAAGCAAGTGTAGTCAGATCGATCCAGTCTCTTTCATGAGCAATAGCGAGAATGGCACCCTCTCGGGCGCCACCGCGGATTTTGTTTTGATTTCAAATAAAAAAGAGACTCTCGGTGGCGCAGCAGCCATCCGAGAATCTCCTCCTTAGAAGAAAACAATAAATTTACACGGTACACAAGGAATAGAAAGACGTTTACACATAATTTGTATAAAAGTTTTGCGGAGCTTTTTGCACAAACCGAAGGCTCGTGCCCCGTAGCGTAGCGGAGGAGAAAAGCAGACCCGCATCCCCTCGCGTCCTTTTTACTTCACAAACTCCTTGTAGATCGCTTTCATAGCAAGGTCGAAATCCTTTTCCTCAATCCCGACGATGATGGAGATCTCGCTTGAGCCCTGGTCGATCATGCGGATATTCACGCCCGCCTCGGAAATTGCGTCAAAGACTCTTGCAGCCGTTCCCTTTGCCTTGACCATGGCGCGTCCGACGATGGCAATGAGCGCCATATTATCTACCACCGAAAGGTGATCGGGTCTGACTCTTCGGTTAATAGAGCTGAGAACCTTTTCTCTCTTTCCATCCAAATCGCTACTGGACAGGACGATGCTCATGTTATCCACACCCGAGGGCAGGTGTTCAAAGGAAACCTCGTTTTCCTCCAAAACCTCCAGCACTCTGCGTCCGAAGCCGATCTCGGAGTTCATCATATCCTTCTCGATGGCAATGACCGAAAAGCCCTTCTTTCCCGCGATACCCGTGATCACACGCTCAGTGTCAAAGAACGAGGTGTCGGCAACGATCATAGTTCCCTTTGCCTCGGGCTCGTTGGTATTGCGAATATTGATCGGGATTCCCGCATAGCGCACGGGGAAAATGGCATCCTCGTGAAGAACCGTCGCCCCCATGTAGGACAGCTCGCGAAGCTCACGGTAGGTAATGGTATCAATGGGACAGGGATTATTCAAAATTCTGGGATCCCCCATCATAAAGCCCGATACGTCGGTCCAGTTCTCATAGAGATCCGCCTGCGCGGCGCGGGCAACGATCGAACCCGTAATATCCGAACCACCTCGTGAGAAGGTCTTGATGGTTCCATTGGGCATCACACCGTAAAAGCCGGGGATCACCGCGTTCTTATACTGCATCAGCTCCTCGGAGAGCACTCGGTTGGTCTTTTCCTCGTCAAAGGTTCCGTTCTCACGGAAGAAAATAACGTTCTCAGCATCGATAAAGGAATATCCGAGGTACTTGGAAAGAATCAGTCCGTTCAAATATTCTCCGCGAGAGGCGGCAAAGTCACGTCCCGAGCGGTGCATCATGGCGTTCTTGACGTATTCCAACTCGCCACTGATGTCAAAATTCAAACCGAGGTCGGCAATAATTCCATTGTAGCGAGCCTTGATCTGATCGTAAAGCTCATCAATGCTTTCGTGGTTGCGGATCTTCTCGTAGCATTCGTACAGCATATCCGTAACCTTGGTGTCCTCCTTGAAGCGCTTTCCCGGTGCCGAGGGGACAACATATCTGCGGGCAGGATCAGCCTTGATGATCGAGGCAACCTGTCTGAAATGCTCGGCGTCTGCCAGAGAGCTTCCGCCGAATTTAACTACTTTTAATTGCATGGGGTCGTAACCTAACCTTTCTTTCTGTGTCTTGGCTTCACTGCATTATTATATAAAATTCTCTCGGTCTTGTCAACCAATTTGAAGAAATTTTTACATTTCTCCCGATGATTCCATCCCGCTCTCCAAATAGCGACTTGCCTGAGTGGAGAACAGCTCATAGTAGCGTCCCCGCTTCTCCATCAGCTCTCGGTGGGTACCCTCCTCGATCAACTCGCCATATTCCAGAACGATGATCTTGGATGCCACGGTGGCGCTGGACAGGCGGTGAGACACGAAGATGGTGGTCTTTTCATGACGGAGCTGATCGAACTGGTTGAAGATCTCCTGCTCTGCCATGGGGTCCAGAGATGCGGTGGGCTCGTCCAAAATCAAAATGTCCGAGCGGCTGTAAAAGGCGCGGGCAATGGCAAGCTTCTGCCACTGACCGATAGACAGCTCGGTTCCGTCAGGCTCGAAATACCGCATCAAAGGAGTATCATATCCCTCGGGCAGACGGGAAATAAAGTCATCCGCATTGGATTCGGTCGCCGCGCGGCGAATTGCCTCGGCATCGGCTTCTCTTCCGATATCGCCAAAACGGATATTATCCGAAATACTGACCGCATATTTTCCGAAATCCTGGAAAATGATGCCGAACATCCGATAAAGGTCCTTGAGGTCGTACTCCTTGAGGTCCCTGCCGTCCAAAAGAATTTTGCCCTCGGTAGGGTCATAAAGACGGGTCAGAAGCTTAATAAAGGTGGTCTTTCCCGCTCCGTTGAGTCCTACCAGCACCGCCGTCTCCCCCGGGCGGAGCGTGAGATTGATGTTTTTCAGAACCAAACGGTCCGAACCGGGATAGGCGAAGCTAACGTTCACAAATTCGATGGTATGGGGCATTCCTGTCTCGATACGCACAGGCTCCCTGACACTGGGAATCACTGTGGGTTTCTCCTTCATAAAGGAAATAAGGTTGTCGATAAACAGCGTTCCCTCGTACACGCTGGCGGATACGTTAATCAGTCCCGCCACCGTTGTAGCAATGGAGGTCAGCGCTCCCGTATAAAGGGAGTAGTCACCGATCTGAATGCTCCCCTCGAACACCTTCATGGCAATCATAGCGAAGAAAACGCAATTGACCACCGAAGAAATCACGGTCAAGGAGATCTGCCATACGCTCTCCCGCACGATCAGGCGACGAAGTCCCGCATAGTACTTGGCAAACACGCCGTTGTAGCGCTCCATGAACTGATCTCCGAGATCAAACATACGGATCTCCTTGACCATATCCTTATTGACCATCAGATCGGAATAGTAATTCATCTGTCTGCGGTCCTTGGAGCGGCGGCGCATATAGAGAAAGGTCTTATGCTTATAGGTAAAGTTTACGATTGCCGTAGGCAGGGAAATCAGCATCATGATGGGCGCCGTCCACCACATATCGGGGGCGGTGGCAAGGATGACGATATAACTCACAAGACTAATGGTCTTGCTGACAGCGTCAAAGGTGGAGGACATGACCGAAATGGGTCGCATTCCCGCTTCTCGATTGGCGTTCTCTAACTTTTCGTAAAATTCGGGCAGATCAAAGGACGCAAGGTCCAGCTCCTTTGCCTTCTCCATGATCTGCATTTTGACGTAGCGAACCACCTTTTCTCCCGCAATCCTCGTTACCGCCGTACTCAATCGGATCACCGCCTGATTGAGAATGCGATACAGGAAAAAGAACATCAAAAGGAACATGACCATAGAACCCCAGAAAACGGCGACAAAGGAAGCGCCGCTCACCTCTGTGGCAACACGCATGGAAATGATCGTTTGCAGTTCGTTGAGGATCTCGCGGGAAAGCAGAGAGCCGATGATGGGAAGCACACCGGTCAGTACCGCAGTCAGGACCATCAAAAAGAGGATCCAACGTCCCGTAGCCCACACCAGACGAACGATGTAAAAAAGCCTTGAGAAGAAACCGACGAACACGTCTCTGAGATAACGGGGAACGTCCCGCAGCCCACTGGGTGCCTTGGCACGATTTTGTTCACTCCCCCGTCCCATAGGGGGAGGTCCGAAGCCACCGGGTCCCATCAGCCCATGTTCTCGGGCAGCTTCTTGCCACCCATGATGTGGAAATGCAGGTGCTTGACGGTCTGGCAGGCATCCTCGCCGCAATTGGTGATGACACGGTACCCATTGGTAATGCCCGCCATCTTGGCAACAGTGGGAAGCACCTCAAAGATATGTGCCACCGTAGCGCTGTTGTCGGCACGGATCTCATCCACAGAGGCAATATGCACCTTAGGAATCACCAGCACGTGTACGGGTGCTTGAGGATTGATATCGTGAAAGGCAAGACAGAGATCGTCCTCGTAAACCTTATTCGAGGGAATCGTCCCCTCGGCAATTTTACAGAAAATACAGTCCATCTTGATTTTTCCTCCGTTCTGTGATAAAATACATATATTCCCTTTTATTATAAACCATATTGAAAAAAAAGTCAAGGAGACACTATGATTTTTCAAGAATGCTCCGATCTTTGGAGCTATCTTTCGAATACCAAAAAGACTGTGGTTCTTTACGGCATGGGCAACGGCGCGGACAAAATTCTTTCGGTCTGTGAGCGCTACGGCATTCCCGTGGCGGATTTCTTCGCCAGTGACGGGTTTGTACGGGGGCATAGCTTTCACGGAAAGACGGTTCTCTCCTATTCCGAGATAAAGGAGAAATACGGAAAGGAGAATCTGATCGCCCTCCTTTCCTTTGGCTCGTCGCTCCCCGACGTGCTCTCTCTTTTCGACCGTGTAGACGGAGAAATCGAGCTTTACGCCCCCGATGTTCCCGTTTGTGGGGAACAGCTCTTTACGTGGCAGTTTTTCGAGCAAAATCGTGAGAAGATCGAAAAAGCGGAAACCCTTTTGGCAGACGAGGAGTCCCGTCGCATCTACCGAGAGATCCTCTCCTACAAATTGAATGGAAAAATCGGACATTTACGGAATGCCGTATCCTCTAAGGAAGAGGTCTACCGCCATCTTTTACTTGCCGACTCCATAGAGCGCGCCGCCGATCTGGGCGCTTACAACGGTGACACGGTGCGAGAGCTGATGGGCTATGCACCGAAGCTTTCCTGCGTCGTCGCCATGGAACCGGACCGTCGAAACTTCCGCAAGCTGTCGGATTTTTCGGAAACGCTGACCACCCCTTGCGTGAAAGCCGTTCATTCCGCCGCATGGTCGAAAACGACCACCCTTTCCTTTGCCGATTCGGGAAATCGAAACGCAGGTGCCTTTGCGAAGGGAAAGCAGGTGGAGGTATCCGCCCGTTCCTTGGATTCCGTGCTGAACGGTGCCTCGGTGGACTATATCAAATACGACGTGGAGGGTGCGGAGAAGGAGGCGCTGATTGGCTCCATTGAGACCATTCGCAAGTACCGTCCCCGTCTTTTGGTCTCCGCCTATCACAGAAGCGAAGACATTTTTGCGCTTCCCTTGCAGATTCATGAAATGGAGCCGTCTTATCGTTTTTATCTTCGCCGCTACCCCTATGTTCCCGCATGGGATCTCAATTTAATTTGTGTTTAACAGGAAAGGACTGAAGCCTTAAGTGATATGCACCTCGAAAGTTAGACACTTTTGGAGGTGCATATCATTAAAATTCCTCGTCCTTTTTACACGATCATGAAATATAAACTTTATTCTCAGCAATATTTCCTTCATTGTTTTTTATCAAATTCAGGATAACAAAGCAAATAGTAGTCACATTCATCGCAACAACACTCAAAGCCTTGCTCTCCGTTTCCAAGACAAACGGTAGGTTCCCCGGGCGTAAGTTCTACGCCGGTAATATCTATTGCCCTTTTTGGAATATTCTTGCTCATATATCCCCCTACCAGAACATAAAAAAGGTGCGCAACCGAAGCCACGCACCGAAAAACACAAACTCCGATTGCTGCTACACAAAACCAGATAAGCGGGATAATGGTATCCGACATACTACCTGTTGGAATTTGCGTTTTTGCCAAATTCAAAAGTAGTATGCCTAAAAAAGGGTATAATATCCCCTCTATAAATAGAAAGACCATCAGCCCTAAAATTTATTTGGTTTTGTGTAGCATATTCGTTATATCACATTTTTTTCGGTTTGTAAACATATTTAGTGTGATTTTATAAAATCACCTTCAGGGAAGTGAGAAAGCCTCCCTCCCAGAGGGAACCTATCAGTCAAAAAGGGGCTGAGTCAAAACCGGGAATTGTTTCCAGTTTATCATTAACCCGTACAAAAATCACCCGCTATCTTTTATCGATAGCGAGTGATTTTTTGTTAATTACCAACAAGAGTCTGAGCCAAAAATTTAATTTGACTCAGCCCCTCTTTCCTTGACAAGCACTGCATTTGTGGACAAAATACGAATTTAGTGAAGTTTTCGCTGACGCGAAAGTAAAGTTGCTACACAGTGAAGTTCGTGCTAACGCACGAGTGAAGTTAAGCATGCCCACTTTGCCAAGTGGGCATGCTTAGTTGCGTAATGACCTTAAGGACACTACGCTATCCGTCCTTTTTGTTTTATCGAACAACGATGTTGACGATCTTATTGGGAACAGCGATCTCCTTGACGATGGTCTTTCCCTCCAGTGCCGCTTGCACCCGTTCGTCTGCCTTCGCCAGCGCGATGGCATCGTCCTTGGGGCAATTCATGGGAATCTGAATGGTGGAGCGTACCTTTCCGTTGATCTGTACGGCGATCTCTACCGTATTGTCCACGGTCTTTGCCTCGTCATACTCGGGCCACTTGGAAAGCGAGCAGAGCTCCTTCTCGCCAAGTCCCTCCCACAGCTCCTCGCAAAGGTGAGGCGCGAAGGGGCAAAGCATTCTGACAAGAACCGATAGCTCGTCGCGGGTCAGTGAGCCGAAGACATGGATCTCATTCACAAGGGTCATCATTGCCGCGATGGCGGTGTTGAACTTCATATCCTCGATATCATTCGTAACCTTCTTCACGGTCTTATGGAAGAGGCGCTCCATCTTATCGGAGGAAGCTCCCTCGCCCTTGACCATTTCGGGCAGATCGGCGATGCGCTCAAGGAATCTCTTACACCCCTTCACGCTACTATCCGACCAAGGAGCGGCAGCTCCGTAATCGCCCATAAAGAGGATGTACACACGAAGCACGTCCGCGCCGTACTGGTCCACCACCTCGTTGGGATCTACCACGTTTCCGCGGGACTTGGACATCTTCTCTCCGTCGGGTCCGAGAATCAGCCCCTGTGCCGTTCTCTTTGCGTAAGGCTCCTCGGTATTGACCTCACCCATATCGTAAAGGAACTTATGCCAGAAGCGGGAATAGATCATGTGACGGGTCACGTGCTCCATACCGCCGTTGTACCAGTCAACGGGCATCCAGTATTTCAGCTTCTCGGGATCGGCAAGACAGCTATCGTTCTTGGGGTCAACGTAACGCAGGAAGTACCAGGAAGAGCCTGCCCACTGAGGCATGGTATCGGTCTCCCGCTTAGCATCCTTACCGCAGACAGGACACTTGCAATTGACAAACTCCTCAATGCGAGCCAAGGGACTCTCGCCGCCCTCACCGGGAGCAAACTCCTTGACGGGAGGCAGACGAAGAGGCAGCTCCTCCTCGGGAACGGGAACCATGCCGCAATGAGGACAATGTACGATCGGGATGGGCTCGCCCCAATATCTCTGACGGTTGAACGCCCAGTCCTTCATCTTGAACTGCACGCCCTCTTCACCGATTCCCTGTTCCTCTAAGTACTCGATCATTCTCTTGATGGAGTCCTTTTTGTTGGTGAAGCCGTTGAGGAAATCCGAGTTGACCATCTCGCCGTCTCCCGCATAGGCGCCCTTCTCGACGTCGCCGCCTTTGATGACCTCGATGATATCGATGCCAAACTTCTTGGCAAACGCCCAGTCGCGCTCGTCGTGCGCGGGCACTGCCATAATGGCACCCGTGCCGTAGCCCATCATGACGTAGTCGGAGATATAGATCGGAATCTCCTTGCCGCTGGCGGGGTTGATTGCCGTCAAGCCGTCAATGCA
>JAZSIF010000058.1:0-76067 GCA_045533675.1 Eubacteriales bacterium | reverse complement strand
CCGCTTCTGTCGTAGACCACCTGATGAAAAACGGTCACGCTGTCAGTGAAATTTCAAAAAACAAGATCGGTCTTGAGGAATATTACATCGAGCTGATGTCGAAAAAGGAGGCAGAAAGAAATGACAGGCACAAGAGAAATCAAATTTGAGTCCCCCACCTTTGCAAAACGAATTAAAGGGATGCTCGGTGTGGATCTTTACCGTCTGTTCCACACGCCTCTCTTTTACATCTTCCTTGCCATTGCCGCGATCATCCCTGCGATGGTATCTGCAATGACCATGATGCCCGATCAGAACGGACAGACAATGGAGCCTCTTTACTCTAACGTGTGGCAGATCATTGCTGCCTCGAAATCGCTTTATGTGATCGAAGGAATTGCTGACTATGCCAATATGAATATGGTTTTCATCTTCGGCGGTATTATGGTTTCGATCTTTATCGGTCACGATTACAAATCGGGTTACGTAAAGCAGCTCTTTACCACCCATGCTAAAAAGCAGGACTATATGATCTCCAAGAGCCTCGTCTGCGCCTTTGCCATGGCGTGCATGTGTATCACATACCTCATTGGAGGAGTTGTAGGAGGCTTGCTTGCGGGATATGAAACCGACGTGAACGTAGGCTCGCTCATTGTTGCTATCCTCGGCAAAATCATTATGTCACTGGGATGGGCAAGTCTTTACACCTTTCTCAATGTGATCTTCAGAAGATATTTCGGTATTTCCGTGGCATCGTCCTTCTTCTTTGGCACGGGTATCCTTATCATCGGTGCGGCGGCAATCGTTGAAGGATTGGGGCTTCCTACAAGCTTCCTCAACATCTTCCTTTACGGCACATCGGTCAACGCCAACCTTTCAAGCGGTATCGGCTCAATGCTCGTCTGCATTGTTGTATCGGTCGCTTGGGCGGTCATCTATAACGTGGCAGGCACACGCCTTTTGAATAAGTGTGACGTATATTGATTGGGAGGTCGAAACAATGAATGCAGTTGAAATAAAGAATTTATCTAAAAACTTCGGCCCCAAGCAGGCGGTGTGCGGTCTTGATATGACCGTGCCTATGGGCGCGATCTACGGCTTTATCGGTGAAAACGGCTCGGGAAAATCCACCACCGAAAAAATGATCTGCGGACTGATCCCCGTAAGCGGTGGCTCGATCAAGCTCTATGGCAAGGACTATACCGACGAGAGCGTAAGAGCAAAAATGGGTGTTTTGATCGAAGCCCCCGGATGCTTCCCGGGGCTTACCGTGTTTGATAATATGATGCTTCAGGCTTCTAATCTCAACATTCCAAATGCCGAGCAGGAAGTAATTAAGGTTCTCAAAATGGTCAGAATGGAGGGTGCGGCAGGCAATAAATACAAGAACTGCTCACTCGGTATGAAGCAGAGAGTCGGTATTGCCATGGCTTTGCTCGGCAATCCCACACTTCTCGTACTTGACGAGCCCCTCAACGGTCTTGATGCAGACGGTATGAGAATTATGCGTGAGGTATTCACTGATATTATCAAGGACGGCAAGCGCAGTATCATCGTTTCCTCACATCTTCTCGGCGAGCTTCAAAAGGTAGCAACGCACTACGGCATTATCCGTCACGGAAAAATGCTCGTGGAAATGACCGCAGACGAGCTTGACGCAAGCTGTCGTACCTACGTTGCGCTCACATCCGCTGAAATGAACAGAACCAAAATGCTTCTTGGGTGCAAGTATTCCCGTGTGGAAGAAGATGAGGCGGGTTATATTCGCGTGTATGATCTGACTACACCCGAAGAAATCGTAACGTATCTCTACGAAAACGGAATTTGCGTAACCGAGATTAAAACTGAGAAGATCGGACTCGAGGAATACTACATCGATCTTATGAAAGGAGGCAAATGAGAATGGAAAATACAATGAAATTTGAGAAAGTCAGCTTTGGTAAGCGTGTGAAAAGCATGCTGAAGGTGGACTTCCGCAGAATGTTCAAATCAAAGCTGTTTTACATCTTGATTGCCTGCGCACTCATCCTTCCTATTTTGATGACCGTTATGATGTCGATGATGGATGGCTCTGTTTCGGTTAATCCGCAAACGGGCGAGGAAACGGTCATGCAAGGCCCCGAAAACACGTGGCAGAATATCGGAACGCTTCCCGGTGAGCCTCTCGACGGCGACGAGATCTTTATGATGTGCAACATCAATATGGTGTTTATGGCGGTTGCCGTGTTCATCTGCCTCTTTATATCCGACGATTTCAGAAGCGGATACGCTAAAAATCTCTTTACCATTCGCGCAAAAAGAGGAGAATACGTGTTCTCCAAGATGCTCTCGGGCTTTGTTTGCGGAGCACTTATGCTGATCGCATACCTCGTCGGTTCTATCCTTGGCGGTGCGATCTCGGGTCTTTCCTTTGAGTTTCACGGACTGAATGCAGGAAATCTCGTGATGTGTATGCTCGCAAAGATATTCTTGATGCTCGTGTTTGTTTCCATCTTCACCCTCATCAGCGTGGCGGCAAAGCAGAAAGCATGGCTCTCTATCTGCGGCTCGCTCGGTGGCGGTATGCTCCTCTTTATGATGGTATCTATGATTACGCCTCTCGGTTCTACCATAATCAATGTCGCACTCTGTGCGGCAGGCGGTGCGCTGTTTGCATTCGGTCTTGGCGCGATCAGCAAGGTGGTTCTCAAAAAGACAAGCTTAGTATAATATATCGGGCAACGCTGAAAATCGGCGTTGCCTTTTCTGAATTCAACACTTAAAAGAAAATCAAGAATTTCACAGATGCTCTGCATACAAGGAAAACCGCGGAACTTGTTCTATCCACTTTATTCGTGAAGTCGTTTTGCGAGAAATGGTACAAGAGCTTGTCGGACGAGTCGCAATATTCATTCAGCAGTATGAGGCAGTGTTCCTTTATATGTACTCCAAAAAGCATAATCTGACGAAAGCTACGGATATGAAGAATATGAAAGCGGAGATCGAACGGAACAAGCGCAGGATTGCAGAGATCGACACGATGATTGAAGGTCTTTACGAAGCTAACGTACTTGGCAAGATTACCGACGAGCGTTTTTCCAAGATGATGGGCAAATACGAAACGCAGCAAAAGACACTTGTTGAGGAAACCAAGAAGTTGGAGCGCGCATTGGAGCAAGCGGAGCAAGACAAAGTCGATCTTCGCGTATTCCTTGAAACCATTCGAAAGTGTACCGACATCAAGGAGCTAACTCCCGCGCTTGTCAACAAACTTATTCAGCGTATTGAGGTTCACAAGATCGAGAAAGTAGACGGAAGAAAGCGCGTAAAGCTTGATATTTATTTTACCGCTGTCGGTCTGATCGACATTCCCGATGAAAGGGAACTCCTTGAAATGATGGAAGAAATCCGTAAAACCGCATAAGGACTAAAAAAAGCAAGAATACGGCATACCTCTTTCGAGATATACCGTATTCCTGCAAAACTGTCCTTTAGGGTACGACCCTAAGGGGCTTCCTCTTTCTTTTTACCGCTCGTTGAGAGAAAGGGAAGCGAGTCGCTTTTTTAAAAAAGCTGGTAAAAACTTTCACACAAAATCATTTCTTGTCGTTTGTGCGGATTTCTCGTATTTACGTATTTCGAATGAATATTGTTCTTTTAAAAAAGATAGGAATTCGTTGGGACGGCTGCAACGCCACCGATGAATTTCCGGAAAACAAGGAAAAATCTTCCGATATTTCATTTGCTTTCGAAAGATTTCCATGTATTTTTCACAAAAATAGAGAAAAAATATGGGGAAGAAAAAGAAAAATGCACATTCTTGTTGACATCTCAACATTTTTGTGGTATAGTATAACATAGGCAAGGAGGTGAAGCTTGTGGAGAACAGGATGGCGAGACCGGGGACCGAGGGAGGATTTGAGACCTTCAGCGGTATGATCGGGAGCGCTACAAAAAGTATTGAAAAGATCAAAAATCGCAAAATGAGCGAATATGGTTTAACAGGAACCCACACCATCTGCATGCGCAGGCTCTTTGATGCCCCCGAGGGATTGACACGTACTGAGTTGGCAACTTATTGCGCTGTGGACCGTGCGCAGATCACCCGCGTGATTGGAGAGCTGCTTTTGAAGGAATACGTGAGCGAGGTGGGGGACGGCTCCCGTTACCGCAAGAGATGCGTCCTAACCGAAAAGGGCAAGGCGGTGACCGCCGAGATCAACGATCTAGTGGATCGGATTCACGGTCACGTCAGCGGAAATATTCCCAAGGAACAGTTGGCTATATTTTATGAGACGTTGGAAGAGATCTGCGAAAATCTTAGGACCGCAGAAGACATGCTTTGATAAAACAGCTCCGAATGAAGATCGGTTATTATTTATTTTGGATTATTTTTGGAGGAACACAAACATGAAAAACGCAAAGCCTGTAAAGATTCACAAGGCAAAAAAGACAAAGAGAAATTATGAGCGAGTATCTAATATTTTAGACTACTATCACATTCTGGAGAAGCACGGCAATCGCGTTGCCTTCTCCTATTTCGGAGAGAAGAGAAAGATCGTGGACGTGACCTATGCGGAATTCACGAAGATGATTCGCAGAGCCGCGGCAGGCTACGCCTCTCTCGGACTTGAGGGAAAGCGAGTTGCCATCATCGGAGAGACCTCCGTGCAGTGGCTGGCATCTTATCTTGCCGTGCTTGCCATCGGCGGGGTTGCCATTCCCATGGATAAGGAGCTGGAGATCCACGTGATCGAGGGTTTCCTTGACGGTGTTGAGGCGGAGGGTATCGTGTATTCCGCAAGCTTCAACGGAAAATTTGCCAATGCGCAACAGAACCACAAGAGCTTGAAGTGCTTCGTGGCTGTGGCTCCCGATGAGAAGGAGCTTGCGGCAGAGAACGTGACTTCCTTTGCGAAGGTTCTGGAAATGGGCAAGGCTGCCCGCAAGGCAGGCTATCGCTTCCCGCCTGTGAGGGATCGCGAGGGACTGGCAGAGATGCTCTTTACCTCGGGTACCACGGGAACCAGCAAGTGCGTCATGCTCAGCCAAAAGAATATTTTTGCGGCAGTGAGCTCCGCTGCGGAGACCGTGGATTTCTCTTCCGAGGACGTGATTGTTTCGGTGCTTCCCATTCACCACACCTACGAGCTTGCTTGCCTTTTGGCTGCAATGGACTACGGTATGCACATCTGCATCAACGACTCTCTGTCCCGTGTATTGAAGAATTTTAAAATGTTCAAGCCTACGGCACTGGTGTTGGTTCCTTTGTTTGTTTATACCATCTACAAGAAGATTTGGACGGAGGCAAAGAAATCGGGACGCGATAAAAAACTTAAATTGGGAATCGGCGCTTCCCGCGCTATGACGAAGATCGGTATCGACAAGAGAAGAAAGATTTTCTCCGAGGTATTGGACTCTTTCGGCGGAAGAGTGACCAAGATCGTTTGCGGCGGCGCCGCTTTGAATCCCAGAATGATCGAATTCTTCGACAACATCGGCATTTCGATCTATGAGGGCTTCGGTATTACCGAGTGCTCGCCTCTGGTTTGCGTTTCTCCCTACTATGCGCGGAAGTACGGCTCGGTAGGTCCCGCTGTACCTTGCTGTCAGATCCGCATTGCCGGAGAGGACAGAAATGCGCAGGGCTTTGTGGAGGGTGAGCTTCAGGTCAAGGGCGACAACGTCATGATCGGCTACTACAACAATCCCGAGGCAAACGCGCTGGCATTCACCAAGGACGGCTGGTTCCGCACGGGAGATATGGCATATATGGATGATGACGGCTACTGCTATATTACCGGACGCCTGAAGAATATGATCGTTCTGGAAAACGGAAAGAACGTATTCCCAGAGGAGATTGAGGAATATCTCGGTGAGATCGATACCATTTCCGAGTGCGCGGTCTTAGGTCGTGAGAAGGATGAGACGGTGACACTGGTTGCCATCGTATATCCCGATTATGCAAGATATCCGGAGGGAACTCCTGATTTCCTCATTTTCAAGGACATTGAGCAGGCGATTATGGCGATGAACAAAAAGCTTCCCACCTACAAGCAGATCAAGTTGGTCGAGCTCCGTACCACGCCCTTTGAAAAGACGACTTCTAAGAAGATCAAGCGTCATTTGCTGAAATAACCGCCAAGTATAAAATTTAAAAAACACTTGACAAAGATGTCTGCGTCATGTATAATAGTTTTGAATACTATATTTGATAGTGATTCCAAACGAGACATGGAAAGGAAATAATATGGCAAACTATGTAATTTTGACCGATTCCTCTGCGGATTTGGACAGCAAGCTGCTCGATGAGCTGGAGGTATACTCGCTTCCCCTGGAAATTTTGATGGAGGGAAGCGCTCCCGTATATAATGATCAGGTAGACGTGAAGGATTTCTACAAGAAGCTTCGGGAAAAGACCAAGGTAACTACCTCCGCGGTGGGCATTGACCGCTTTACGCAGTTTATGGAGCCCTATCTCATGGAAGGAAAGGACGTATTGTATCTTGGCTTTTCCTCGGGACTGAGCGGAACCTATAATGCGGGTATGATCGCCGCCCAGGAGCTGGCGGAGAAATATCCCGAACGCACCGTTGTCACGGTGGATACGCTTTGCGCATCCACCGGACAGGGGCTGCTCGTGTATCTTGCCGCCAAGAAGCGTTTGGCGGGAGCGAGCCTTGAGGAGGTTCGAGCATTTGCGGAGGAGACCAAGCTTCATATCTGTCACTGGTTTACGGTGGATGATCTCTTTTTCTTAAAGAGAGGCGGACGTGTCAGCTCCGCTACCGCTGTCATGGGCACCATGCTCAGTATCAAGCCCGTGATGCACGTAGACAACAAGGGTAAGCTGATCAACGTTGCCAAGGCAAGAGGACGCAAGGCGGCGCTGGACACCCTTATTGAAAAGATGAAGGCGTCGGTGATCTCCCCCGAGACACAGACCTGCTTTATCTGTCACGGTGACTGCTTGGAGGAAGCCGAGTACGTAGCCGAGCGTATGAAGAAGGATCTGGGCGTGCCCGAGGTAATCATTGAGTACACGGGTCCCGTGATCGGTGCTCATTCGGGTCCCGGTACTCTCGCGATCTTTTACGTAGGAACGGAGAGATAAGGATGAAGACGATCAACGGTTCTATTTTTTACGGAATGCTGATCTCTGCGGCCAACGGATTGGATAACAAAAAAGAGATCATCAACAATATGAACGTATTTCCCGTTCCTGACGGAGATACGGGCATCAATATGACCTTGACCCTCCGAACGGTCAAGGGACTGAGTGATTATGACGGGACTCTCTCTGACTGTGCCAAGCATGCGGCTCAGGTGGTGCTTCGTGCCGCGAGAGGAAACTCGGGCGCGATTCTGTCTCTCTTCTTCCGTGGAATGTCCAAGGCGTTCCGAGGATTGGACGAGGCAGGTCCTGAGGACATCGCTCACGCGTTCCGCATTGGTCATGAGGAAGCCTATCGGGCAGTGATGAATCCCACCAAGGGAACCATTTTGAGCGTTATGCAGAGCTGCGGCGAGGTCGCCGAGGAGCTGACCGCTGACGGAAAATTCAAAGGCTCGGTGGAGGATCTGTTTGATAAGATCGTAGAGGCTGCCGAAATCGCTTTGGCAAAAACCCCCGATCAGCTTCCCAAGCTCAAGGAAGCCAACGTGGTGGATGCGGGCGGATACGGCTTTGTGACCATTCTGAAGGGTATGGTGAGGGCGCTGAAGAAGAACCCTGTGACCCTGATTCAAGAGGAAGAGGTTACTCTGCGCAGTGCCGATTTTGGTCGGTTTGACACGGAGGAGATTACCTTCTCCTATTGTACCGAGTGCATCGTGGAAAAGACCCCCGAGTATCAGGGAGAGGGAAAGGTTACAGCTCTTCACGAGTTTGTAATGGGCATTGGAGACAGTGTGGTCTTTGTGGACGATGAGGCGGTGATCAAGCTTCACGTACATACCGATCAGCCGGGCTCGGTGCTTACTGAGGCGGTGAAGTACGGTATGCTTGCCACCGTGAAGATTGAAAATATGCGCATTCAGCATTCTGAGATGGCGGGAGGGAAGCAGCCTGCTCCTTTGAAGCCTGCGGTGGCAAAGCCCGAGAAAAAGTATGGCTTTGTGTCGGTGTGCTTGGGTGACGGCATTGCCGATGCCTTCCGTGATATCGGTGTAGATGAGATCATTCAGGGCGGACAGACAATGAATCCCAGTACCCAGGATATTATGGATGCGGTGAATAAAACCCCCGCCGAGATCGTGTTCGTATTGCCCAACAACAAGAACATTTACATGGTTGCCGAGCAGGCATCGGGACTGATCAAGGACAAGAAGGTCTGTGTGATTCCTACCAAGAGTGTGCCTCAGGGCATTTCCGCCATGATCGCCTTTAATCCCGACGGCTCGGTTGAGGACAACGTTCGGGAGATGGAGGAATCCATTGGCCGCGTGGTCAGCATGTCGATCACGGGAGCCGTACGCAGCACCACCGTTCAGGGAGAGAAGATCGCCGATGGACAGATGCTCGGACTTGTAGACGGAGCCATCGACTGTGTCGCTGATTCGGTCATGGAGTGCCTCGAGAAATTGAGTGGAAGAATGGCAAACGCTTCTTACGTGATGGTATTTTGCGGCGAGGGCGTGGACGAGGAGCAGCAGGCAGAGGCGGAAAAAATCCTCCGCAAGGGAGCTCCCAACTGTGAGCTTGCCATGTTGCCCGGCGGTCAGCCGCTGTATCCCTACGTGATCTCTGTGGAATAAAAACGCAAAAATTTGAAAAACCTATTTACAAACCCGTCGCGAGCGTGTATAATAATAGGGTAGATCGATGAACGGGAAGAAACCGACCATGTCTCTGCCAGAGAATTGCCGCCATGGGCTGGGAGCGGCAAAGAGAGAAAAAGTCGGCATGTGCGCCCGAGAGATCCCGCGGCTGAAGCCCGTTTTTGCGGGTGTGTAGGTTCGGCGTTTTCCGCGTTAAGGAAAGAAGAGGAAGGACTCCCATCGAGTGTGTCCTTCAAGCAGAGTGGAACCGCGTGTGTATCATGCCTCTGTACCCCTTTTTAGGGGTACAGAGGCTTATTTTTTCAAGGAGGAGCGTATGGAGCCTACCGTTGTCAAGAAGAAAATTTCCGTGAGGTTTGAGGAGGACCCAAAGCCTCGGACCTCTCCGGTTATCAAGAAACTAAAGAAAAAGGCGGTTCGTACCGCGGGGCTTGTGAGCACCCTTGCTTCGGCAAGCCGTGAGATGGTCAAAATGGTGAAGGAGGACGTACGGGCGACCCGTGAGCGTGACCCTGCCGCAAGAAGCAACAAGGAGGTTCTTTTGCTCTATCCCGGGATCCATGCCCTTGCCGCCTACCGTGTTGCCCACAGGCTTCACGAAAAGGGATACTATTTCGGAGCGCGTGCCATCAGCCAGACTGCCAGAGCCATTACGGGTATTGAGATTCACCCCGGTGCTAAGATTGGCAAGGGGCTGATGATCGACCACGGTATGGGCGTGGTCATCGGTGAGACTGCCGAGATCGGCGATCATTGCACTCTTTATCAAGGGGTGACCCTTGGCGGTACGGGTAAGGACGTGGGCAAGCGTCACCCTACTCTGGGAAACAACGTAATGGTGGGCGCGGGTGCCAAGGTCCTCGGCCCCTTCCGTATTGGCGATAATACCAAGATCGCCGCAAATGCCGTGGTGTTGGAGGAGATTCCCAACCAATGTACGGCGGTGGGAATCCCCGCCCGTGTGGTGAAGAAGGACGGACAGAAAATTGAGGATGAATTGGACCAGATCCACATTCCCGACCCTGTGGCGCAAGAAATCAAACGACTGGAAGAAAAGCTTTCCGCACTGGAAAATGAGCTTGCTGAAATGAAAAAGAACAAGAGAGGAAAATAAGAAATGCTTTTATATAATTCACTGACCAGAACCAGAGACGAGTTCGTCCCCAACGTACCGGGAAAGGTGAGCATGTACACCTGCGGACCTACCGTCTATCACTATGCCCACATTGGAAATCTCCGCAGCTACATTATGGAGGATATTTTAGAGAAGTATCTGCGTTACACGGGCTATGACGTGACCCGCGTCATGAACATTACCGACGTGGGACATCTGACCAGCGATGCCGATACGGGCGAGGACAAGATGCTCAAGGGCGCCAAGCGGGAAAAGAAGACGGTCATGGAGATCGCCAAGTACTATACCGACGCATTCTTTGCCGACTGTCAGAAGCTGAATATCAAGACCCCCGACGTGGTAGCGCCCGCTACGGGCTGTATTGACGAGTTTATCCGTGTCATTGAGGGGCTGCTTGAAAAGGGCTTTGCCTACGAGGCGGGGGGCAATATCTATTTTGATACCTCCAAGCTGAAGCAGTACTACGTATTCAACGATTTCCGTGAGGAAGACCTGGAGGTCGGTGTCCGCGAGGGCGTTGAGGAGGACGGCAACAAAAAAAACAAGGCGGACTTCGTTTTGTGGTTTACCAAGTCCAAGTTCGACGATCAAGAGTTGAAGTGGGACAGCCCGTGGGGAGTCGGTTACCCCGGCTGGCACATTGAGTGCTCCTGCATCAGCATGAAGCATCTCGGAGAATCCTTGGATATTCACTGCGGCGGCATTGACAACGCGTTTCCTCATCACACCAACGAGATCGCGCAGAGCGAGGCATATCTTGGACATAAGTGGTGTAACTACTGGTTCCACGTGTATCATCTGAATACGAATAGCGGCAAGATGAGCAAGAGCTCGGGCGAATTTTTGACCGTTTCTCTCTTGGAGTCCAAGGGATACAATCCTCTGGTATACCGTCTCTTCTGTTTGCAGTCTCACTATCGCAAGTCTCTGGTATTCTCCTACGAGAATCTGGACAACGCGCAGATCGCGTACAAGAAGCTGGTTGCCCGTATTCTAACTCTTCTGAAAGCGGAGCAGGGCGAGGTGGATTCTGCCGTATTTGACGAAAGAAAGGCAGCCTTCTGCGCCGCTCTTGATAACGATATGAACACATCCTTGGCGGTGACCGCTCTCTATGATGTTTTGAAAACGAACACCACCCCTGCGACGAAGCTGGCTCTCATTGCCGACTTTGACCGTGTGCTGGGTCTTGATCTGATCGCCGAGGCGGAGAAGCTGAAAAAGGCAGAGGAGGAGGCGGCAAACGCGCCCCTGTCCGAGGATCCCGTCATCCGTCGCATCGAGGAGCTGATCCGCGAGCGCGCCGAGGCAAAGAAAGCCAAGAACTACGCGCGCGCCGATGAGATTCGCCAAATGCTCCTGTCCGAGGGCGTGACCCTCATTGATACGCCTCAGGGAACGCAGTTTAAAATGAATTGAGGAGTTAGTGGGGAAGTTAGTTGAGGAGAGGATTTTTTGGTCGCTTTTTGAAAAAAGCGACAAAAAATTTTTATACAGATTATGGGTTATTTTACATTACGCTCTATGTGTGGTGCACCGTGAAATTTTAATGTTTCTTCCTTAGAGAAAAAGTTTAAATTATGAGGCACGCAAAGACGAGGAGACTGAACAAAGATTCAGTCATAATTTGTAATAAAGTTTTGCGGAGCTTTTTTCAAAACCGACCGCATCCTTACGCTACTTAACTAACTTTTTTGCTATCTCCCGCATGCGGGCGGGATCGACCTTGAGAATTTTTCGGTCGTAGGTGAGAAGTCCGTTGGTCTCATCCTCCACGTCGCTGACCTGGGTGAGAATGGCGCCCGCAAGTCCCTTTTGGATGGCGGGGGCGATCTCTCCGAGATACAGGGCTTCGAGATCATTTTGAAACTCCTCGGTGCTCAGGCAGGTCTTATAGCCGTAGGTTTTGTCCAAATTAAAGGCGTGTCCCTCAATTTTGCAGGAATAACCGCCAAACTCGGAAAGGACCACGGGCAAGGAGCCGTAGGTCAGATTCACGGGCTTGAAATACACGTGCTCGCTCTGTACGTCGCTCTCGCGGGGAATAAACCAACCCGAAGCGGTGTCATAGACACGGGAGGAGTCAAGAGCCCTCAGCTCTCGATAGATGCGCTCGGCTCCCTCGTATTGTCCCCAGCCCTCATTGAAGATGGTGTAATAGACCACCGAGGGGTGATTATAAAGAAGAGAGATCGTTTCCTTGGCACTGTTTTCAAAATCGGCACGACGGCGGGGTGAGGCGCGGTGTCCCTTTCTTTTTTTCATGCCGATTGTGGGCAGAGCGGTATCGAGAATAAAATGATATTTTCCGTTGTTTACCATATCCTGAAGCACCAGCAACCCTTGGCGGTCACATTCGTAGTAGAATACGTCGGGTTCGATTTTAATGTGCTTGCGCAGGGCATTGAAGCCGCACTCTTTCATAAGGCGTACGTCGGATGAATATCCCTCGGGAGTGGCGGGAAGATAGATGCCGTCGCTGAAATAGCCCTGATCCAATAGCCCGTGGACGAAATAGGGCTTGCCGTTTAGCAAGAGCGCGGGGGCTCCGTCATCTCTTCTACCTACCTCAAAGGTGCGTAGGGCAAAATAGGATTCGATCCGATCCTCACCGCAGATAAGGGTAAAGGGATAGAGGTGAGGATGCTCGGGGGACCAAGGAATGGGATTCTCCAAGGTGAGAGTATAAGAGTCCCCTTCGTAGCGATAAGTCTTTTGTTCGCCATCAATGGTCAGGCGCAGAAGCTTTTCCGACTTTCCCCCCTCGGTTTCAATCGTAACCGAGGTGAGGGTGGGGATCAGACGTAGGGAGCGGATATAGTCACGGGGAACCGATTCCATCCAAACGGGCTGCCAAATGCCGCTGATGGGTGTGTACCACATTCCACCTCGCTTGATTCGTTGCTTGCCATAGCAAAGCTCGGGGTCGGTGCGGTCCGTAACCTCTACTGAAAGATAATTTTCCCCTATGTGGGCTATATCGGTGAGATCGAGGGTAAAGGGGAGATAGCCCCCTTCGTGAGTCGTGAGTGTCTGTTTGTTAAAGGTGACCTTGGAGATCTGATCCACCGCACCAAAGTGCAGAAGCAGACGACCCGACAGGTCGCTCTCGGAGAGGATCACGGTCTTTTCGTAGAGATAGCGCTCGTTCTTTTTGAGGTTCCGTCCGATTCCGGACAACTCACTTTCAGGAGGAAAGGGAACACGGATTTTTCCCAAAGGGAGTGTTCCTTTTTTGGTTGTGACAGACAGATCCCATTCTCCGGAGAGAGAGAGGAAGGAGGTCCGTTTCATTTGGGGGCGGGGATAATGCTCCTCCCATTCCGTTCCCCTCGCGGTCTCCTCAAAGGGGGTGGAAAGACGCACGGTGCGCACACGTCGCAAGACGGAGAAAACTAAAAGCAGGAGAACGAGCGGAAGAATGGCGATGAGGGCTGACAGAAAAATACTTTCGTTGGGGATAAAAGAGGTAGTCCCGTCCGAATTGGTGACGGTTTCGGCATTGGCGAGGACGGCGCTGCCAATGGCAGGTCCAATCAGCCCGGGGAGAAGTACTTGGGAGGTGATGCGGATTCCTTGGAGTCTGCCTGCTTTTCCCTCGGGGGTCAGGTCACGGATTTTGGCACCGAATACCGCCATGCCCGAAAGGTAGCCGCACATCATCAGCAGCGAGCCAAGAAATACGGCGGGGGTTGCCTTGAAAAGGAAAAGAATGAGGTAGCCAAGGGAGAGCCACAAAAGGGTGATCCACGAAGAAAAGGCGAAGCCCTTTTTGTCATAGACCTTGCCCCAGAATGCTGTCACTGCGCTTGCCAAGACAATGGCGGGTGCCATGATAAAGACGTAGTCGGTAAGCCCTAAGGATTTCTCGTAATAGAGAATGAGATAGGGCATGAAGATTTGGATAGATGTATTGAAGAGAACAAAAAGCAGAAGGTGAAAATACAGAGAAAGATGGTTGCGGACGGTGGCGGGACGAAAGCCGTAGATTACATTTTTAAGGTACCCCGTATCGGAGGGGGTAGTCTTCTTCGGTTCTTGGATGAGAAAGATGCCGAGAATGCCCACAAGGAGTACCACTCCGCCGATGATGCAGAAAACCCAGGTCCAACTCCTCGGGACCGTCAAATCGAAGAACATAAATCCGCCGAACACCGCAAGAATGGCACACAGGGGCATCATGGAATTGATGCCCTCGGCAGAGCCACGGTTGGTCTGGTCGGTGCTGTCGGTGAGCCATGCGTTGAAGGCGGCATCATTTGCGGAGGAGCCGAAGAAGGTCATCAGGCAGTCGAGGGAGATGACAAGCAGGATGCCGAACGCCGCTGCCGTAACCGTCATGGAGAGGGCAAAGCCGAAGATTGACACGCCCCAAAGAATGTAGCCGCCGCAAATGAAGAGCTTTCGTTTTCCGATGCGGTCGGAAAGGGCGCCGATGAATATGGTGGTCAGTGCCGCCGACACGGCGCTTGCCGCTACCATGCGGCTGATGTCTGCCGCGCTTGCGTGAAAAATTTCGTAGATAAAGATATTGAGATACATATTCTCCACCACCCAGGCAATTTGCCCTATGAGGGAGAAAAGGGTCAGGGCGCACCAAAAGCGACCCGAGAGCTTGGTTTTGGTTTGCTTTGTCATGTTTATCCTCCGTTGAGGTATTTCTGCCTCTATTGTACCATGTCGGAAACATCTTTTCAAGAGGGATTTTTCGCGAGAGAACCGATGATGAAAACGGATGCCCCCTTGAAAAAACAAAAAAATCATGGTATAATGATGAAAAGAACGGAACGAGGTGTTGGCAATGGGGAGGAAAATGGAATACGAGCGTTTGGATGCCGCTTTGATCGGTGAGGATTCTCCCGTTCCCGTATCGGTGCTTCGGACAGTGGATTCCACCAACACCGAGGCGCGTCGCAGGCTTCTCGACGGAGAACCCATGCCCCAAGCAATTTTGGCGGAGGAACAGACCGCGGGCAGAGGAAGGATGGGCAGGAGCTTTTATTCTCCCGATGGGACGGGCATCTATCTGACACTTTGCTTTTCGGTGCGGGAGAACGATCCGCTGTTTTTGACCACCGCTGCCGCCGTGGCGGTTCATCGTGCCATTCGAAACGTGACGGGAATCGCTCTCGCCATCAAGTGGGTTAACGACCTCTACCACAGGGGGAGAAAGGTATCGGGAATCTTAGCGGAATCGCTGACCATAGGCGACGGACGATACGTGATCCTCGGCGTGGGGGTCAATCTCTATACCACCGATTTTCCCGAAGAGCTTCGGGATGTGGCGGGGGGGCTGTCCAATGCGGCGACGGGGCTTCGAAACCGACTGGCAAAAGCCCTTTTGCGGGAGCTTTCGCTTCTAATGGGAGAGATTGACTCAGAGGAATACATGAAGCTCTATCGAGAATACTCCATGGTGTTGGGCGAAAGAGTTGTGTATATTGAAAACGGTAAAGCCTATGAGGGTGTGGTGACATCCATTGATGAGCGGGGAAGACTGACCGTCAAACAAACGGACGGAAGAGAGAAGATACTTGCCAGCGGAGAGATTACGCTAAGATTGAATAGCGGAGAAAGTGAGAAATAAGGATTATGGAACGAGGACGTTTGATTGTATTGGAGGGGATCGACGGTGCGGGAAAAACCACCCAAGCCGAGATGCTCCGCACTCATTTGGAGGCACAGGGCAGGCGAGTGATCCGTACCGCAGAGCCCACGGATTTTGACAGCGGACGGGCGCTTCGCGCGGCACTTGGCGGAAAGATCAAGAAGAGCGAGTGTGAGATGGCGGTCATGTTTGTTGCCGATCGCATTGCCCACAATATTCATCCTGCCGAGGGGATTGAGGCGATCCTTGCTTCGGGGGCAGACATAATTTGCGACCGCTACTACTATTCCACTCTGGCATATCAAGGGCAGTCTACCGATTATCACTGGTGCAAGGCGATGAATCTGTCTTGTCCCGAAATTCGCCGTCCCGATCTTTGCATCTATCTGGACCTGACCCCTGAGCAGAGTTTAGAGAGAATTCGCAAGGGTAGGGAAAGCGTTGAAATTTACGAAAATCTTGATACACTGACCCGAGTGAGAGAATCGTTTTTGTCGGTGCTTGACGATCTTTCAGCCACCGACCGTATTGCGCGCGTGAATGCTTACCGTACTCCCGAGGAGATCGCGGACGAGATTTCCTCTCTTGTGGACGCTCTTTAATTTTCGTCAAGTTGCAGGGCTTGGGCAAACAGATTTGTGAAATCCCCACGAACCAATGACAAGTGGGCAATATTTGTCTATAAAAACTAATAAAATGACTTGAAAGAAGCAAAAAAATACCATATAATGAAATCACCGAAATCTTTGCTATACAGGGGGAAGAAACCATGGCATTACCGGTAGCGGTACAGGTCTACTCTGTACGGGAGGACGCAAACGAGGATTTGCGCGGAACATTGGAAAAAATCAAAGAAATGGGCTATGATGGCGTAGAGTTCGCGGGACTTTATAAGAAATCGCCGGCGGACATCAAAAAAATGTGTGAGGAGATTGGGTTGGTTCCGATTTCGGCGCACGTGCCTTATCTGGACATGATGGGCGCCCCCAAGGGCATTCTCAAGAAGTATGCCGAGATTGGCTGCAAATACGTGGCGGTTCCTTATCTTTCGGCAGATTACCGTCCCGAGGGCGGTAACTTCGGAGAGGTTATCGAGAACATCAAGATGCTGGGCAAGGTTGCCAAGGAGCTTGGCATGCAGTTGCTCTATCACAACCATGATTTTGAGTTTGTAAAGATTGACGGCAAGTATGCTCTTGACATGCTTTACGATGAGGTTCCCGCCGAGTATCTTGCTACCGAGCTTGACACCTGCTGGGTCAACATAGGCGGAGAGAACCCCGCTGAATACATTTTGAAGTACTCGGGAAGAGCTCCTGTGGTTCACCTGAAGGATTTTTACGGAGCGAAGTCGGACGATATGTACGAGCTCATCGGAATCAAGAGCGAGGCTCCCAAGAGACCTTCTAACTTCGAGTTCCGTCCCGTAGGAAGCGGAATGCAGAACTTCCCCTCTATTCTGGAAGCTGCCGAGAAGGCAGGCGCTGAGTGGGTTGTGGTTGAGCAGGACAATCCCTCGATGGGGCTGACTCCCATGGAGTCCATCGCGAAGAGCCGCGAATATCTGAAATCTATCGGCTATTGAAGGTCGAAAAAATAAAAATTACGGAGTACGGAGGAAAATTACCGTGGCAGATAGGTCTATGGAAGGTTTGAACACCTTTACCGCAGAAGAGGTTAAGGTCGTAGACACCACCAAGAAAATGAGGATCGGTATCATCGGATGCGGATGGATCGCTGATTCTCACGCAAAATCCTATTTGAAGCAGCCCGACGTGGAGATCGTGGCAGGTGCCGATCTGATCCCTGGCAAGGCAGCCGCATTTATGGCAAAGCACGGCATTGAGGGGGCAAAGACCGACTATGCGTCCCACAAGGAAATGCTGGAGGACAAGAGCCTCAATCTCGACGCGGTTTCCATTTGTACCTACAACCGTCAGCACGCACAGCCCGCCATTGACGCGCTGAACGCAGGTATTCACGTACTGCTTGAAAAGCCCTTTACGGTAACTCTTGAAGAGGCAATTGCTGTTATGAAGGCAGAGAAGGCAAGCGGAAAGGTTCTGTCTATCGGCTTCCAGCCCAGAATGGACGAGAATATGAAGATGATCAAGAAGATCGTTGACTCCGGTGTGCTCGGAAAGATCTACTACATCCAGACCGGTGGCGGACGCCGTCGCGGTATTCCCGCGCCTTTTGGTACCACCTTTATTGAGAAGGACACCGCAGGTGTCGGTGCTTTGGGAGACATCGGATGCTACTCCCTCGACCTGGTACTCAATGCCATCGGCTATCCCAAGCCTCTGACCGTTTCGGGATACAAGTCCGACTTCTTCGGTAAGGATCCCGCTTACTGTGGATATCCTGCAGGTAAGGGTGAGGAGTATGCCAAGCTCTTTGGTGTTGACGATTTCGCTGCAGCGTTCATTCGTCTCGAAGGCGGAATCATTCTCGACTTCCGTATCGCTTGGGCAATGAATCTGGATACCCCCGGTGACACCATTATCATGGGTGCCAAGGGATCTCTGCGCGTTCCCTCCACCGAGTGCTGGAACGGAACCTTTGATGCCCCCATGACCATTCACCACGAGGTGTCAGGTGCACAGGTTGAGACGGTCATTCCCTTGAAGGCACCTACTAAGGGACTCTTTGATCTGAAGATCCGCACCTTCCTGGATGCTTGCAAGAACGGAACCGAGGCTCCCGTTCCCTCTTCCCAGATTCTCTACAACCAGGCAATCATCGACGGTATCGCTAAGTCTGCCGAGGCAGGCAAGGAGATCGAGATCGTGATTCCTGAGGTCTAAGGACGCGAAGGTCGCGAGGGGTGCGATTGCCACTTTTGAAAAAGTGGCGCAAAACTTTCATACAAGGTTTTGCTTTTACATCACGTTCTCTACGTTTGATGTACCGTGTAACTTGATTGTTTATCTCTTTGGAGGAAACCCGTCGGACGGCTGCTACGCCACCGACGGGTTTCTGTTTTTGTGTTTCGAAAAGGAAATTTTCCAATGCTCTTGACAATTTTCGCGAGGTGTGCTATAATGACTTATCAAAGCTTTGTGCAAGCAATCAATTATGGAGGATACAATCATGAGCAGAATTAAGACCATTGAAACGAAGGATATCGCAAAGACCGTTGAGAACGGCGGCTGCGGCGAGTGCCAGACCTCTTGCCAGTCCGCTTGCAAGACCTCCTGCGGTGTTGCAAATCAGCAGTGCGAGAATCAGAAGTAAGAATTTGTCATTCTGATCGGAGTGGGTGTTTGATTTCAAACACCCACTTCTCATTGAATAAGGAGAGATCAAAAATGGTACATCAGTATAAATTGAACGGATACAACATCGTCCTTGATACCTGCTCGGGCTCGGTGCACACGGTGGACGAGGTGGCATACGACGTTATTGCCATGTACAAGACCGAGACCCCCGAGTCGATCGTGAAGAGCATGCTGGAGAAATATGCCCATCTGCCCGACGTGACCGAGGCGGAGATTTTGGAGTGCATTGACGACGTACGCGCTCTGGAGGAGGCGGGCAAGCTCTTTTCTGAGGACGCTTACGAGGGGCTGGCGAAGACCTATAAAAATAATTCCAAGGAGATTAAGGCATTGTGTCTGCACGTGGCGCATACCTGTAATCTCAACTGTAATTACTGCTTTGCCAGCCAGGGGAAATATCAGGGCGACCGAGCCCTCATGAGCTTTGAGGTTGGAAAGCGTGCCTTTGATTTTCTTGTGGAAAACTCGGGCAGCCGCCGCAATCTGGAGGTGGATTTCTTCGGTGGAGAGCCCCTCATGAACTGGGATATTGTCAAAAAGCTGGTAGCATATGCCCGCAGCATTGAAAAGGAAAAGAGAAAGAATTTCCGCTTTACCCTCACCACCAACGGAATGTTGGTGGACGATGAGGTCATCGACTTCTGCAATCGGGAAATGAGCAATGTGGTACTGAGTCTGGATGGACGAAAAGAGGTCAATGATCACTTCCGCCGTGATTATGCGGGAAAGGGAAGCTACGACACCATTGTTCCGAAATTCCAGAGGTTTGTCAAGGCGAGAGAGGGAAAGAATTATTACGTGCGGGGAACCTTTACCCACAACAACGTGGATTTCACCGAGGATCTCTTTCACATGGCGGACCTTGGCTTTACCGAGCTGAGCATGGAGCCAGTGGTGTGTCCTCCCGACGACCCCTATGCGCTGACGGAGGAGGATCTTCCCAAGCTCTTTGAGCAGTACGAGATCCTTGCCAAGGAGATGATTAGGCGCAAAAAAGAGGGGAGAGGCTTTACCTTCTACCACTATATGCTGGACCTCAAGCATGGTCCTTGTATCTACAAGCGGATCACGGGATGCGGCTCGGGAACCGAATATATGGCGGTCACTCCTTGGGGTGAGCTTTATCCCTGCCACCAGTTTGTGGGAGACGAAAAATACAGTCTCGGGAACATTTGGGACGGCGTGACCAACACCGCCATTCAGGACGAGTTTCGTTCCTGCAATGCCTATGCCCGTGAGGAATGTAAGGACTGCTGGGCTCGGCTCTATTGCTCGGGCGGATGCGCCGCCAACGCTTATCATGCCACGGGAAGCATCGGCGGGATTTATCGCTATGGCTGTGAGCTCTTCAAAAAGCGCATTGAATGCGCTGTGATGATGCAGGTCGCCGAGGCGGAGGAGTTTTAACATGACCACACCCATTGTGGATTTTGTCCGCAACTATGCCGAGAGCGGCATGACCCGTTTTCATATGCCCGGTCATAAGGGGCGCGCCTTTCTCGGATGCGAGTCCTTGGACATCACTGAGGTGTCGGGAGCCGATGTTCTGTATGCGCCCGAGGGGATTATTGCCGAGAGTGAGGCGAACGCTACCGCTCTTTTCGGCTCGGCGCACACCTTTTATTCTACCGAGGGATCGACCCTCTGTATTAAGACGATGCTGGCTTTGGCTGTGTCGGGAAGAGGAGAGCGTCCGTGGATCCTTGCCGCAAGGAATGCTCATAAGGCGCTCATTTACGCGGCTACCATGCTGGATCTTCGGATTCGTTGGCTTGACCCCGAGACGGGCTCTCATTTGTGCCGTTGTCACGTAACCCCAGAGGATGTGAAGCGGGCGCTTGATTCTATGGAGGAGAAGCCTGCGGCGGTCTATCTGACCTCTCCCGATTATCTTGGAAATCTTTCCGACGTTCGGGGCATTTCCGCGGTCTGCCATGAATATGGAGTTCCGCTTCTCGTCGATAACGCCCACGGGGCATATTTGAAATTTTTGAAGCCTTCGCTCCATCCTCTTGACTTGGGTGCCTCCATGTGCTGTGATTCGGCGCATAAGACCCTGCCTGTTTTGACGGGTGGTGCTTATCTCCATGTGGCAAAGGGCTATGAGAAATATCTTACGGGGGCGAGGGGATTTCTTTCTTTGTTTGCCTCCACCAGTCCCTCTTATCTCATTTTGCAATCTCTTGACCTTTGCAATCGCTATCTGTCCGACGGATACAGGGAGCGGCTTTCTCTCCTTTCTGACAACATGGCACGAATGAAGCGAAGGCTGCTTGCGATGGGTTTTTCGGTAGAGAACTCTGAGCCCCTGAAGCTGACACTTCGTCCCCGATCATTTGGTTATACGGGCAATGATTTGGCAGAGTATTTGCGTCGTAAAGGTATGGAATGCGAATTCTCCGACGGCGACGCACTGGTACTGATGATGACCCCCGAAAATAGAAAAGAGGATTTGGAAGCGTTGATGGGGATACTTTGTGAAATGCCCCAACGCATTCCTCTTTCCGAGGAGGACGGTTGTCTGCGGTTCCATGGCGCAAAGACCTGCGAGGGCATTCGCTCTGCCATGCTTGCTCCGCGGAGGACGGTTTTGGTGACTGATGCCGAGGGTTGCGTGTGTGCTACTCCTACTGTGTCCTGTCCCCCCGCTGTGCCGATAGCCGTCAGTGGAGACGTGATCACCAAAGAGGACATTGAACTCTTTTTGCGCTATGGTATTGATAAAATTGATGTGGTGGTTTCTTGAGGAGAAAAAGCAACCTAAAAACCATACCAAACTATCTGTTCAATTCTTCCTCAATCAATTTTATAAGCAAAGAAGGATTGGCTCTTCCGTCGGTTTTTGCCATTGCTCCGCCCATAAGAGCTTGGACGGCACGGGTTTTGCCCGCGTGATAATCGTCGACCGAGCGGGGGTTCCCGAGAATCACCGCTCGGACGATGGGGAGAAGGGCTTCTTTATCGTTGATCTGCCCAAGATTCTCTTTTTTGACTACATCTGAGGGGTCAAAATCCTTTTCCCATAGGCGATGTAATAACTTTTTAGCCGTAGCGCCCGAGATGACATTGTCCCCCAATAGGGTTGCCAGATCGGCAAGACGAAGCGGGGCAATGGGGCAGGAGAAATCCTCCGCCTCGGTCAATCGGAGCAGCTCCGAAAGAATAAGATTGGCCGCGGTTTTGGGATAGGGAGTGACGCTTGCCACACGGTCGAAATAGTCCCCCAGCAGCCGATCGGAGGAGAGAACGGAGGCGTCATAGTCCGAAAGCCCCAAAGTGGTAGTAAAGCGGCCCTGCTTCTCGTGGGGGAGCTCGGGAAGAGAAGCACGGAGTTCTTCGATCTCCTCCTCGGACAAACAGACGGGAGGAAGATCGGGGTCGGGGAAGAAGCGATAGTCTGCCGCGCTTTCCTTGCGGCGCATTGTCTCGGTCTTTCCCGTGGCGGGGTCAAAGCGGCGGGTTTCGCGCAAAACGGGTCTGCCTGACTCCAACAGCGAAATTTGCCTTGCTTCCTCACATTCGATGGCTTTGGCGGCAAACGTGAAAGAATTAAGATTTTTGATTTCGGTGCGAATTCCAAGGAGGGGATCGCCCTTTTTTCTTATCGATAGGTTTATATCGGCACGGAAGGAGCCTTCATTCATACGGCAGTCCGACACGCCCGCGTAACGGAGAAGCGAACGGAGGCCTTGCAGATAGCTCTTCGCTTCCTCCGCGGAGCGGAGATCTGGCTCGGAGACGATCTCGATGAGGGGGATTCCGCATCGGTTGTAGTCAATGAGAGTGCCTTTTGTGTTATCGTGAATGAGCTTGCCCGCATCCTCCTCAATGTGGATACGGGTAATGCCGATGGATTTCTTTCCTTTGGGGGTATCAATGGTCAGAGAACCGTTCTCGCAAAGGGGACGGTCATATTGAGAGATCTGATATGCCTTGGGCAGATCGGGATAGAAGTAGTTTTTTCGGTCCTGCCCCGACAAAGTAGAAACAGTACAGCCCAACGCCAGTCCTGCCTTGGCGGCAAGGCGGACCACCTCTCGGTTGAGGACGGGAAGCGCACCGGGCAGTCCCATGCAAACGGGACAGATGCGGGTATTGGGCTCGCCGCCGAAGTCGGTGGGGCAGGAGCAAAAAATTTTCGTTTTTGTGTTCAGCTCTACGTGAACCTCCAAACCGATGACGGTCTCGTATTCCGTATAGGACATGGGTGCTCCTTTCGGGGTGTTTTTTAACTGGAAATTTACGCGTTCTCCAGCGCAAAGCCTGCTTGGAGAACGGCTGCCTCGTCGAAGGGTCTGCCTACGAGTTGGACCGATAGAGGGAGACCCTTTTCGGTTTTTCCAAAGGGAAGAGCCAATGCGGGCAGACCGCAAAGGGGGGCAATCAGACAAAATAAGTCCTCGGAAAGGCGCAGAACGGGGTCGTCCTTTTTCGTTCCGAAGGAATAGGGCGGAGTGGGGGTAGTGGGCAGAAGCAAAAGATCGTAGTGACAGAGTGTATCGAGGGTCTCCTTGCACAGAAGTGAGCGGGCGGCTCTCGCTTTTTGGTAGTAGGCATCATAATAGCCCTCGGAGAGCACGTAGGTACCGAGGAGAATGCGGCGCTTGACCTCGTTGCCGAAGCCCTCGGAGCGGGAGCGGCAGAAAACGGTGTCGGGGTCTTCACAATCCTCTGCGCGCCGTCCGTAGCGTATACCGTCAAAGCGGGCAAGGTTGGAGGATGCCTCGGCGCTTGCCATGACTCCGTAAGTGGCGGTGGCAAACTTGAAGGAAGGGAGAGTGATCTCCTCCACCGTAGCGCCCAAGGCAGAGAGGGTGATTGCCGCTTCTCGGAGTGCTAAACGAACGTCCTCGAAGGCGGATTCCACGAAGGGGGCGGAAAGCAGACCGATCCTCATACCCCGCACGCCTCCTTCAAGTCCTGGTAAGAGATGAGGGGAGGGGTGCGTTTTAGAGGTAGCGTCCCGTTCGTCCTTGCCAAGAAGTATCTCGGTTGCCATGGCGCAATCCTTTACGGTATGGGTCAGCGGGCCGATTTGGTCAAAGGAGGAAGCATAGGCAATGAGGCCATAGCGGGAGACGGCACCATAGGTGGGGCGCAGACCGCAAACACCGCAAAAGGCGGCGGGCTGACGCACAGAGCCCCCCGTATCCGAGCCAAGGGCAAGAGGGACCTGGCAGGCGGCAACAGCCGCGGCAGAGCCACCGGATGAGCCCCCCGGAACGAGGGAGAGATCGAGGGGATTTTTCGTAATTTTATAGGCGGAATGCTCGGTGGTCGAGCCCATGCCGAATTCGTCCATGTTGGTCTTTCCAAGGAGGACAAATCCCGCCCGCGAGAGCTGTTTGGTGACCGTAGCGTCATAGGGGGGGCGATATCCCTCCAGAATACGGGAGGCACAGGTGGTGGGAATTCCCTTTGTGCAGATATTGTCCTTCAGAGCCACGGGAATGCCCGCGAAAGGGGGGAGCGCTTCTCCCCTTTGCCGTCTCTCGTCAATGGCATTCGCCTCTTCCAAAGCGGAATCGTGAAGGACGGTCAAAAAAGCGCCCACGTCCGAGTCGGTGGAATCGATCCTCGAAAGGTATGCCAGCGTCAGCTCACGAGCAGAATATTCTTTTTTCCTGAGAGCTTCGGAATGCTCCGAGAGCGTGCGAAAAATAAGATCGGACATAATTAAGTTCCTTTTGGTGAAAAATGAATCATAGGGGATGAAAAAGCGGCGCGTAATTCTTACGGAATGACAAAGAATCCGTCCGTTTGCTTGGGTGCGTTTTTGAGAGCCTGCTCCCTTGCAAGGCAGGCTGCGGGGATATCCTCTCTTGTGACCGAGGGGGTGTCTTCCTTGGGGGGAGGGGTGCTCTCGGGAAGCTCGGAAAGGGTGCTGAGGAGGGAAAGAAGCCCGTCAAGATCGGAGGAAAGCGCTGTTTTCTCCTCCTTTGAAAGGGAGAGCTTCGAAAGGGCTTCGAGGTGGGAAAGCTCTTGACTGTTCATTCCTCGTCCTCCTCGCGATAAGCTTTTGCGGCGCTTGTGAGAAGCTCGGTCAACTCGACCTCGTGGGAGAGCAGAATATAAAGCGTTTCTCCGCCTTCCTTCACTGACACAAGGAGAAATGTTACGGGGCGCAGGTCCACACGGTAGTCGTGGATCTTTTTTCTGCCCTTTTTAAATTCCTTCCATGCCGAAAGAGATGCCTCACCGTCCGAAAAATCAAAGAGACGGGCAGAGCAGACAGATCTGACTCCCACACGGCAGACTGTCACAGCCCGCTTGCCGTTTGCCGCCGCTTCGGTGACGGTCAGATCAATGTCCCCATCTTCGTCGGCTTCGACGCGATAGACGAACATTTTTGTCATATAACGGGTCACGAAAAAGATTGCTGCCGTCAAAAGAAGGAGCGCGATGGTCTGGAAGCCCCAGCGAAAGGGAATATCACCCCAAATGGCGGTCAGAGCCAACAGGGCAAAAGCTCCGCAGAACAAAAGCAGGATCATATTACGGGCCGTGTCATTGCTTTTCTTGGGAATCCATTGGCGCATATTTGTATCTCTCTTTTCGTTATTTTTTGTTTTTTTCTTGAATTTATCCGTAGTCTGTGATATAATAAAATGAATATATTCAACATTATATCGAAAAGGAGCAGAAATGTCAAGAGTTTCGCGTGCATTCCGCTGGAGCGGAAGGATTGTCAAGTTTCTTTTCTTCTGTGTGATTTTCGGCGTCATTGCCGTTTTGCTTTGGAGAATTTTTTCGTCGGACGACCCCAAATCAATGAAGCGATTGGTCCCCAATGATGCCCTTGCTATTGCCTACGAGGAGGAGGGAGACGAGCTCTATCTTTTCCGTCAGGAGCAGAGGAGCATTACCAGCGGCGAGAAGAACTACGGATATTTTTCAGTGACCGATGCGGTCTTTATTCCCTCCGCCAATCAAGTGCAGATCGTGGTGCGGTACAACAACAGCACGCTACGTTCCCTTGCCGAGGACAAGGGGCTTCCTTCTGTTCCTGATCGGGAGGAGGATCTCTTTGACGTGACGCTGTCGGTTGCGACCGATCTGACCCCTGACAATGAAGAGGATAACTTTGGCAATGACGAGGGCAGCGTGGCGTTTACGAGAGTACACGCGACGAGTGTGACTTCAGACCAAAAGAATCTTTATAATTACCGACGCTTTGTGTTTGATCTTGGTACGGCGGGCGTCACTCTGTCCGAGCTTTTGGAAGAGGAGCTTCTTTTGGCGGTCTATACCGATATTTATTACAAGGGTGACGTAAACTACGATAACTCCGCCTACGGTACGCTCTGCCTTTATGACTATGTGACCGAGATCGAGCCCATTCGTCTTTCCAAAGACGACAAAGCAGTCCTTCGAGACTATCTGGCGAATAAGTAAGGAGACCGACATGGAAGAGCTTGAGCGAAAGCGTTTTCAAAAAAAGGACGAGGGATTTGTTTGCGCTCACTGCGGCAAGGAGGTCCCGCCTCTTGGGTATACCTCCCGCAATCACTGTCCCTATTGTCTGTGGTCCTTGCATGTCGACGTTCTGCCCGGTGATCGAGCCAATCCTTGCGGCGGGGGACTTCGTCCCATACGGACCGAGCCCGACCCCAAAAAAGGCTTTGTGATCGTTCACCGATGTGAGAAGTGTGGAGAGATCCGCCGCAACCGTGCGGCAATGAAAGGGGATGTCCCTGATAATCACCGCCTGCTGATCCGCCTGACAGCGGGCTCGGACGGACAATAACGCATAGGAATTCGAGGACTTAGATGATGAGAAATCTATTAAGCGAGATCGAGGAGCGAATGCCCTCCTTTTCCAAGGGGCAGAAGCTGATCTCCCATTACGTTTTGGAAAATTATGATAAGGCAGCATACATGACCGCCTCGAAGCTCGGAAAGCTTGTGGAGGTTTCCGAGTCCACGGTGGTTCGCTTTGCCATCGAGCTGGGCTTTGAGGGCTACCCTCAGTTTCAGCACGCGTTGCAAGAAATGGTCCGCACGAAGCTGACCTCCTTTGAGCGTATGGAGGTGACCAACAGCCTGATCGGAGACGGGGACGTGCTTACGAAGGTCCTCCTTGGCGATATGGAGAAGATCCGAGGGACCTTGGGAGATATTGATAGAGCCGCGTTCCAAGACGCGGTGGCGCATATTGTCAAGGCAAAAAATATTTATATTCTCGGTGTGCGTGCCGCCTCCTCCTTGGCGGGATTTTTGGCGCATGGACTTCAGATGATCTTCGATAGCGTCAAGCTGGTGCAGACCACCTCGGGCAGTGAGATGTTCGAGCAGATCATGAGCATCGGCGAGGAGGATGTAATGATTGCCATCAGCTTCCCCCGCTATTCCAAAAGGATTATTCATGCGGTGGATTTCGCGCACCATGCGGGGGCAGACGTGATTGCCCTCACAGACAGCATGGCATCCCCCATTGCGGTGGGAGCCAACCAGATTTTGACCGCCAAGAGTGACATGGCATCCTTTGCCGATTCCTTGGTGGCACCCTTGAGCATCATCAATGCCATTATTGTGGCGGTATCTCGGGAGAAGCGGGACGATCTCAGAGTGCGGCTTCGTCAGCTGGAGGAAATCTGGGACGAGTATGACGTTTACGACAAAAATCAAGGATAAACGCGTATGAAAGTACTGATCATCGGAGGAGGCGCCGCGGGTATGATGGCGGCGATCCGCGCGGCGGACGGCGGCGCGGAGGTGACCCTCCTTGAGAAAAACGAGACATGCGGCAAGAAGCTGCGGATCACGGGAAAAGGTCGCTGTAACGTGACCAACGATTGCACCTTGCAGGAATTTTTGCAGAACGTGCCGAGAAATCCTCGCTTTTTATATGCCGCCCTGAATCATCTGTCGGGGGAGGACGTGTGCCGCTTCTTTGAAGAGAACGGCGTGCCCTTGAAGGTAGAGCGGGGCAGACGGGTGTTCCCGGTGTCTGATCGGGCAGAGGACATTGTTCACTGTCTTTCGGGGGCGGTGAAGAAGAGAGGGGTTCGTCTCATTCGTGGGCGGGCAAAATCCCTTTGCATTGAAAACGGTACCGTGGGGGGCTGCGTTCTTGAGGACGGAGATGCGGTTTCTGCCGATCGCGTCATTCTTTGTACGGGTGGGGTCTCTTATCCCCGAACCGGCTCGGACGGTGACGGTCACCGCCTGGCAAGAGAGGCGGGGCATACCGTCACTTCTCTCATTCCCTCGTTGATCCCCCTGACCTCTAAGGACAAGGATTGCGCCGCTTTACAGGGGCTTTCCTTGAAAAACGTGTCGCTGTCTGTGGTGGAGGTCGCCACGGGAAAGACGGTTTATGAGGACTTCGGGGAGATGATGTTCACCCATTTCGGGCTGACGGGTCCCATGGTCCTGTCGGCGTCTGCTCACCTTACTGACATGCGGGCGGGGAAATATCGGGTCCAGATCAACCTAAAGCCCGCTCTGGACGAAAAAACGTTGGATGGGAGGATTCTATCGGATTTTTCCAAATATCAAAATAAAGACTTTTTGAATGCGCTTGGCGATCTGTTGCCACAGAAAATGATTCCCGTAATTATTGCCCGCTCGGGCATTTCGCCTCGCAAGAAGGTCAATTCCGTGACCAGGGAAGAGAGACGGGCGCTTATTGATGTGATTCGTTGCTTTTTGGTGGAGATTGAGGGATTTCGTCCCATTTCGGAGGCGATCGTGACCCGCGGCGGTGTGGCGGTGAGCGAGGTGAACCCCAAGACCATGGAATCGAAAATTGTGTCGGGCCTTTATCTGGCGGGCGAGCTTCTCGATGTGGACGCTTACACGGGAGGCTACAATTTGCAGATCGCCTTTTCCACGGGTGCCCTGGCGGGCGCCAGCGCAGCGGAAGACTTGTGAATAAATGAAGAATAAAGAATGAATAATGAATACTAAATAATAACAAAGAAGAGACAAAAGGAGAAGATCCTATGATTCAGATTGCCATTGACGGTCCCGGCGGAGCGGGAAAAAGCACCATTGCCAAGGAGGTTGCCGCCAAGCTCGGCATCGTGTACGTGGATACGGGTGCTCTCTACCGCACAGTGGGCTATTACGTAAGACAGAAAAATACCGACCCCAAGGATGCTTCCGCTGTGGGAGCGCTTCTTTCGGAGATCAAAATTGAGGTCAAATACGTGGACGGTGTTCAGCGGGTTTATCTGAACGGAGAGGATCTTGGGGATCGCATCCGTACCCCCGAAATGTCCATGTATGCCTCGGCTGTGTCCGCTATTCCCGCAGTTCGTTCCTTTCTTTTGGAGACACAAAAGGACATTGCCCGTAAAAACAGCGTCATTATGGACGGCAGAGACATTGGCACAGTCATTCTCCCTGATGCGGACCTGAAAATTTTTCTGACCGCCTCACCCGAATGCCGTGCCCGCCGCCGCTATGATGAGCTCGTTGCCAAGGGACAGACCGTGTCTTTTGAGGACGTGCTGGCGGAAATGAATCAGCGAGACACGCAGGACAGTACCCGTGAGATCGCTCCCGCTCAAGCGGCAGAGGATGCGATTCTCTTCGACAACACAGGCATGAATCTTGAGGAGAGCGTGGCGCACGTTATCGAGCTGGTTCGTGAGAAGACTGGCTTTTTGAGATAAGAGGTGGATTATGGCTAAGAAACAGAAGAAGCAGAAGAAGAGCGGCTCCCGACTTTACCGTGTGATTTACGCCATTTTTGCGGGGATCGTGGGCTGTGTGCTCCGCATCCGTGTGATTGGTAGAGAAAATGAGCCCGATAGGGGAGGCTTTTTGGTGTGCGCCAATCATATCTCCGCCTCCGACCCCGTTATCCTTTGCTATGCCTTCCGCAAGCATCAGGTTCGGTTCATGGCGAAGAAGGAGCTCTTCAAGATTCCTCTTTTGTCGGGGCTCATCAAGCTTTTGGGCGCGTTCCCCGTGGACCGTGGCGGTAGCGATGTGGGCGCAATCAAGAAGGGTGTGAAGTTTTTGACCGATGGGGAGTGCATGGGCATTTTCCCTCAGGGACACCGTTATCCCGGTGTAGATCCCAGAACGACCTCCTTAAAGAATGGCGCGGCACTGATCAGCACCCGCGCGAGTGCTGACGTGATCCCGGTTTACATCGCAAGAAGGAACAATACCCCCAAGCTCTTCCGTAGAACCTACGTGATCATCGGAGAGCCCATTCCCTTTGATAGCTTTGGCTACAACCCCGAGGAAAGCGGTGAATACGCCCGCATCTCGGAGGTGATCTTTGACCGCGTCTGCGCCCTTGGGGAGAATTTTACTGACCCCAAGACCGCAAAAAAGCAGGCAAAAAAACAAGCAAAGGAACAAAAAAGGAATGCAGATTAAGATCGCCGAGAACGCAGGCTTCTGCTTTGGTGTGAAGCGTGCCACCGATCGCTTGGAGGAAACCATCGGAAAGGGGGGCGCCGAGCGGATCTTTACCCTCGGGACCCTCATTCACAACGATACCTATAACGCATGGCTTCATTCCCAAGGAGTGAGGGTGACCTCTATATCCGAGATTCCCTCTCTTGCCGCCACCGCCACCGAGACCTCTCCTGTTCGTATTTTTGTGAGGGCGCACGGCATTCCGCGGGAAGATGAGGCAATGCTGGCAAGGGAGACGGAGCGAAACCCCCATTTTCGCTACGAGGACTGCACCTGTCCCTTTGTCAAAAAAATTCATCGCATTGCCGAGGAAAATTCGGGAGAGGATCGGCTCTTCCTTTTGTCGGGCTTTGCGTCTCATCCCGAGGTAGTGGGGATCATGAGCTATTTTGAAGGGGAGAAGCGTTGCTTCGAGAATGCCTCGGCACTGATCCGAGCGGGGAAAGAGGGCTTTTTTGAAAAAAATCGAGAAAAAACCCCCGTTTTGGCAGCCCAAACCACGCAAAATTTAACAGAGTGGAAAAAAAGTCAAAAATTTTTGAAAAAACTATATACAAATTCCTTAATTTTTGATACAATATGTAATGTTACGGAATCGAGACAGACTGAGGCGCGAGCGCTTGCCGCCGAAAGTGACGTAATGATCGTCATTGGGGGAAGGGAGAGCTCCAACACCGCAAAGCTGTACGATATCTGTAAAAGGATTTGCCCAGATACCTTTTGGATTGAACGGCCGGAGGAGCTATCGGGGTTGGATCTTAATACGTCCGTCCACACGAAAGTGGGCATCGCCGCGGGGGCATCTACTCCGTCAGGCATCATTCAGGAGGTGTACAAAACCATGAGCGAAATGAAAGAAAATTTTGAAGAACTGCTCAATTCGTCGTTCAAAACTTTAAATACAGGAGAAATCGTAACCGGAACCGTAACGGTTGTTACCGATGCTGAGCTTCAGCTGGATATCGGCGCGCCCGTCACCGGCATCATCAAAGCCGAGCAGATCACCGACGATCCTTCTGTAAAGCTGACCGAGCTCTATAAGAAGGGCGATCAGATCGAGGCTCGCGTAGGTCGTGTCAGTGACATCGAAGGAATCGCGGAGCTGTCCAAGAAGGCAGTGGATTCCGCTAAGAACTGGCAGAAGATCGTAGACGCTTCTGAGAACGGAGACGTTCTCGAGGGTAAGGTGGTTGACGTAGTCAAGGGCGGTGTCAACGTTCTCGTTGGTGCCAACAAGATCTTTGTCCCTGCATCCCACACCGGTGTTCCGAAGGAGGGTGATCTCTCCGTTCTTAAGGGAACCGAGCAGAAGATTAAGATCATCGAGATCAAGGGAAACCGCGCCATTGGCTCCATCCGTTCCGTTCTCCGTGAAGAGCGTCGTGCGAAGGAAGCCGCTTTCTGGGCATCCATTGAGGAGGGCAAGGTTTACACCGGTGTTGTTAAGAGCATGACCTCCTACGGCGCGTTTGTGGATCTGGGTGGCGTTGACGGTATGGTACATAAGACCGAGCTGTCTTGGCGTCCCATCGCGTCTCCCGCCGCTGTTGTTTCTGTTGGCGACGAGATTACCGTATTCGTTAAGTCCTTTGACGCAGAGAAGAAGAGAATCTCCCTCGGATACAAGACCGACGATACCAACCCTTGGTATCAATTCACCGCCGCTTACGCAGTGGGCGATGTGGCATCCGTAAAGATTGTCAGCATGATGCCTTTTGGCGCGTTTGCTGAGATCGTTGACGGTGTGGACGGTCTGATCCACATCTCTCAGATCGCTCAGGAGAAGATCGGCAAGCCTGCCGACGTTCTGGAGTTGGGTCAGGTAGTGGATGCCAAGATCATTGCCATCGACGAGGAGAATCAGAAGGTAAGCCTTTCTATCCGCGCGCTTCTCGACGAGGCGCAGGCAGCCGAGGAGGCGATGCCCGAGGATGCAGAGGGTGTTGTTTACAGCACGGAAGATGCTGAATAATTGAATAATAAGCAGAAAAACGGAGGAAATCGGAATGAAGATTACGTTTTTGGGAACCGGTCACGGAACCGCTGAGAAGAACCGTTTTTGCTCCTCTGCTGTGGTTACGGTAAAGGGAAAGAGCTATCTGGTGGATGCGGGCGCGCCCGTTTCTCTCCTGATGCAGAAGAAGGGAATTCATCCCGGCACGGTGAAGGCAGTGTTTGTTACCCACAATCACGCGGATCACTACTATGGCTTGTGTGAATTTTCTATCGCCTTGAGCGGATATCACAATCGCGTTGCTCCCGACGCTCACGCGGAGGTATTTGTACCTGCCGATGCCGATTTCTACCATCGTTTCCTTCTCGGACACGATCATACCAAGCAGATCAACGTGAACGTGTATGAGGAAGGCTTGGTTTATGAGGATGAGCTGGTCCGCGTGACCTCCTTCCGTACCGAGCACTGCAATCCCTCCTACGGCTTCCTTTTCGAGGCAGAGGGCAAGCGTGTAGTCTTTACGGGTGACATGAGCGGACATCTCGGCGATTACCCGAAGGTACTCACCGAGACCGACGTGGACGTTGCGGTCGTGGAAGCGGCTCACGCGCACTATGCAAAACCGGAGAATCAGGAGATTTTCAAGAAGACCAGAACTCGCCACATGCTCATCAACCACGTTTATGAGGGGTGCAATCCTCCCGAGGTTCTTGCCGATTTCATCGCGCAGATGCAGGATCATTTTGACGTGACGCTCACGCAGGATGGCGATGTATTCCTGGTATAAGGACGTAAGGATGCGTTTTTGCGATTTTTGAAAAAAGCTTGACAAAAACTTTCATACAAATTGTTTTCCTCTAAGGAGGAAACCCGTCGGACGGCTGCTGTGCCACCGACGGGTTTCTTTTTTGTCTATATTGGATCCCGAGCATCCGAAAAAAGACGCTTGAACGTCCACAAAAAACATTCCCGAAGCTTGAAAAAGAACTTGTAATATTTCCCGAGGCGTGGTATAATATAATGGATAAGTAATGAGAAAATGGGAGGGCGCTTTGGAGATTCGGATTGACCATGCACAGGCGGGTAAGACCGTCAAAGAGATACTCCGCTCCGAGGTGCGGCTTTCGGGCGCCATGCTTCGCCACTTAAAATTTTCAGAGGGCGGGATTCTTGTAAACGGGGTCCACGTGACGGTTCGTCACGTTCTTGCCGAGGGGGAGCTTCTCTCCCTGGCGGTGGAAGATCGGACGTTCGGGGAGAGGCTGATTCCCGTAGCGCTCCCTCTTGCGATTGCCTATGAGGACGAGGACACGGTGGTGCCCGCAAAGCCTGCGGATATGCCTACCCATCCCTCTCACGGTCACTCGGAGGACACGGTTGCGAATGCGTTGGCGCATCGGTATATCTCTCGGGGTGTCCCCTTTGTGTTTCGTCCCGTCAATCGTCTGGATCGGAATACCAGCGGTCTTTTACTGATCGCCCGCAATCGCATTGCCGCCGCAAGGCTTGGCAAAGCTATGCAAAAGGGTGAGATACGGAAGACCTATTTGGCAATTCTTCGGGGAACGCTTCCCGAATGTGAGGGTATGATCGATACCTATATGAGACGGACCGCAAAGAGCGTAATCCTACGGGAGAACTGCCCACAGGGACAGGGAGGAGCCAGAGCCCTAACCCGTTACCGTGTATTGAAGCAGGCGGGCGGACATACCTTGGTGGAATGCGAGCCATTGACCGGGCGAACGCATCAGCTCCGTGTTCATTTCGCGGGGCTTGGATGCCCCATTTTGGGTGACGACCTGTACGGCGAGCCATCCTCTCTCATTGGACGGCACGCTCTGCACTCCCACAGGTTGACCTTTCCCCGTGTTTCGGATGAAGAACGAATCACGGTGGAGTCGCCTCTGCCCGACGATATGATCTTTGCTATGGAAGCTCTTGGGCTTTCAGACGCCATGAAAGGAGAAAGACTTGAATCAGCCCGTTGAATGTCAAGCAGAACCGAAGCGGAGAAAGTTGCCCCTCGCGGTCAAGATCATCTATTTGATTTTTGCCGTTAGCGCGGTTTTGAATCTTTTCTTTTGGATCAGTCCTGCCTTTTCGGATTTTTTCAATCACTTTATTTCTCCCGTAGTGCGGGCGATCCTTGCGTTTTCAACCAATCTTTTGCCCTGCTCGTTGGCGGAGCTGATGTTGCTCCTCTTGCCCGTGGCTCTCTTTCTCGTCTTCCGCTTCGGCGTTTGTCGATATAGTGGATCCTGGCGGGATGTGGGTCGCTTCTGCGTGTGCTTGGGGGCGGTGGCGGCACTGGTGCTCTCGCTTTTTACCTTTGGATTGGCGCCCGCTTATCGTGGCACACCTTTGGATGAACGGTTAGGGCTGGAGCGTCGTGGGGTCAGCAAGGAGGATCTTTACGAGACGGCGATGATCCTTGCCGAGAAAATCAATGGAGAGGCAGCGGTACTGAGCTATGGAAAGGACGGCTTTTGCCGTATGCCGTATAGCTTTGGCGAGATGAACGACTACTTGTTGGAGGCTTACGAAACCGCCGCTGACCGTTACGGTGTTACCGATCGTCTCTATTCTCGCCTAAAGCCCGTCATGCTTTCCAAGCCTATGTCCTACACCCACATTACAGGGGTCTATACCTTTTTCACGGGTGAGGCGAATCTCAATGTCTATTTTCCCGACTATACCTTGCCCTATACTGCCGCGCATGAGCTGGCGCATCAGCGGGGTATTGCCCGTGAGGACGAAGCGAATTTCGTGGCATTCCTCGTGTGCGAGGGATCGGAACACGCCTATATTCGCTATTCTGGCTATCTGAATCTGTACGAATACGTCGTCAGTGAGCTTTATTCGGTGTCCCCCGAGCTGTATTGGGAGGTGCAGAATACTTTGGCCTCCACGGTACGGGGCGAACTAAATGCTTTTTCCGATTTTTTTGATGAGTTTCGAGATTCAGTGGCAGGAGACGTATCGGGAGCGGTCAACGATGCCTTTCTGACTCTTCACGGAACCGAGGGGATACGAAGCTATGGCATGGTAGTGGACCTGGCGGTGGCATATTTTATTCCCGCCGAGACGGAACCGCGCATACAATAAAAAGAGACACACAGTCTGCCAATGGGAGGCTATATGGATAAATTGAGAATACGGGGCGGCAAGCCGCTCTTTGGAGAAGTGAAGATCAGCGGTATGAAGAATTCCGCTCTTCCCGTACTCTTTGGCACGGTTGCCACGGGAGGGATCTGCGTGATCAGCAATGTGCCCGATGTGAGTGACATTTCGCTGACGTTGGAGATTCTTCGCTCGATCGGTGCCAAGGTACGCTTCGAGACGACGGATCGTGTGGTCATTGACACCCGTGAGGTAATGATGAAGAGTCCTCCCATGGAATACGTGGGCAAGATGCGGGCGTCCACCTATCTGATCGGTGCTATGCTGGGGCGTTTTGGCGAGGCGCTGGTGGGCTATCCGGGGGGATGTGACTTCGGGGTGCGCCCCATTGACCAGCACATTAAGGGTTTTGAGCATCTGGGCGCCCGTGTGGAATACGACGACAATGCCAATCTTCATGCTACGGTAGAGCATGGACTTAAGGGCAATATGATTTATCTGGACGTCGCGTCGGTAGGCGCTACCATCAACATCATGCTGGCGGCTGTATTTGCGGAGGGCGTGACCGTTATTGAGAATGCCGCCCGTGAGCCGCATATTGTGGATATGGCGAGCTTTTTGAACGCTTGCGGTGCCGACGTGTGCGGCGCTGGAACGGGTATGATCCGCATTCGCGGGGTCAAGGAGCTTCATGGATGCCGATACGAGCTGGCGCCCGACATGATCGAAGCGGGTACATACATGGCGGCAGTCGCCGCTGCGGGGGGCTCTGTGACTGTCAAGCGGGTAATCCCCAAGCATATGGAGGTGATCAGCCACAAGCTGCGAGAAATCGGTCTGTCGGTGACTGCCTCGGACGATTCCATTACCGTGACCTCGGAGCGGGTCTATCGTGCCACTACCATCAAAACCAATCCTTATCCGGGATTCCCTACCGATATGCACCCTCAGTTCAGCGCGGTGCTGACGCTGGCGCGCGGTATCAGTTCGATCTCCGAGGGAATCTGGGGGGCTCGCTTCAAATATGCCGAGGAACTGAAAAAGATGGGTGCGGATATTGTGGTGGACAACGGTACCGCTCACATTACGGGAGTGTCCGCGCTCCACGGCGCGATTGTGAAGGGAAGTGACCTGCGCGCGGGAGCCGCTTTGGTGATCGCCGCCCTTGCAGCCGATGGTGAAAGTGAAGTCTCGGGACTGGAATTTTTAGATCGCGGCTATGAGGACATTGTAGGCAAGCTTAAGCGTCTTGGCGCGGATATTCGGAGGGAGTAGTTGGTTAGAAAGGGGATTTTCGCGCTTTTGAAAAAGAGTAGCAAAACCTTCATACAAATTATGGGTTATTTTACACCACGTTCTACACTTGGTGTACCGTGTAACTTGAAGTTTTTTCTAATATAGAAATCCGTCGGAAGGCTTTATCGCAACCGACGGATTTCCTAATTTTTTTTAAAAAGGGAGGTACTCGCTCCTCCCGTAAAAATTGAAATTCTCTTTTGTCTATGCAAGCACTCTTTACAATATTCCTTTTTTTGCAAAATTCGTCAAATTTCCCAATTTGACTTTTTTGAAAGTTTTCCATACCCCTTGAAAAAAAGCCATACCCCCTATGGAAAACTCTGCTGATAATGTGGAAAACCCAGCAAAATCAAGGAAAAATTTTTCTTTTTATTTTTTTGCCTATGGAAAACCTTCCGAGAATTTTTGTCAAGAGGTTTTTGAAAATAATTCATTTTCCGCATTTTGCACAAACAGCCTTTTGCTCATGTTTTCTGTCCCATCTTGTTCGCAATTTTTGTCTCTTTTTGTCGTGTGTAATTTTTAATAAACGGAAATCCGTCGGTGGCAATAAAGCCGTCCGACGGATTTCTACTTTAGAGAAAGAAGTTAAAATCTCATGGTACACCACATGTAGAACGCGGTGTAAAATAACCCATAATTTGTATGAAGGCTTTGCCGCGCTTTTGAAAAAACGCGAAAAATCCTTTCTCCAACTAACTACTTCACAATCTGCAACGACACCGTAGCTGAGGCACTGTAATTGCCGTAGGGGTCGCGGACCACATAGGTAAAGGAATCGGAGCCCGTGCGGTCGGGATAGGGGGTATAGGTATAGGTACCCTTGTGGGCATCGGTCAGAATGAGGATCCCCGATTGGGGATAGGATACGATTTCAACAGTGGTCTCGTCGCCGTCGGGATCATAGGAGGGAAGCTCGCCGGAAAGAGTGACGTTCCGAGAGGTGCTTACCGAAAGAGACGCTTCGGGGACGCCCGAGAGGGAAGGCGCATGGTTGACGGCATTCAGAAGAAAGACCTCGCAGGTCATTTCCACGGGGGAATCGTTGACGGTGAAGTCGAAGGAGGCATAGCGGACACCACCTCTGGCAGACACGTAGGAGAGATTAGAAATGGCAGAGGCGCGGATGATTTGCCCTCGATTTACCACCACGTTCCCCAGACGCAGCTCTCCCTCCTCGGGAGAGGGGAGACGAGTGACGGTAATCGATTCCACGTTTGAGAGATTCATGGCACGACCGAAATCATCGGCATGGAAAGACAGGGGCGTGTCGCAGAGTCCCGCCTTTGCCATGGGGGCGCTTTTGGCAAGTACGTGCAGCCCGAGGGAAACGGGAGCGTTGGTTTCCATCGCTTCGCCGCAGGCGGCAAGCGGAAGGGTAAGAAGACATAGCATAAGGAGCAGTGAAACAAATTTTTTCATAGATTTCCTCCATCGGTTTTGGCTACTTGTTACCATTGTATCAAGGGGAAAAGTTTTTTATGACTTTTTTCACACAAAAGGGGAAAAGTGTGGTATAATGAACCAAAGAAACTTGATGGAGGATAGGATGAGGGAAAGGACCTTTCGTGTATGTTGCTTTACGGGGCACAGAGAGTTGCCGGTGGATTCCTTAGAAGCGCTTTACGATTTCTTGCGGCGAGCGGTACGCTATGCCTATGATCACGGAGCTCGGGAATTTCGCGCGGGCGGTGCTTTGGGGTTTGATACCTTGGCGGCGCTGACGGTATTGGATCTTCGGGAGAGATGTCCCGATCTTCGTCTTTGTCTGTACCTTCCGTGTCGGGATCAAGACCGTGGTTGGTTGGAGCGTGATCGATCGATCTATCGACACATTCTTCAGCGAGCGGACACGGTTACATATACGTCTGAGCATTATTTCCAAGGCTGCATGATGGTACGCAATCGTGCGCTGGTAGACGGAAGCGACATGTGCATCGCCTTTTGCAGACACATAGAGGGGGGCAGCGCTTATACCGTCAAATACGCGAAGGAGCAGGGGCTTACAGTTTGGAATCTCGGAGCGAAAAAATAAGAAATCCGTCGGACGGCTTGTTATGCCACCGACGGATTTCTTTCAAAGAGTTAAACGATATTCTTACAGGGTATACAAACACGAGAATCGTGCACAAAGATTAATAATTAATACAAAGGATATTTTTCGCACAGAGCCGCGACCTCAGCGCGAACCACATCGGCAGTACCCTCAAAGTCACGGGCAACCATACCAAATAGACGCGCGATGGTCTTCATATCTTCTTCCTTGAGTCCACGGGAGGTGACGGCGGGGGTTCCTACACGGACGCCCGAGGTCACGAAGGGCTTTTCGGGATCGTTGGGGATGGCATTCTTGTTGACAGTAATGTGTACGGCATCCAGCCTTGCCTCGAACTCCTTGCCCGTGATCTTCATGGGACGGAGGTCGACCAGCATTAGATGGTTGTCGGTGCCGCCCGAAACCAGGTCAAAGCCCTCAGCCAGCAATCCTTCAGCCAGAACAGCGGCATTCTTCACGATCTGCTCTTGATATGCCTTGAATTCGGGAGTCAGTGCCTCGCCGAAGCTTACAGCCTTGGCGGCAATGACGTGCATCAAGGGACCGCCCTGAATGCCGGGAAAAATCGCCTTGTTGAATTTCTTTGCCAGCTCCTCGTTGTTGGTCAGAATCATACCGCCCCGAGGACCGCGCAGAGTCTTATGGGTGGTAGTGGTCACTACGTCGGCATAGGGCATGGGGGAAGGGTGAACACCTGCGGCGACAAGACCTGCAATATGCGCCATATCCACCATAAAATATGCGCCAACCTCGTGAGCAATCTCTGCCATTCTCTTGAAATCGATAATTCTGGGATAAGCGGAAGCGCCTGCCACGATCAATTTGGGACGATGCTCCTTTGCCAGCCTTTCGTAGGCTTCCATATCGATATATTCGGTCACGGGATCCAGCTCGTAGGGAACGAAATTGTAGTACATACCCGAAATGTTGACGGGGCTTCCGTGGGTCAGGTGACCGCCGTGTGCCAGACTCATGCCCATAACCGTGTCACCCGGATTCAGCAGAGCAAAGTAAACCGCGGTGTTTGCCTGCGCGCCGCTGTGGGGCTGCACGTTTGCGTATGCCGCGCCGAAGAGCTTCTTGGCACGCTCAATGGCGATGGTCTCGGCTACGTCTACGCAAGAACAGCCGCCGTAATATCTCTTGCCGGGATAACCCTCGGCATACTTGTTGGTGAGAACCGAGCCCATGGCACACATCACTGCCTCGGATACGACGTTTTCGGAAGCGATCAGCTCCAGCCCGTCGGACTGCCGCTTGTATTCCGCGGAAATGGCATCGGCAATTTCCTTATCGGTTGTGGCAACCTTTTCGATCATTTCGTTAATCATGAGAAACCTCCAAGATATAAAATCATATTTATTATAAACGATTTGGAGAAAAATTACAAGGGGTTTGTCCCATTTTTTAAAAAATAACAAAAATCGGAGAAAGCCATTGACAAGAGGGGCGGAAAAATGTTATAATAAATCTTAGAGTGGTGTATATTATACATCAACAGACAGTAGAGAACAGTAAGAATGAACGGAGGAACTCAAATGGAAATTGCGATGATCGCCCACGACATGAAAAAAGAGCTGATGGCTCAGTTTTGTATTGCGTATTGCGGGATTCTGAGCAAGCACCATTTATGTGCCACCGCCGCTACCGCGAAATATATATCCGAGGCTACGGGACTTCATATCGACCGACTCATGTCGGGCGACCAAGGGGGCGAGGAGCAGATCGCGTCGAGAATTTCCTATAACGAGATCGACGTGCTTCTGAACTTCCGTGATACCCGTCCCACAGCCAAGCACAATCCCGCCGAGCAGGAGCTGCTTCGGATGTGTGATCTGCACAATATTCCCGTTGCCACCAACATTGCCACCGCCGAGGTTATCGTTACGGCATTGGATCGTGGCGATCTGGATTGGCGTGAGATCGTCAACCCCCATTCCGCGTACAATCAATCCAAAAGGAAATAAGGTCGGAGTACCTTGAAAAACCACGTCCTCGGATGTCCCCGCCCCAGAGAGAGAGCCCATGGCTGAAAGGCTCTTGCGAACGGAGTCCCCGCGATACCGCTTTTCATGCCGATCGGTAGCTTGAATAAAGAGATAAAAGTCCGGGTGGAACCGTGCCAAGAATTTGCGCACCCCGGGTGGTCAGACTGCGTCTGCCACCCGAGGTGCTTTTGTTTGGAAGAAAATTAATTTACACACACGTAATAGGAGGAATCACATGAAGATCAAATTTGGAGACAAAATGTTGGAAAAGAACGAGCCGGTCACGGTGTACGACGCAGCCAACGAGCTGGAGCTCATGAGCCGCGCGGTCCTTGCCGCAAAGCTTTCGGGCAAGGTGGTGGCGCTGTCGACTCTGATTGAGGACGACGCCGAGGCGGAGCTTCTTACCTTCGCGGAGGAGGATGGCGCGCACGTGTTCCGTCATACCGCTTCTCATATTTTGGCACAGGCGGTCAAGCGCCTCTATCCTGAGACCAAGCTGACCATCGGACCCGCTATTGAAAATGGCTTCTACTACGACTTTGACAGTGAGGTTTCCTTTACCCCCGAGGTGCTGAAGGCTTTGGAGGACGAGATGAAGAAGATCGTTAAGGAAAATCTTCGTATTGAACGGTTTGAGCTTGCCCGTGATGAGGCGATCGCGCTCATGACCGAGAAGAACGAGCCCTACAAGGTCCAGCTCATCGAGGAGCTGCCCGAGGGAGAGATTATCAGCTTCTACCGTCAGGGCGAATTTGTGGACCTCTGCGCAGGTCCTCACCTTTTCGCGACGGGGGCTGTGAAAGCATTCAAGCTGACTCAGTGCACGGGTGCCTACTGGAAGGGTGACCAGAAGAACAAGATGCTGCAACGCGTCTACGGCACGGCATTTCCCACAAAGGATGAGCTGAAGGCACACTTAGAGCGTATCGAGGAGGCAAAGAAGCGCGATCACAACAAGATCGGCAGAGACCTTGAGTATTTCACTACCGTGGATTCCATTGGTCAGGGTCTGCCCATCATGCTTCCAAAGGGAGCGAGAACCATTCAGCTTTTGCAGAGATGGGTGGAGGACGAGGAGCAGAAGCGCGGCTATCTGCTGACCAAGACCCCCCTGATGGCAAAGCGTGACCTATATAAGATTTCGGGACACTGGGATCACTATCTGGACGGCATGTTCGTCCTCGGCGACCCCTATGACGAGACCAAGGAGTGCTTCGCGCTCCGCCCTATGACCTGTCCCTTCCAGTATCAGGTATTCCTGAACAAGAAGCGCTCCTACCGTGATCTGCCCATGAGATTGGGCGAGACCTCCACACTCTTCCGTAACGAGGATAGCGGAGAGATGCACGGATTGATCCGTGTGCGTCAGTTTACCATTTCCGAGGGACATCTGGTGCTTCGTCCCGAGCAGCTTGCCGAGGAATTCAAGGGCTGCCTGGAGCTGGCAAAGCACTGTCTGTCTGCCGTCGGACTTTGGGAGGACTGCTACTTCCGCTTCTCTCAGTGGGACCCAAACCGCGAGGGCAAGTACGAGGGCACACCCGAGCAGTGGAACGAGGCACAGAGTATTATGGGTAAGCTGCTTGACGAGTATCTCGGCGAGGGCAATTACAGCATCGGCATCGACGAAGCTGCCTTCTACGGTCCTAAGTTGGACATTCAGATGCGGAATGTACACGGCAAGGAAGACACCCTTGTGACTATCCAGATTGATATGCTGCTTGCCAAGAAGTTCGGCATGGAGTACGTGGATTCCGATAATACCCTCAAAACTCCCTATATCATTCACCGTACCTCCTTGGGCTGCTATGAGCGTACGCTGGCTCTCCTGCTTGAAAAGTACGCGGGCGCTTTGCCTATGTGGATGGCTCCCGAGCAGGTTCGCTTCCTGCCTATCGGTGACGAGCAGATAGAATACTGCCGTGATCTCGCAAACCGCATGACGGCACTTGGACTGCGCGTAACCGTAGACGAGCGCAACGAGAAGATCGGCTACAAGATCCGTGCCGCTCAGTTGGAAAAAGTGCCCTATATGCTGATCATCGGTGACAAGGAAATGACCGAGAACACGGTTGCCGTCCGATCCCGTAAGAAAGGCGACCTTGGAGCGATGCCTGCTGACGAATTTATTGCTTTCGTCAAGGAACAGTCAGATTCCCGCTCGTTGGATAACTGAGGAGCGACCGGCTATGAAAAAAAGAAGTGTTGCGGCTGTGGTTGTTCTGACAATCATTACTTTTGGCATTTACGGAATATACTGGTGCTATGTGACTGCCCGCGATCTTCAAAAGGAAAGCGGTGAGGAAAAGATTCCCTTGACGGTACTCCTGGTTCTTCTTATTCTTTCCTCGAATGCGGGCGGCGCGCTTCTCGGCTACGATTGCCACCATACCCTAAATGTCCTTCAAGCAAGAAACGAAAAGCCCCAATCCAATGATCTGACTCTTTGGCTTATTCTCGGGGGCTTGATTCCCGTGATTACTATGGCGTTTATTCAGAACGAGGTTAACCATCTCTAAAGAGGATTCGGATTTTCGTTTTCGAAAACTAAGAAAAATTTCCGCGCGAAGCATTTTGAAAGGCTCTTCCTAAAGGAGAGCCTTTTTTCGTGCAAAATCACAAAATATTTTTAAACAAGAACGAGATGCCCGTGGGCAAAGAAAAAAGAGTGATTGAATGATGTTTTTTACAACAAATTCGAGGAAGAACCTTTTAAACATTTAAATACTAAAATCATATTTGTGTTCTTATATAGAATTATTGGATCGGCACTGCTCCAATGCGATAAGGTTGTTTTTTGCAAAACAAATCGAGAATTGAGGAGTCTCCACGAAATGTGTTGTGCTTTTGAAACTTTTTTTGCAAAATGTATGGCAAAAATGCACAAAAAATACATGAATTGAAAGGGATGCGCGGGGGCACGCGCCCTCCTTTTCTTCCCCGAACCTCTTGACGAGCCGTCAAAAAAGAGGTATAATATTAGCATATATTATTTATGTAGTATTTTGACACATAAAAATCCAAAAGAGTAGGAGAACATTTCATGAAACAATTGTTGCTGAAACGAATTCTTCCGTTTGTGATGGCGATAATCATGCTGGCTTCGATCTGCTTGCCCGTAGGTGCCTTTTCCGTGGGGTCCTCTGCGGCTGATGAAGACGGAACGCCCTATTACACCATCGAATTCAAGGATGGAGTTCTTCGGGTGAAGTTGAATCCCCAAAAGGTGTATGATTTATTGGCGGATGGCGATCTCACAAAGGAGGAGCTAAAGGATTTTGTCCCCGCGGAAGTTCTGGCTGCCTTGGAGGACGGCGCATCTAAGGAGACGTTTTTGACGCTTGTCTCCGAATATCTGAGCGCCGAGGAGCTCAACGAGCTGGTGGCTTTGCTTCCCGAAAATCTTCTGTCGAAGTATTTCCTGAACCCGGAGTTTGTAGAAAAGCTGGTCACGCTGGATGAAATCTTGGCGGTGATGGATTTTGACGCACTCCTTGACGGCGTAGAGGACGAGGAAAAATTCAACCGTGAATTGAACGCGCTTCTCGCGCCCGTGCTGAAGGATCTTTTGACCGATGAGGTGCAGGGAAGACTTTTGCGCGACGAGTCGTTTATGGAGGCCGTGTTGGCGGATGCCATTGATCGTCTCCTTTCTGAGCATGAGAGCCAGGTCATGGCGGCGCTCCCCAATTTGGTGACGGATTCGGTGGTGAGTTCGATCCTGTCCGATGAGCAGTATAAGAATGCGCTGGTGAACGCGGTTGGCGACAAGATCAAGCAAAAAATTATGAGCGACGAGTCTCTCCGTGAAAAGCTTAAGGATTATTTGATGACCTTTGTTCCGGAAGAGGGACAAGAGATTGCGGATGATAATCCGTTAAAGAAGCTGCTCGAGAACGAGGCAATTCTTGAACAGGTCGCGAAGCATCCCGAATGGCTGATGACTGAGGAAACGGTAGAGTACATATTTACACATCGCAAGGATGTTCTGACCAATGCAAAGCTGATTGAGATCTTTGGCGAGGACGCGCTTCGTGATTTGGTAAAGAAAAACGACTATGCGGTCGTCAAGGAGCTGCTCGAGGCGGAAGGGCTGGTCGATGGATTGATCGAGGATCCCGACTTTTATACCGTTGCCTCCATGGTTGTCACAAAGGAAATTGTTGACAAGCTGGTAGGAAGCCAAGGGTTCAGTATTTCCAAGTACATGGATAATACACGTCTGGCGAAGCTTCTTGAGGGCAAGACGTTGGTTCTGACCAATGCGGTTAAGCCCGAGGTCACGACGGAGACACTCTCTGCTTTTCTGAAGAAATACAATGCGATTACGGCAGCGGCATTGATCGCCAATAAGCATCTCAATGTCAATGAGATCGATATTTCTTCTTTGGATCTGGATGTTACCACCATTTACAATGGTATGACTTCGGACGAGAAAAATGCGGTTGCCACGGCGTACGGCATCGATGAGGCATATTTTGAAAGCAAGTTTGACGCTTTGACACCTGAGCAGAAGCAAAAAGTCCGCGATCATGAGTTGGACACTCTGGATGAATGGCTTGCCAACGGACTGATTACGGTGGCTGAAGTTGCCCAGGACAAGGGTATTACACCGGAAACTTTGCTGGCGAACAATCTGGTAGATGTAGGCGAATTGCTCGACAAGTATCCTGGCTCCATTACGTTGGAGCAGCTCCTTGCGAACAAGGACGCGCTTAAAGTTTCGGAGATTTTGAATTTCTCCGCATACGGCATCAAGCTGGATGACATTCTCGATGAGGGTTTGGTGGATGTGAGCCGTGTGCTCTCCGATAGCGGAATCAAGATTTCCGATCTTGGATTGAGCGGAGAAGAGCTGGCAGCCATGGCAACGGATGCGCTGGCGGTTGCCGGAGTGAAGGAGCTGTTAAAGGAATCCTTCCTCGACCAAATCGAACAAGGTCAGATCGACCCTATTGATTTCTTTGCGCATGTGGATCTGACGGTGGTTGCTACCAGTGATAAAGTGGACCTGTCGGGACTGATCCATGAGCTGGTCGACCCCAAGGAGGGAGACTCCGAGGAGGAAGCCGCTATCAAGGAGAAACGAATCCGTGACTTGGCCGCGTTGGTGAATCTCACCTCTTCGGATTATCAAGAGATATTCAAGGAAATGGAGTATGAGGAGATTATCAACATACTGATGCCTCATTCCTCCGAAATTATTGAGAAGACGGGCATTGTGCCGTTCCTCGACTGCCTTGGTGCCATTGAGCTGATTGACGTCCTGTTTGCTACCACCGACGGCACCTCCAAGAAATCGGGTATGATGGTGCTGATCTCCGATGGAACCCTGAGCTTTGATCAGATCGCCATTGCCATCGGCGGTGTAGAAAAGCCCGATGCTACCGAGGCAGAGAAGAAGAGCGCGGGTCTTGTGGCTTTGGCAGGCATGCTGGACCAGGGACTTTTGGTTGATGAGTTGGGCGATCTCTTGATGCAGTACGTGACCTTTGACCAGATCAAGGACTGGGCGGGCGGTTACGATGTGATTCTTGGCTGGTATACCCCTGAGCAGCTTACCGCGATCGCGAATAAGATCGGCACCGACAAGCTGTTTGCGCTGGCAAAAGACAACGGACTTCTGACCTCTCCCGCCGCAAAGGAGTTGGCAAAGACCCTTCTTCGTGACGTGATTGCAGACAAAGCAAAGCTGAAGAGCTTTGCCGCTGATATCAAGCAGATCCTTCTGCAGATCGTTGTAGAAGAGGTGGGAACGATCAAGATTAACGATTCCGTGGTATTTAAGAACGGTATCGTTGACCTGGAAGAGGCGGTCCGCGCGCTGCTCCTTTCGATTCCCGATGTGGAACGCTTCTGCGAAATGGAATCGGGAGACATTATCGTAGGCATGGTTTTACATACCACCTTCCGAAATGACGGTGATGTAAAGCTGGGCTTTGAGATTTGTTTCGACGGTGACTTTACAAACCTGCAAAGGCTGGCACGGAGCCAGAAGGACCTCTTCCATCTGGAGGTGGGCGAGGATGACCTTGACCTGCACGTCAGCTCTGTGCTTCCCTCTAAGGTTATGACACTCTACGCCAGGGTGCTGGAATCCAATCGTCTGCCTGCCGCTTTGAAGGGGAAACTGATGGAGGCTTCCAACATGACTCTGCCCGAAGTGGTGCGGATGTTGGATACCTTCAGCGATGAGGAGCTTCAAGCCCTTTCGGATGCAGTCAACGAAAAACTGGATGCCGTTCTGGAAAAAGCGGACGGCGCTATGGAGAAACTCCCCGACGGTGCTCGTGACCGTGTAGACGCTATTCTCGAAAAGCTTCGTACCGTAGACGGCTGGAAGCGGTTGGCAGACAAGGCGAAAGCTCTTGCGGAGAGATTGCCCGAAAGAATTAAAACCTTTAGCATTTACCAAATGTACGACGGCGCGGGACACTTTACCCTGCCCTCGGCATCCTATGACTTTGATTTTGGTGACAAGGTATCCTCCAAGCTGGGGCTGCCCGCGGGAATGCTTAAGGCGGATCTGTCGGGAACCTTTAGCGCAGAAGTGACCTTTAGGGGGCTCTACTCTTTGACGCTGGATGACCGTCAGGGCGGAGAAGAAGTATTTCTCCTGCCCGCGGGTATGTCTCTTGATGTTCTGACGAGCGTGTCGGGATTGGATCTGGAACGCTTCAAAGACAGGCTTCCCGCGACCATGCCCGCTATGGACATCGTTGTGACCCCTCCCTTGGAAGAGGATGAGTATGAAATGATCTTCGTACTGAAAGCCCCCGACGGAAGCGAGAGGACGCTTGATAATATTCTTTATAAGGAGGGTGATACCGCGCTTCCCAGAGCGCCCAAGACTCCCGATGGGATCCGCGGTTATGAGGTCGTATGGCCTGATTACGAGGCATTGATCGGTGTGGCGCAGTCTCAGACTGTGTATGTTACCTATAAGACTATTCCTTACGAATTGACCTTCTTGAAGGGGAATGAGACCATCAAGGTGCCCTTTACCGTAGAGACCGTTGATACGCTGACCATCCCCGAAACCGATGCGCCAGGACATGGCTACAAGTACGATTGGGCTCTGGAGGGCACGGTTCGTGACCTTGCATGGATCAAGAGCTATTTGAAAAATCCCGCAAATGCGCTCGATTCCTTGGGTGTGTTTGAGCAGATTAAGACCTACTTCGTTTACACGATCTCCTTCTATGATGTGAATGGCAACCTCTATCAGGAGGCAAAGTATACCGTGGAGAACTGGGTAAACGCGGTAACCGATTACATTCCCGCTTTGCCTACGGCTCCCGAGGAGCATTACACCCATATGTGGTGGAACGTGACCGATAACAAGCGTTTTACGGCAACCACAGATTCCTTTGATTTCAACATGGCAAAGGATCTGGAGGTTCGGGAAAAAGCCGACCTCATAACATATTACTTTGTGTTCCGCTATCTGAACGGAACGACGGAGAGGGTTGCCTATGACAAGAATACCGTAGCCACGGGCATTGCGCTTCCCGCGTTGACGGATCCCGATCCCGACTTCCATTATGAATGGGATTTTGGCGGCAAGACTTGGGAGAAATTTTTCAACGAACACAGGTTCGAAGAGAATGTGGAAATTCTTGAGAGAAAGGTATATACCGAGTATACCATTACCTTGGATTTCTTTGCATCCAATAAGGATAATGAGATCCTGACCTATACGTCGCGGGATAGCTGGCAAAATATTTTGAGTCAGATCCGTAGCTATATGCAGCAAGACACCGCTGCCATGATCTATAGCTGGCGTGCGGATCTGGACGGTAACGGAACATATGAGACGGCATTTGAGAACATTACTGCCAACCCCGCCAAGAGCTTTACTTTGAAGGAGCATGGAACGTATAAGGAATACACTTACACCTTCTATGACGAAAATTATAACGAGCTGGGCAAATACACCGTTACGGCAGAGACCGTGGAAAGCGCTTTCGTTGCCTGGGTAAATTCGATTCATACTGCTCCCGCCGAGGGATATACCCATGTTTGGTTAGATGAGAACGGAGTGGAATGGACTCCCGATCAGTTCGAAACGGGGGCGAACGAGTGGCTATGCAACCTCGACTTCGTTGAGGAAAAGAAGGCGCTTCCCGAGTATACCATTACCTTTGTTCCCTTGAAGAACAATGTGTCGGGCGTGGCGGGAACTCCCGAAGAGATTGGCTACTTTGCCAATACCGAAACACTGGCGAACAAGAATGTTCCCGCTTTGCATGAGGTAACGAGCGAGAACAATAAGCTGTATACGAGATATGTTTGGTACATTGACAAAAACAATGACGGAACGTTCAGCGCAAGCGAGGTGTGGGATCCCGCGACCGATTTCGATGCCTCCGAGCTTCGTGACTTTACGGTTTACGAGTATGGCGTTGCCATTGACTACACGCTGACACTGAAACGTATACAAACCATGAGTCTTCTGCGCGCGACCCGTGCCGCGGGAGAAATCACCGTGGTTTACAATGCCAACAACTGGCCGGAGGTTTACGCGGAGCTTACCCGGATGCTGAACGAGCCTACCGGTGACGAGATTGGCTCCTACACCTACGAATGGTATTACGTGGATGCCGATGGCAAGTGGGCAAAGTACAGCTTCCCCGAAACGCTGACCAACGACAACGCGGACACCATCCAAAAGACCTTTACCGAGATTCGCCGTGCGGTAGACGACAACAAACTCTACGTGTACGATAAGGACGGCAATCTGCTTGCCGAGTACTTCTATACCTATGCTGGCTTCTATCAGAGAGACGAGTACGGCAATGAAACCAGTGTGGATCTGATCCTGCCTCCTTCGGTCGATTACTATGACTTTGCGGGCTGGTATTTCGCGGGAAATGGCGACACTCCCGCATTGACCGCACAGGGCTTCGATCCCGCTACCTTCCTCTCTGATCTGGGCATTGACCTTGAAACGGCAACTGCTGCTGACAGACGGATCAACATCATGCCCACCTATACGGCGCATGAGTATACCCTGACCTTCAAGGACCTGGACGACAATCTCATGGGGGAGGTCATCTATACGGTTGAAGGTATGGTATCGGGTATTGTTCCCACCCTGCCGACCGAGTCCGGCTATACTTACGATTGGTGCAACCTCTTCGGCACAACGTGGGAGGGAATCAATTACCAAACGCCTGCCGATCTGACGATTAAGCTTCGGAAGACCATCGATGAGTACGAGGTGCGCTTCCACCTGCCCGGTTCGGCTCCCGAGGATGTTGTCACCAAGACCTATACGGTCCTTGACAAGTCCTTTGAGATTCCCGCGGTAACGGCTCCCGCAGGCACCGAGTTCCGCTGGTACTACATGGACAACGGTCAAAAGGTCCTCTGGACCAAGGCTTGCCTGACCACGGGTGACGTGGATGTGTTCGGTGAATTTGTCAACCTCCAATATACGGTAACGTTTATTGGAATCGGCGACACCCCCACCGTTCTGACCATGACCAAGGATACGAAGACCCAGCCCGATGTACCCGCCAAGCCCTTCTATACGGGCGCATGGTACGTGCAGATGGGTACGGCGCCTGCCGACACTGACCCCTTGTGGATGGATTATCGTCTGATTGACGGTGAACGCGAGGTTACGGTCTACGTGGTCTATACGGCGAAATCCTACCGCGTGGACTTTATTCTCCCCGACGGAAGCCGTGTGGAGAAGTCTTACACGATCAATGATCCTCTCACTCCCGCGGATCTTCCTACGGATTGCGCGCCCGGTTACGAATACCGTTGGTATGTGGGTGAGGTCGAGTGGAAGAATTATCAGCTGACCGATACCGATGCCACGATTGAGGTAGAGGCAAAGCAGATTCCTCTGGAGTATACCTTCACCTTTACCTATCCCGACGGAACCGTTGTGGAGAGAGTCGGCACCGTGATCAGCGTGCCTACACCTCCCTCGATTGAGGTGACCCAAGCGGGCTACTACGGGGCATGGTTCGTGCAGATAGGCGACACGCCCGCTGACACCGACCCTCAGATTACAGCGTATGAGCTGGTCAAGGGCGGAACAAGCGTAAAGCTGTACGTAAAGATCCTACCTATTCAGTATAAGGTTACGTTTGTGATCGGAGACGACAAAATAGAAAAGACCTATACTGTTCTTGATGCGTGGACACCGGTGGAGCTTCCCGCTAAGGTCGGCTACCGTGGTGCATGGTATGTCGTTGACAGCGAGGGCAAACTCGTCGAGTGGAGCGCTTACGATCTCAAGAACGGCGCGTTGGGAATCAATGTCAAGGCGGTTTATGCTCCTATTGAATACACGGTAACCTTTAAGCATCCCGACGGAAGTGAGGAGGTTTTGACCCTAACTTGCGAGACCGAGAAGCCGATCCCCGATTTCAAGGGTAAGGCATCGGGATATCGATACGAGTGGTATGTGGAAATGGGAGAGAATGACGTTCTGTGGAGCGACTACGTGCTCACCGACCACAATGCCGAGAGCTTGACGGTCTATGCTCAAGCGGAGGCTACGAGGGCGATGGTGTTTGGACTTTGGTGGGTATGGTGGCTGTTGATCCTCATTCTCATCATCCTTATCGTTTTGACCTTCATCTACTTCTTCGTTATTCGCGCGCGCAAGCTGGCGGCAGCCGTAGTTGCGGCGGTAGCGGACGATGAGGGAGAGGAAGAATTCGTTACCTCGGAACCTGTTGCTGAGGAACCTGTGATTATCGTGCCGGTGGCCGAGCCTGAACCCGAGCCTGAACCCGAGCCTGAACCCGAGCCTGAACCCGAACCTGAACTTGAACCTGAACCTGAACCTGTGGTTGAAGTGGTAGAGACGGTTGATGTGGATACGGCAGATGCTATGATGGAGGATACTGTGGCAATGGCTGCTCTGAAAACCGCGGGCGGTGCCAACGCGACAGGACTCAAGTCCATCATCAATATCTCCGAAATCAATGAGACGTTTGATGCTGAAGAGACGGTGGATCTCGATGCCTTGAAGGCAAAGAAGCTGATCTCCGCTAAGACGCAACGAGTAAAGGTTTTGGCAGACGGACATTTGGATAAGCCATTGACTGTAATAGCGGATTCCTTCTCCGTGCAGGCAATTAAGATGATCACCCTGACGGGCGGTAAGGCGATCCAAAGAAAAGTAAGCAAATAAACAAATCAACTAAGAATCCCCCAAGGCATTTGCCTTGGGGGATTCTTAGTATACCATGTCAATTAGGGGGGCTATTGGACTCCCGTCATAAAAAATCCGTCAGCGGCGCAGCGGCCGTCCGACGGACTTTTACCTTAGAAAAACAATATTCCCATATCGTGCACAAACACGAGGACGGTATATAATAAGTACTTATATGGGGGACAAAAAGAGCGTAAAATAGGATTTGCGCGTTCTTATCGCTCGTTAAGCGGGGCGTAGCTCTGTTTCTTGACAATGACCTTGTAGCCCGGACGGATGATTTTCTTGGAGGTTTCATACTCCTCGATGCGGTGCGCGCACCAACCGGCAACACGGGCGATGGCGAAGAGGGGGGTGTAGAGCTCCACGGGAATGCCCAGCATCCGATACACCAGACCCGAATAGAGGTCCACATTGGCGCACATGACCTTTTTGGTACCCTTATATTCGTTGAAAAGGGCGGGAGTGTTCTTCTCGATGGTTTCCAACAGGTGAAAATCATCGCCAAATCCCTTCTCCTTAGCCAACTCCCCGGCATATTTCTTGAGCATGACCGCGCGGGGGTCGGACTTCGTATAGATGGCATGACCCATGCCGTAAATAAGGCCCTTTCGGTCGTAGGCCTCCTTACGGAGAATTTTACGTAGGAAGTCGCAAACCGCTTCCTCATCCTCAATGTCCTTGACGTTCTCCTTGATGCAGTCAAACATCTCCTGGACCTTGATATTGGCACCGCCGTGGAGAGGGCCCTTCAAGGAGCCGATGGCAGCGCTGATGGCGGAATAGGTATCGGTACCCGAGGAGGACAGAACGCGGCAGGAAAAGGTAGAGTTGTTTCCGCCGCCGTGCTCGGCGTGAATGATCATGCAGAGGTCAAGAAGCTTTGCTTCTTCATCGGTATATTTTTTATCGGGACGAATCATACGCAGAAAGTTTTCCGCCGTTCCCAAATTGTCCTTGGGAAAGTTGAGGGTCAAGCTTTTTTTGAAGTAGTGGCTACGATAGACCGCATAGGCGTGCGCCGCAATGCTGGGGAGACGGGCGATGATCTCCATGCTCTGACGGAGCATATTTTCAAGGCCTGTGTCGTCAGGATTTTCGTCGTATGAGTAGAGGGACAAAACGCCGGTCGCCATTTTGTTCATGATGGAAGGAGAGGGAGCCTTCATGAGAATGTCCTCGGTAAAGCGATCGGGCAGATGACGATAGCTTGCCAAAGCGCCCTTAAAGGTTTCCAGTTCCTCGGCGGTGGGGAGCTTTCCGAAGAGAAGAATGTAGGCGCACTCCTCGAAGCCGAAGCGCTTCTCGGCACTGACACCGTCTACAAGAGATGACATATCAAAGCCACGGTACTCCAACTTGCCTTCGTCGGGGACACGATCACCCTCGGACAGAATGTATCCGTGAGCGTTACCAATATTGGATACGCCTGCCAGAACGGCGGTGCCGTCTGGGTCACGCAGACCTCTCTTGATACGGAAGCTTTCAAAGACCCCGGGAGGGACACGGTTGGCTTCCTTTGCTGCCGCCAAGAATCGCTCGAAAACCTCGCGATCCACAGCATCATTTATGTTAGGATTAAATTTGTTCATGGGAAAACCCTCCTTGTGGGAAATGTTGGTTTATTATAGCATGCTTTTTTAATTTTTGCAAGAATAATGTGTTAAAATTTCAAATTGTTTACAGTATATTCATATATTCGCGGGATAAAACGCAGTTACGATTGAATTTTCAGAAAGTCTAATCGGACGATCTGTCAAGACATGTGAATGGCATGGAATGTTTGATGTGCCTGAGCGTTTCACCCGACGGGGGGCGCCAATCATGGTCAATCTTCGGATCCAAGCGTTCCGTCGGTGAGGCGCTGGGCATATTCCTCCGCGGTGATCAGGACACGGCGGGGCTTGTTGCCGTCCGGCTTCGATACGTAGCCCATCTGCTCCATGGTGTCAATGATCTTGGCGGCTCTGCCGTAACCCACACCCAACCGCCTCTGCATGAGAGAGGTGGAAATTTTTCCCTCTTCTACCGCAAGCTTCACGGCATCGTGGAATTTGGAGTCCCCGCCCTCATTGTCGGAGGAACTCATCATGCCGCCCTCGGTTGAGCCTGAGCCCTTCTTCTGACCGCACTTTGCCGCCTCCTCTTCGATGCGGTTGACAAATTCACTGTTGTATTTTGCTTTATGGTTATTCTCGCGGATAAAGGTACAAATACTTTCTACCTCGTTCTCGGTTACAAAGGCACCCTGTACGCGCAAAGGCTTGGCGGCGCCTACGGGAGCAAAGAGCATGTCTCCCCGTCCGATGAGTTTTTCCGCACCCGCAATATCAATGATAGTACGGGAGTCTACCTGAGACGCCACGGTGCAGGCAATTCGAGAGGGGATGTTCGCTTTAATGAGACCCGTGATGACGTCTACGGAGGGGCGCTGCGTACCGATAATGATATGAATACCAGCCGCTCTTGCCTTCTGTGCCAGTCTGCAGATCGAGGCTTCTACGTCGTCGGGGGCTGTCATCATCAGGTCGGCAAGCTCGTCAATAATGATGACCATGTGGGGCATGTGCTCCTTGTAAGGATCGTTCTCGGTAGCGGCATTGTAGGAGGTGATGTCACGGACACCCACTTCCTCGATCAGCTCAAAGCGCCGCTCCATTTCGGCGACCGCGCTGGCAAGGGCGCCCGCCGCCTTCTTGGGTTCACTGACAATGGGAGCGTAGAGGTGGGGAATGTCTTTGTAGAGATTAAATTCCACCTTCTTAGGGTCAATGAGAATCAGCTTTACGTCCTCGGGTCTTGCCTTATAGAGAATGCTGATGATAATGCTGTTGATACAAACCGACTTACCCATACCCGTCGCGCCCGCAATGATCATATGGGGCATCTTGGTAATATCAAAGTAAATGGGATTTCCGCCAACATCCATACCGAGAGATGCGGTCAGCTTGCTTTTCGCATCGGTGAATTGGGAATTGTCGATGAGATCGCGGAGGAATACGGTTGCCCGTTTGCGATTGGGTACCTCGATACCAACGGCTGGCTTGCCGGGAATGGGGGCTTCGATACGAACACCCGAGGTGGCAAGGGAGAGGGCGATGTCATCTACGAGATTGGCAATAGAGCGTACCCGTACACCCGCCTCGGGACGAAGCTCGTAACGGGTAATGGTAGGACCTCTGGAGTAGTCGATGGATTTGATATTGATACGGAAACTTTTAAGGGTATCTAAAAGGAGTTGCGCGTTTTCACGAAGCTCGGCGGTAAAATCTTCCTTTTGGTCGGATGGACTCTTTGCCATCAGATCCATGGGAGGGAAAATGTAAGGTCGGATAGGCTCTTCTATCTGTTCCTCTTCGTCTCCTTGCTCGGGGGCGACTTCTACCACATCGGAGAGGAGCTCCTCCGATGCGAGCTCGGACAGCTCTAACATCTTTGCGGGCTGTTCCTTTTTTGATTTTGCTGTGGAGGGGGTTCCCTCGACGGGCGCCTCACCCGCGGGCTCCTTTTTCTCTAAGGAGTCAAAGAAGTCGGACAGACAATCGTACTCCTTGGTATCCAGAGAAGACTCAGCCCCGTAGTCTTTCCCAAGATTTTGTGCCATAGATTCGGTGGAATCGAGCTTGACTGTTTCAAAGGAAAGGTCCGCATCCTCGGGGGCAATCATTTCGAGCATGTCCTCGTGAGAAAGGGCGGTACCTTTTTTCTCCTCGGCGGGGAGGGTATCCTCTGCCAAAGCTGCCGCCGTGGCGGCTCTGGCACGGGCTTCTTCTTCTGCGGCACGCTCCGCCTCACGGGCTCTGCGTTCCTCCTCCTTGGCGATTCTTGCCTCTTCGCGGCGCCGAAACGCTTCCTCACGGCGCTGAGCGGCAAGATACGCGCGTTCCTCTTTGTGACTTTCCCGATTCTCTTGAATTTTTTTGACAATATAATCGGGAGTCAGTCCCACCATAAAGAGGATGAATACAAATAAAAGAATGGACAGAATGATCATAGAGACGACCTGGCGGAAGGCAACCGTCATGCCGTAGCCGAGAAAACCTCCCACGGCACCGCCGCCCGAGAAGAGGCGCTCCACACCGTCCTCCCACATATCTGTCAAGTCGAGGTCACGGTAGTCGGCAAGAACTCCCATCATGACCGAAAGAGTCAAGAAAGTGAGGGAAGCCATGATAAGTCCGACCACCAGCCTGCGCTTAGCTTTGCGGTAGTCTTCGAAAAATTCCGAGGAGGGGGTCATGTCTTTTTCCTTCCAACGGACGTTATGGACGCACCATCTGACGCCCATATAACCCAAAAATAGAGGGAGAAAGATGGAAGCGCCACCAAAAAGTCCCCCAAAGACTCCCTGTACCCAAAAGCCAATGGTACCCGCTCCGTCCTCCATGTCCAGGAGGTGGACGATGACCATGCAGACAGCCAGTACAAGGGAGAATGATAGGATTACGTAGGGGGCGACTTTGCAGCCCGTGCCGCGCAGAGATTTTTTCTTCTGCTTGCGGTTATCGGCGGGCGAATCGCTCATCACGCGCTTGGCGGCAGAGGTTGCCTTTTTTGCGGTGGAGATGGTTTTCTTTATTTTCTTTTTGCTTGCCATATATCTTCCTCCTCGTGTAGGGTTCCTTGGTTTAAAAACCGCCCTTTCGGGCAATGATAAATATACATCCTACATTATATCATAAAAAAGGGCGGGGTGCAAGCCCTTTTGGGGAAGAAATTCCAAAATTGCGTAGGAAGTGGAGGTGTCTTGTGAAAAAAGAAACGCTTGCCCGTATAAAGAGTACCAACTTTCAGGAAGTGGCAGTTCTTGGGATATTTGGGGTCCTTGCGGGACTTTGCAATGGACTTTTGGGAGCGGGGGGAGGTATTCTTGCTGTGTTTGGTATTCTTCGTGTTCACAAAGGGGAGCTTTTGCCGAGGGATGTATATGCCGGTGCCCTTTGCGTGATGCTGCCCTTGTCGGTGGTTTCCTGCCTTCGCTACGGGGCGGCGGGGCATTTGTCCCTTGCGGCTTTTAAACCTTATCTTGTCCCATCGATTATAGGTGGAATCGTGGGTGCGATTTTGCTTGGTCGTATTAAAAACGCGACCCTTGGCAAGCTTTTTGGAGCGTTGGTGGTCTGGTCCGGACTGATGCTCATTCTTCGATAGCAAAAGGGGGCTTTTTTATGATGTGGATTCATTTTTTTGCCACGCTTGTCATATCGGCTTTGTCCGGAATGGGGGTCGGAGGAGGAGGCCTTTTCGTTATCTATCTGGTTTTTATGACCGAGCTTCCCCAGCTTTCCGCACAGGGACTGAATTTATTATTCTTTCTTTGCTCGGCGGGGGCCGCCATGCTCGTACACCTGCAAAAACGGCAGATTCCCTGGAGGACGGTGGCTCTTCTTATTTGCTTTGGTTTGGTAGGTGTGTTCCTTGGCACTTATCTTTCCGCCCACTTGGACGAAGGTATACTTCGGAAAATCTTCGGTGTTTTGCTGGTTATCAGCGGAATATCTTCTCTCAAGCGTCAGCAAAAAGAGATAAAAAAGAATATATAGAATTTTCATTTCGTTGATAATACCATACGTTCGATCTTGACAGAATCGACGATCTATGGTATCATTAAAGGGAAGAATTTTAGGTAAAATGAGGAAGGAATTTTAACATGAACCATTTTTCCATGCGCGTCAAAAAGCTTTCCGAACATGCGATTCTCCCTACCTACGGATCTGAATTTTCCGCAGGTGCCGATCTCTATGCCTGTACTGACAGGGATCTTGTGATTGAGTCGGGGCAGACGCTCTTGATTCACACGGGTCTTTCTATGGAAATCCCCGAGGGCCTTGTGGGGCTCATCTATGCTCGCAGTGGGCTTGCCTCCAAACGGGGTCTTGCGCCTGCCAATAAAGTCGGGGTGGTGGACAGTGACTATCGGGGAGAGATCATGGTGGCACTTCACAACCACAGCGCAATATCACAGGTCGTTGCCCATGGTGAGCGGATTGCCCAAATGGTGTTTGCCCCCTACTATGCTGCCGATTTTGTTCTCTCCGACGAGCTGGAGGATACCGTCCGCGGTGTGGGAGGCTTTGGCTCTACGGGAAATTGAGAGTGAGAAGTTAGCTTAAAAAGGAAATTTGTCGTAATGCTTACTGTTTTTCTTTGAAGTGGAAATCCGTTGGACTTGACTATGTCTCGACGGATTCCTTTCTATTTTATATGAGGGAAACTTAAGAAAATATCGTTTTTCTGTTGACATAATGGACTTTTATCTTTATAATAATATATATAAAATGGTAAGGAGGAACTGATCATGCAGGTAACGAAAGAATCTATCATTGGCGATGTTTTGGACATGGCTCCCGAAACCGCTCAATTTTTCTTTGAAATCGGTATGCACTGTCTGGGTTGCCCCTCTGCAAGAGGCGAATCCATTGAGGCGGCATGCATGGTTCACGGAACCGACGCTGATGCGCTGATCGCAAAGATCAATGCTTGTCTTGCGGCAAAATAAGGACACAGGAAAGGTCCGACATAACACACGTGGGGGGCTCGTTACCTGTCAAGGCAGGGCGTGTCCCCCATAAAAGGAAGATGTATGAAACAAAATCCAATTTCTTTATCGAAGCGTCTTTCCGCGGCGGCGAAATTTGTCCGCGAGGGGTCCTATGTGGCAGACGTGGGCACCGATCATGCTTATCTGCCCTTATGGCTTTTACTTGAAGGAAAGATTCGAGGCGGAGTGGTTTCTGATATCAACGAGGGCCCGCTTGATCGTGCTGTCGTACACCTCGGGACATATGACAGGCAAAAGCGTCTCATTCCCGTTCTTTGCGACGGACTGTCGGCACTGGAACCTTATTCTCCCGAGGACGTATGTGTTCTTGGCATGGGCGGGGAGCTCATTGTCCGCATTCTTTCCGACGCGTCCTTTTTGAAGCGGACGGGCGTGAGGCTGATCCTTCAGCCCATGACTCACCCCGAGATTGTGCGTCGCTTTCTTGTCGCCGAAGGCTATGCTATTGTGGATGAGACACTTATTAAAGAAGATAAAATATATCAAATTATTGTTGCCGAATATACGGGAGAGCATTGCTCTTTTGACGAGTTATCTCTCATGTTCGGAGAAATCAATCTGAAGCGGGGCGGAGCGCTTCTTTCGGAACTGCTGATCCATTGGGAGAAAATTCTCCAAAAGCGGAAGGACGGAAAGGCGATAGCAGGCGAGCCTTCTCCCGAGGAGGATCGGCTCCTTGCAAAAATCCACACATATTTGGCAAAGGATTTTTAAGCTATTACCACAAAACAACGGATGCCAATAATACCGAAAGAAACAAGAAAGGAATTCATCATGACGATTCGAGAGCTTTACGCCAGATTAAATGAAAGGATCCCCTCGTCTCTGTCCTGTCCCTGGGACAACGACGGGCTTATGTGTTGTCCCGACGGAGACAAGGAGGCAAGAAGGGTCATTGTGACCTTAGACGTGACCTCCCGGGCGGTCGCCTACGCAAAGGCAGGCAATTTTGACGTGATCCTCTCTCACCACCCCCTGCTTTTTAAGGGATTGAAGGCGGTAAACGGTGAGACCTATCTCGGCAAAAAGACGGTCGAGCTTCTGCTTGGCGGCGTTGCCGTCATGTCCTTTCACACCCGACTGGACGCGGTGGAAGGAGGAGTCAATGATACCCTCTGTCGGTTGTTGGGAATCGAAAGTGCTGAGCCTTTCGGCGAAGAGGGAATTGGTCGCATCGGCACGCTACCCACACCCATGATGGGCGAGAAATTTGCTCGTCTTGTTAAGGAGCGGCTGAATGCCCCTGCGGTACATTTTGGAGACGCGGGGACCCCCGTGCACCGTGTGGCAGTGCTGGGCGGCTCAGGCTCTGACGACCTTTCCGCGGCTCGCGCGGCGGGTGCCGACACCTATCTGTCGGGGACCCTCGGTTACCATGATCTGACCGATGCCCCCGAGGCGGGCATGAATCTGTTGGAGGCGGGGCACTTCTTTACCGAGCAGCCTGTGATAGCTACCCTTACGGCATGGCTGTCCGAGTTGGACTCCACTCTTTTCGTGGAGCAATTCTACAGCAACACCGTTAAAACGTTTTAAGGAGAAGCAGACGCACAGATTTATCGGGAAATGGATCACCGACGGGGAGTTTTACGCGCTCTCTCCCCGCAACGTGTTCCCCTTTGCCTTCGGGCTTTGTCCCGACAGCGCCTGTGAGGATCGAATTGCCAACATGATTCGGGAGAGAGGCACCCATGCGCTTTCTCTCTTCTGTACCTTCCCCGCGCTCATGGGATTTGTCAAGAGAGGGGAGTGGGAGATCATTCGGGAAATGCTACTGGACACCGAGGCATGGCTGCGGATGCTCCGAGAGGGAGCCACCACCACCTTTGAGGGCTGGGGTAGGGATTCCAATGGAATACGTCTCTATTTCATTTGACCTTCTCTTACGCCGCCGTCTTTCTCTGCGAGGGCGTGGCGCTTGAAAACTGTTTGCGTAAACGAAAAAATTCAATAATCAGAAACTAAAGAAAGGAACTACTCTTATGACCTATCTCGTTTCCGACCTGCACGGATGCTATAAAAAATTCAAAAAACTCCTAAAGGAGATCAATTTCACCAATGACGATGTACTGTACATCCTTGGCGATGTGGTAGACTACGGTGAGGAGTCCATGGAGCTGCTCTGCGACCTGAGTATGCGATACAACGTGATCCCCATCGTGGGGGAGCACGATCTCAAGGCGCTTCGGATGCTGGCGGAGCTGGATAAGATGCTGAAGGGCGCTTCTCCCGACCCCGAGGTCATCGGAGAGATGACGGGCTGGATCGCCGAGGGCGGTCAGAAGACCATGGAGGGTTTTAAGGCGCTGGATGACGACATGAAGGAGGGGGTTCTCGAATACCTCTCCGACTTCGCCCTTTATGAGGAAGTAACCGTGAAAGGACAAAAATATCTGCTTCTCCATGCGGGCATTGCCGATTTTCACCCCGATACCGCCTTGGAGGACTATATGCCGGAGGACTTTATTTCCGAGACAGCCGATCCCGATCGTGTCTACTTTGACGACGTGACCATGGTGGTGGGCCATACCCCTACCTACACCATGGAAGGTGCCGAGCCGGGAAAAATTCACTATACAGACGGTGCTATTTTTATTGATTGCGGCGCCGCCTTTGACGAGCCCTTGGGATGCCTGTGCCTCGATAACGGGCGGGAATATTACGTTTCATGAGCATGATTCAAAAAGGAAGTGTTCTTCGCTTGAAGGTGACTGACCTCAATAATCTTGGCGCGGGCGTTGCCCGTGCCGAGGACGGTCGGGTGGTCTTCACACGCGGCGCGGTCAGCGGGGATGAGATTGATGCGGAGATCATTAAGGTTGCGAAGGATTTTCTTGTGGGGCGGCTTCTGTCGGTGGTGACGCCCTCGCCCCATCGGGAGGATGGCTTTTGTTCCGCTCCCAATGCCTGCGGCGGCTGCGTTTACCGACATGTGACATATGCCCATGAACTGGAATTAAAGAGAGAGTACGTGACTTATGCCTTTCGCAAGGCGGGGCTTTCTGACGTTACGGTTCTGCCCGTGAAGGGTACGGGGAAAACCCGTGGCTACCGCAATAAGGGACAGTACCCCGTGTCGAAAACCAAGGAAGGCATTCGGGCGGGATTTTATGCCGCCAAGAGCCACAATCTGATCGCCGCCGAGGACTGCAACATTCAGAACGAAGCGTTCTCTCCCATCGTCAAGAGGGTGTGCGTGTTTGCCGAGGAGGCGGGCTGGAGCGTCTATGACGAGACGGCGGGAAAGGGGCTTTTGCGCCATATCTATCTTCGTATTGGACAAAAGACGGGAGAAATCCTCCTTTGTCTTGTAGTCAACGGCGACCGTCTGCCGAGTGCGGAAAAATTTATCGCTGCCATGACGGGGGATTTTCCCGCTCTTTCGGGAATCCTTCTGAACATAAACCGAGAAAAGACCAACATCATCCTTGGGAAGAAGACGATTCTCCTTTGGGGACGGGACTACATGGAGGACGAGCTGTGCGGACTGCGCTTTCGCATCTCTCCTGACTCCTTCTATCAGGTCAACCATGACGGCGCCGAGCTGCTTTACGCACTGGCGGCGGAGCTTGCTGACCTTCGTGGCGACGAGGTGCTCATGGACCTCTATTGCGGAACGGGCACCATCGGTCTTTCCATGGCAAAAAAGGTAAAGAAGGTGTCGGGGGTGGAGATCGTCTCGGCGGCGGTGGACTGCGCCCGTGAGAACGCGAAGCGAAACGGCATCGAGAACGCGGAATTTTTCTGCGCCGACGCGGGCAGCGCCGAGGTGATTCTTGAAGCGGCAGGGGGAGCGAGACCCGACGTGGTCGTCATCGACCCGCCGAGAAAGGGAAGTACCCGTGAGCTGGTAAAGACCCTTTCCTCTTTCGACGTTCCCAAGATCGTCTACGTTTCCTGCGACCCCGATACGCTCGCGAGAGACTGCAAGTGGTTTTCCGAGGAGGGATATGCCATGGGCGAGGTTCAGCCCGTGGATATGTTTCCGAGAACGGGGCATGTGGAATGTGTTGTGTGTCTCACACGACAATAGCCAAGGATGAGCGGGAAGGCATTCTCATAGAACCCCAAAGGAGCGTACAATCATGATCAAACGACTGACATTTGAGGCGGTCCGAGAAAAGGCGCGAGCCTCTCAAGAACGCTACCTTGGAATCTCGGAGGATTACCGTCTGACGGTGGGAGTTTACTACAAGGGAGAGCGATACGTGATCTCCGAGGATGAGGACGTTTTCTCTTACCAATACGACATCGGCTCGATTAGCAAAACCGTCACGGCGCATTTGATTCTCTACTTAAAAGAACAAAAGCTCCTTCGCTTGGAGGATTCGGTGGATCGCTATCTTGATCTGCCCCGGGGAAATTATCCCACGCTTTATGAGCTTCTGACCCATACGGCGGGGTACCGACATCTGACCCCTCTGGAGGTCACACTTCCCGCACTGATGCGGCATCGATATTCCCGTAAAAACCCCTATGCGGGGTGTACGAGAGAGACCGTGCTTGGGTGTCTCTCCGTGAGAAAAAAACGAAAACAAAAGTCAATGGACTACGGCTATTCCGATTTCGCCTATGCTCTTTTGGCACTTGTGGCAGAGCGTGTGGCGGGAAGACCCTTTGCCGAGCTTTCCCTTTCCTTTCTGCAAAATCGACTGGGAATGAGCCGAACCGAGATTCAAGCAGACCCCGACACTCGGATTCCTCCCGCGGTCAGCGGAAGAAGTCTGATTGCGTTTTGGGAATGGGAGAGGGACAACCCGTATCTCGCCAGCGGAGGCTTTGTCAGCAATATTGAGGATATGCTCGCCTACTTGGCGTTGCAGATCGAAAGTGAGGAGTCCTATATTAAAGAGGCGCACGTTCCTTGTTTGGAATCCTATTTCCAAAAGACCAATGAATATGCTTGTATCGGCTGGCACACATACAAAAACTCCGATCGCCTCTGGCACGTAGGCGGTGTGGGGACTTTTCGCTCCTCCATGCTCTTCAATCCGAAGAAAAAATTTGGGGTGGTGGTTCTTGGAAACGGAAAGGGAATTTCTTGTGCGAATGTGCACTATATCGCAAAGATCCTGTATAGCGAATTGAAAATTCATAAGATCGATGTGACCAAGGAACGATAAAGGAGCTATTTATGAAAATCAGTGTGCTTCAACCCCATTATTCCTTCAACGAAAAGGACGGGGATGCCTGCTTTCTCGAACTTCCTTCACTTCTTGACCGGTGCGATGAGACCATGGACCTGATCGTTCTGCCCGAATACAGTGACGCGCTCGCTGATGTAGAGGGGAAGGAGGGCTTGCGCTTTGGATTTTTAACCTGCCGCGACTTTTATTTCTATGAAAATTTCGCAAGGTTTACGAATTCCCAACTTCGAGGAATTTCTTAGGAAACTCGGTGGTCGTGTGGTCATGAACATCCATGTGAAGATCTGGGATACCAATGCACAAGATGCCATGATCGAGTAAATTGTGGAGCAGATTCGTGGATACGATTGTGAGAATCATATCTATTTTATGACTACCTCGGATGACATTATCCGCCGTGTGCGGGCGTATGATCCCGATCTCCCCGTTTGCGTGGGCTACGACGGAAACAAGAATCCCATGGTCACGGTGGACAGATGCTACAAGGTGCATTTTTCTGCGATTACGTCAGCCGCGAGAGCATCGAATATGCCCACCAAAACGGCATTCTCTGCAATTACTTTTACGCAGATGATCCCGAGGACGCGAGACGATATTTTGAAATGGGTATCGATACCGTCCTGACCAATGATTACCTTGCGGTTCGCAATGCTGTCAGGGATCTTGTCGGATAAATCGTATGACGGAAAGAAAAACAAATATTTTAAAAAATTATTCTAAGGAGACTTTTTACTATGCTTAAACGTGAAGATATTCGTATTCGTGACCCTTTTATCTTGACCGACAAGGAGCAAGGATGCTACTATATGTACGGCACCACCTCTTGCATGGAGGGCACGCTTCGCACAAGCCACAGCTTCTCGGTGTACAAGACCGAGGATCTGGAACATTTCTCCGAGCCGAAGGTCATCTTCGACGGAGAGAGGATCGGCTTCTGGGCGACCCATGATTACTGGGCGCCCGAGGTACATATCCATAACGGAAAATATTATCTCTTCGCAAGCTTTAAGGCGGACGGCAGATGCCGCGCCACTCAAATCCTTGTGTCGGACACCCCCGACGGCGAATTTCTTCCTGTCAGCGACCAACCTGCTACGCCTGCCGATTGGGAGTGCTTGGACGGAACTCTCTTCGTGGAGGACGGCATTCCTTACATCGTATTTTGCCATGAGTGGACCCAGGTGGGAAACGGAGAGATTTGGGCGCGGGCGCTGACCGACGACTTAAGTTCCGCTGTGGGCGAACCTTTTCTTTTGTTTCGTGCTACCGACAATCAGGGAGTCAGCTGTCTGAAAAGGCACGAGGGCTGCTTCGTCACTGACGGACCTTTTCTTTGGCGGGAAAACGGGAAGACCCGCATGATCTGGTCCAGCTTCTTTGAGGGGAGATATTTGGTGCTTTCCGCCGAGAGCGAGCAACTCCGAGGTCCCTGGATCCACGGCGGTAGTCTCTTTGACTTTGACGGCGGGCACGCCATGATCTTCCATACCTTCGAGGGGAAGAGGATGATCTCTCTCCATCGTCCCAATCGAGCGAACGACGAACGTCCCTTTTTCTGCGAATTTTAAAAACACACGCAGGGTAACGTAATACCAAGGAAACAAAACGTCATGAATAAAAAAGCTTTTTCTTAGTGATCTTAGCGGGGCTGATGTGGGGGACATCGGGGATTTTCGTCAAGCTTCTTTCCCCCTTCGGCGTGTCGTCGGGCGTTCTGACTCTCTTTCGCGGTTTGGCGGGACTCTGCTTTTTGAGTGTATTTCTGCTCTTCAAAGATCGCTCTCTTTTCCGTATTAGCAAACGTGAGCATTTGCTTTATTTCTTCCTCGGAGCCACCATGTTCGGCGCATCGGCATTTTACTATGCCGCCATCCAGCAGACCTCAATCGCCACGGCGGCGGGGTCCTATGCCGCCTATACCATTCTCGCTAAGGTCGCTATGGATCGACAGTACCGCCCCCTGACCACTACCTACTATTCCTTTTTATTTATGGTGATGTTTGCTTTGCTAATCCCCTCTCAATTCCCTCTCAGATGGGAGCGTTGCCGTGGTGGGGAGTGATTTTACTTTGTACCATGGAACTTATTACCGCCATGATGCCGTATTTTGTTTACAAAATCGCCATGAAGACGCTCCCTGCGGGAACGGCATCTGCCCTCGGCATCGTAAGCCCATGGCGGGAACGATCTATGGCATGATCTTCTTTGCGGAGAACATGACCCTTTTATCAGGGATCGGTGGTTGCCTTAGGACTGATCGACGATTCCAAAAAAGAAACTCATAAGAAATTAATAGAGAGGAGGAGAGCTGTTATGAAAAAGTTAACGAATTTTCGGGAAATCGGTAAGTACGTGAATGTGCCTGCTGAAGCGGTCGCATTTGTGGAGAGTATTACGAAGGACACGCCCAATGACAAATATCCTTTTGGAGATTTCTGCTTTGTCAATGTGATGGATGCCACCATCAAGCCCCGTGAGGAGAAGCGTGCCGAGGCGCACGATCTCTACATTGACGTGCAGTGCCTGATTGAGGGCGACGAGCGGATCTATTATATCGACCGAAACACCCTTACTGCCGTCACCGAATACGATCCGCGGGAGGACGTGATTTTTTACGATTACGACGAGGCAGAGGTAGTGGATTTCTCCACGGGTGAGTGTGTCATTCTCGATACCGTGGAGGCACACCATCCCGGCTGTGCCGTAAACGGTACTCCTTCGGTTGCCCAAAAGGCAGTCATGAAGGTCAGAAAGTAAAAATCCCAAATTCCGAACGAAGCGAGGTGAGATCATGCGCCATATCATTTCTCTGCCGCCCCATATTCTTGCCCTCATGAACAAGCTGGAAACGGCGGGCGAGGAAGTCTATCTTGTGGGAGGGAGTCTTAGGGATACCCTTTTGGGCTTTTCTCCCAACGATTTTGATCTCGCCGTATCCTCTATCCCCGAGAGGACTATGGAAATTCTGGGGGGATATCGTGTAATTGCTACGGGACTTGCTCACGGAACAGTTACCGTTATTGCCAACGGCGAGCCCGTCGAGATTACCACCTTTCGTGTGGATGGCGACTATACTGACGGAAGACATCCCGACGATGTAATCTTTACTCCAAGAATTGGGGAGGATCTTGCCAGACGGGATTTTACAGTGAATGCCATGGCATACCATCCGAAGAAAGGTATTTGCGATCCTTTTGGGGGCAGAGAAGACCTTAAGCGGGGAGTTCTTCGCGCGGTTCGTGAGCCCGTTTTACGGTTTTCGGAGGATGCATTGCGCATTATGAGGGCATTCCGCTTTTCGGCGCAGCTCGGATTTTCTATTGAGGATAAAACGCTTTCGGGAATTGCTCAAACAAAGGATGGACTTTCTAAAATCGCCACAGAGCGCATCGCATCGGAATTTCTTCGTCTGATTTGCGCAAAGGACGCGCCGATGGCGCTTCGGCAGATGATCGAATACGGTGTACTGCCCTACGTAACAGGGGACTATTGCCCCTCGGAATCTATTCTTGCGGCTCTCGGAAAGAGCCGACCCGTGGAGGAGGAGAGATTAGGACTTTTCTTTGCCGATGCCGAGCCCAACCGTGCCGCAAGCATTGCCAGAACGCTTCGGCTCTCCAATAAGCAGATCACCGGTCTTTCTTCCGTTTGCCGTGCCGCTCGGAGATCGGTTCGGTCCGAGGCGGATGCCAGGCATCTCATTGCCGATTGCGGAATCTATGCTCCCTTCGGTGTCCGTGTTTCCGTGCTTTTGGGGGTGTCGCCATCGGAAGCGGTGGGCTGGGTCGAGAACAACCGAAGCCCCTGCACCCTCTCGGAGCTTTCGGTGGGAGGCAGAGAGCTGATCGCCGCGGGAATTGAACCCCGACTGGTGGGAAAGACTCTCGACTGGCTGCTTTCTAAGGTTTTGGAGGACCCCTCGAAAAACCAAAAGGACACGCTCCTTTTTTTGGCACTTGCATATCATGATAAGAAATAAAGGGAAATTCGGATGGAACGATTGTTAAAAACCAAAGGAAAGATCCTCGGTGTGGATTTTGGAGATGCCCGTACGGGACTGGCGGTCAGTGATCCCTCCCGTCTTTTGGCGTCGGGTATTGGTATGGTGAGCCCCGGCGGCATCGAAAAGACTGCTGATGCGGTGGCAGAAATCGCCCGTGAGCAGGGCGTGGTCGCCCTTGTGGTGGGGCTTCCCGTGAATATGGACGGAAGTCAAGGACAGAGAGCCGACCGCTGCCGTAAATTTGCGTGGATGTTAGAGGAGCGGACGGGACTGCCCGTCGCCATGTTCGACGAGCGCATGAGCACGATGAATGCCGCGCGATACCTGAACGAGACGGGTACCCGAGGAAAAAAGAGAAAGGGAGTCATTGACACCCTCTCGGCACAGATCATTTTACAGAATTGTCTGGATCGATTAAAATATCAATCCAAATAAAGGAGAAACCATGGAAAAGAAAAAGCCGCAGGGCGGCACTTGCGAGACCTGCGAATTTTACGACTACGACGAATATTTGGATGCTTATGTTTGCGACATTCGTTTGGACGAGGATGAGATGATCAATTTCCTCGGAGGGAATACCCGTTCCTGCCCCTATTACCGCTATTACGATGAATACAAAAGTGTACATAAACAGATCTGACAGATAAGGAGAATCCATGACCAATCTCTTTGATTATTTAGAATGGAGAGGAGATCTCAGCTTTGATGCCTCGCCTATGAACGAGGTGGACGCGCTGATCCTTTCCCAAATCAGCTACGTGAATTTGGATGGAATCGTTTCCTCCGACCCAAATGCCGAAGGTGTCCCCATGATGGATGCTGTCCGCACCTACCTGCGCGCCCATAAGGGGGAAAAAGCATATCTTGGAAAAATTCTGCCCCCCGAGACGCTGACCCTTATGGTACGTGCGGCAAAAACACGCCGTTTTGGTGCGTTGTCGCTGTTTGGATACGTAAATCGGATCAATCAGAAGGATGAGCTGCAATTCAGTGCCGTTTCCTTTTTCTCATCCAAAGATCGTTATTTTCTGGCATACCGGGGGACCGACGATACCCTTGTGGGCTGGAAAGAGGACTTTAATATGAGCTATATGCAGCCCGTGCCCGCCCAGCGAGAGGCGGTTGCCTACTTTGAACGGATGGCAGAGGCGAAGACGGGAGCTTTTACCTTGTGCGGTCATAGCAAAGGCGGCAATCTTGCGGTATATGCCGCCGTCAAATGCCGCAAGGAATTAAAGAGCCGTATTGCGGCGGTCTACAACAACGATGGCCCCGGTTTCGACTCGAAGTTTATTAGGAGCGCCGAATATAAGGAAATGAAAGGGAAGATCCGTACCTTTGTGCCTCAATCATCGGTCGTGGGGCTCCTGTTGGAGCATGAGGAAGGCTATGAGGTTATAAGAAGTACGGAAAAAGGTTTATGGCAACACAATGCCTTTTCCTGGGAGGTGCTTGGCAATCGTTTTATCCATTTAGATACCATCAGCGAGGAGAGCCGACAGATCGATACCGCCATCAAGGACTTTATGAAGAGCATGAAGCCCGCCGAACGGGAAAGGTTTGTAGACTCCCTCTATGAGACAATCATGGCGACGGGAGCCAAAACGCTGACCGACCTGAATATTGAAAAGATCAAGCTGCTCAAAATTTGGGGGACCATGGATTCTACTACCCGATCCCATATGATCAAGCTCTTGGGTCTCATGGTCAAGCAAAGCGCCAGAGCGAAATCTACCTATAAGAAGTATACGGTGAAGAAGAAATAGTGGGTGGGGAGTTAGTTAAGAAAAGGATTTTTGGCCGCTTTTGAAAAAGCGCGGCAAAACTTTCTTACAATTTATGGCTTGTTTTACATCACGTCCTACACTTGGTGTACCGTATAACTGAATATTTTTCTCTAAGGAAGAAATCCGTCGGACCCTGCTGCGTCCCGACGGATTTCTGAATTTAACTAAAAGAATAGAAACCCGTCGGTGGCGCAGCAGCCGTCCGACGGGTTTCTACCTTGAAAAAGAACAATCATCTTACACGGTACACCAAATCAAGAAAGGTGATATAAGCAAAATCATTGTATGAAAGTTTTGCGGAGCTTTTTTCAAAAAGCGACCAAAAATCCTTTTCTCAACTAACTTCCCTAACTCAATACTCCGCGTTGCCAACCGTTCTGGGGTAGGGGATGGTATCACGGATGTTGGAAATACCGGTCAGGTACATAATGATGCGCTCAAATCCGAGACCGTAGCCCGCGTGCTTAGTGCCGCCGTAGCGACGGAGATTCAGATACCACCAGTAGTCCTCTTCATTCAGACCGCACTCCGCCATTCTTGCGGTGAGCACGTCGATTCTTTCCTCACGCTGAGAGCCGCCGATGATCTCGCCCACACCGGGAACGAGAAGGTCCATGGCGGCAACGGTTTTTCCGTCGTCGTTGAGGCGCATATAGAACGCCTTGATCTCCTTGGGATAATCCACCACGAAGATGGGGCACTTAAATACCTGCTCGGTCAGGTAGCGCTCGTGCTCGGTCTGGAGATCGATGCCCCACTCTACGGGGTATTTGAAGTCGGCACCGCTCTTTTGAAGAATGTCCACTGCCTCGGTGTAGGTCACCTTTTTGTATTCGCTGTTGGCGAGGGTAGTCAGACGGTCCTTGAGACCCTTTTCCACAAAGCTGTTGAAGAAGTCGATCTCCTGAGGACAGGTCTCCATGACGTGACGGATAATATATTGGATCATATCCCAAGCCAGTGCCATGTTGTCGTCCAGATCGGCAAAGGCGATCTCAGGCTCGATCATCCAGAACTCTGCCGCGTGGCGGGCGGTATTGGAGTTCTCGGCACGGAAGGTCGGACCGAAGGTATAGATTTTTCCGTAAGCGAGAGCAAAGGTCTCGCCCTCCAGCTGACCCGAAACGGTCAGGTTGGCGGACTTTCCGAAGAAGTCCTGAGAGAAATCAATAGAGCCGTCTTCCTTGCGGGGCGGGTTGTCCAGATCGAGGGTGGTCACACGGAACATCTCACCCGCGCCCTCGCAGTCGGAGGCGGTGATCAGAGGAGTGTGCACGTAAACGAATCCACGGTCGTGGAAAAATTTGTGAATGGCGAATGCCGCTTCACTGCGAACACGGAACGCGGCAGAGAACAGATTGGTTCTCGGACGCAGATATGCCTGCTCGCGGAGAAATTCCACCGAGTGGCGCTTGGGCTGGAGGGGATATTCGGGAGTCGAGGTGCCCTCTATGGCGATTTCGGTGGCTTTCAGCTCAAAGGGCTGCTTCATACCTGGGGTCAGCTCGATGACGCCCTTCACGATCAAGGATGCCCCTACGTTCTGACGGGCGATCTCGTCGTAATTCGCGATCTTTTCACGCTCAAATACTACCTGAATGCTCTTGAAGCAGGAGCCGTCGTTCAGGTCGATAAAGCCGAATGCCTTACTGTCGCGCAGATTGCGGACCCATCCGCCCACGGTGACGGTCTTGCCGCCAAAGGCCTCGGGATTTTCATACATGGATCTTACAAAATCTCTTTTCATTTTTTCGAACCGTTCCTTTCCTGTTTTCGGAAATTCATTCAATAGTTTATTATATCACGAAGATAGGGGTTTGTCAATTAAATTCGGGAAAAGACTTGACTTTTCTTTTACATTACGGAAAAAGATAACAAATTGTTTGTGAAATGTTCACAAATATCTGTGATCAATATGTGTATTTTTTATAAAAAATATGTATTGCAATTTGTCGAAATGTGTGATAAAATAATTTCATAAATATGAAAACCGTTGAAGCCTTTTGGATCGCAAGAAACAGGAGGCGGAGGGGCTCTGGAGAATCTCGTAAGAGTGCCGAAGGTGCAAGGCGTTTGCAGAAATGCCGAATCTCTCAGGCAAAAGGACAGAGGAGACGTCAAGAAAAGGCGTCGATTGTTTTCTCTTTGGAGCCACTGATGTTTTCAGTGGTTTTTTTGTTTTCATTTTATTTCATCGCCGCCGTGCGCGGCAAGGAGGGTTCTCTTCTATGCAAGCAGTAACAGACTTTTTGCTCCCCATTGTTCAGAAGATCAACGCGTATCTTTCTGACTACATCCTGCTCATCCTTTTGGTGGGTGTAGGACTCTTTTACACCATTCGTACCCGCTTCGTGCAGATTCGCTGTTTCGGCGAGGGCATGAAGAAGGTGTTTGGAAATCTGTCTCTCCGCGGAGGAAAGCAAAAGGGAGGACTTTCGTCCTTCCAGGCGCTGGCAACCGCCATTGCCGCTCAGGTCGGTACGGGTAACATCGTCGGTGCCTGCGGCGCAATCCTGATCGGTGGACCCGGTGCCATTTTCTGGATGTGGATTATTGCGTTCTTCGGCATGGCAACCATCTACGCCGAGGCAACGCTGGCACAAGAGACCAAAATCGTCAAAGAGGACGGCTCGGTGCTCGGCGGTCCCGTGTACTACATTCGCCGTGCCTTCAAGGGCAAATTCGGTAAGGCATTGGCAGGCTTCTTTGCTGTTGCCATTACTCTTGCTCTCGGCTTCATGGGTGCCATGGTTCAGTCCAACTCGATTTCCGAGTCGATCAGCACCGCTTCTTCGGGCTTAGTTCCCACTTGGGTCATCGGACTGGTGCTGGCTGCGATCTGCGCCTTCATTTTCCTGGGCGGCGTACAGAGAATCGCGTCGGTTGCCGAGAAGATCGTTCCCATTATGGCAGTGGTTTATCTCCTCTTGGGTCTTGTGGTTCTTGGAATCAACTTCAAGGCAATTCCCGCAACCTTCGGTATGATCTTTAAGTTTGCCTTTGTTCCTCAGGCACTTCTCGGCGGCGCGTTCGGTGCGGCAATCAAGGCGGCGATCAGCCAGGGCGCGAAGCGCGGACTCTTCTCCAACGAGGCGGGTATGGGTTCGACGCCTCACGCACACGCGCAGGCAAAGGTCGAGAAGCCTCACGATCAGGGTGTGGTTGCCATGGTCGGTGTGTTCATCGATACCTTCGTGGTTCTCACCATTACCGCTCTGGTGGTCATTTCCACCCTGTACGCAAACGGACCTCTCGGTACGGCAGAGGGCCTTGCCGCTACCACTCTGACCAAGGCAAACCTGATGCAGACCGCTGTGGGTACTGCGTTCGGCAGTTCGATCTTCGGTAATATTACCATTGCCGTATGCTTGACCTTCTTCGCTTTTACCACCATCATTGGTTGGAATTTCTTCGGTAAACAGAACATTCAGTATATGTTTGGTAAAAAACAGAAGGTGGCTACCGCGGTTTACTCCGTGCTGGCGATCGGCTTCATCTTCCTTGGCTCTATGTTCCCCAACGATCTGGTTTGGGAGCTGACCGATATGTTCAACAACCTGATGGTCATCCCCAACGTACTGGCACTGTTCGCGCTGTCGGGCATTGTCGTGGCAGCCGTCAAGGTAGGCAAGAAAAAGAAGGCGAAGAAGAACGCCGAAAAGCCTACCGAGGAATAAGAAAATCTTATTATCAAGCCCCCTCTCTGAACTTAATGACATTGGGGATGCGGGTCGCTTTTTGAAAAAAGCTTGGCAAAACTTTTATACAAATTTTTGCTTTTTCTTACATTGCGTTCTACATGTGGTGTACCGTGTAACTTAAAGTTTTTCTCTAAAGAAGAAACCCGTCGGATGGCTGCTTCGCCACCGACGGGTTTCTTCCTTGGAAAAGAATAATATTGGTAAAGGATACACTAAATCAAGAAAGGCGATATAAGACAAAATTTTGTATAAAAGTTTTGTCAAGCTTTTTCAAAAGTGTCAAAATCCTTTTCTTAAACTAACCATTACTCCCCGTAAGACGCGTCAATGGACAGGGACTCCAGGGCTTTTTCATTGAAATACTCCAGTGGGTCTACTGCCAAATCCTCAATGGTCATTTCGAAGTGGAGATGGGGTTCCTCGGCAACCTCCACCATGGCGCTTTCACCAACCGAGGCGATAAGCTGACCCGAGCGCACCTTAACACCTTCGGCGATGCCGTCGGGCAGGGTCTCCGCCAAATTCTTGTAGACAGTCAGGCAGTCGCCGTTATGTTGTACGGCGATACAGTAGCCCATGAGAACGTCCTTCCAGATCTTCTGCACGGTGCCATCGGCGGCAGCATAGACAGGCGCGTTCTTTTCGGTAACGATATCTACGCCGATGTGGGCGCGGTAATCATTCATGGTTACGGAATAAACCTGAAGCTCGGGGTCGTGCTTTTTGGAGAGAACACCGCTGACCGGAAGCACGAAGGAGGGGAGGGAATCGTCTACCGAAACCGACGTGTCGGCAGGCTTTTGGGGCTGGGTGTCGGAGGGCTTTGTGGGCTTCGTGTCTTCGGGCTCATTGTGCTCGGTGTCTGCGGGCGTGTCCGTGGAGGGGGTTGTGTCATCGGGTAGAGGAAGCTCGTTTTTCTTGGAACGGTTGGTGGCAACAGTGATGCCGATGATGAGCGTCAGGGCGGCGACCAGTACAACGGCAACGATCACGGTGACACGGTTAATCTGCGTATCCTTCGTTTTTTTAGGGGAACGGTGATGATTGGATTGTTCTGACATAGTTTTTTAACTCCTTTGCGTGATTTACTGCTAATATTTTTACCACCTATATGCGGTTTATTCAGTCAAAGCGGAAAAATCATGAAAAGGTGTTCGAGTGGCTTGAAAAAAGTGAAAAAATATGATATGATAGTATGGAGAAAAGGCAGAAGGGGGGAGAGGACCTTGAAACGGAATAAGCAAAAATCAAAGAGGAGTGAAGAGCGCGTACAAAGCTATGCTCCCAAATGGATGGCGCACTCCCTTTTGTCTGCATGGATCTTGTTTGTCTGCGCCGTAGCAACGATCCTCCTTTGGCAACTTCTTCCTGCGCATGGTCCCGAAAAAACCGACCGATCTCGTTTATTTTTGGAGGGCGAGACGGTAGATCTTTCCGATGAGATGTATACGTATGGGGATATGATGAGGGACCTGTATGAGCTGAGCCTTCTGTATCCCGACCGCATTCGTGTCTCTTCGGCGGGAGTAAGCGCAGACGGCAGAGAGATTCTCTATGCCGATGTGGGTCCTGCTGACGCGGAGCGCCAGATTTTCGTCAGCGCGGGGATCCACGGCAGAGAAACGATCCCGCCCCTCATTGCCATGAAGCTGACCGAATACTACCTTGTCAATTATGATACCGAGGACGAAAACGGACGGGCGTTTTCCGACGTGGCGGGGGATTGTCTCTTTCGTGTGGTTCCCATGGTTAATCCTGACGGAATCGCCCTTGCAACGGAGGGACCGGAAAGCATTCGAAGAGAGGAGCTGAAAGAAACAGTTCTGGCGGTCTTTGAAAGCGATCGCAGGGAATATGCCTCCTATGGGCAGTATGGGACTCTGGAGGAGTACTTAAAGTATTGGAAAGCAAATCTTCGGGGTGTGGACCTAAACCGCAATTTCCCCATCGAGCAATGGGAAACAGTGAGTACGGGGATTCCACAGCCAAGCTCTCAAAAATATAAGGGAGGCCGTGCCGCATCCGAGCCCGAAACGCAGGCAATCGTGGCTCTGCTGACGGGCATGGACCGCCTGTGTGCTGTGGTTTCTTTGCATTCTCAGGGAGAGATCCTTTATTGGGATTGCGGACAGGAGGGAGAATTGCGCTCCCGTAACCAGGACTTGGTCAAAGCGATTGCGGAAATGACGGGCTATCGCTCTGTGGATACCTTTACAGCGCCCGATGCGTCCTTGGATGATTGGGCAGCGCTGAATCTGGGGGTTCCTTCGGTGAATATCGAGCTGGGACGGGGCAATATTCTGTTGCCGGCTACCCAGGTTCAGCCGATCTGGAATCAAATCAAGGGTCTTTGGCGATTGCTTGCCGAGTGGTGAAGAAGAGATAGATCCGCACGTAAACATAAAATATCCTCCTTTTCAAAATAGAAAGAATTCCTTTTGAGAAGGTCTTGACTTTCTTCCAAGACTGTGATATAATGACAAGGCGTTGCTATGGAGGCATATCGAAGCGGTCATAACGAGGCGGTCTTGAAAATTTGCAGTCGCGGATTTCTGTAAAGGCTCAAAATCCCTTGCTACGCCTGATGTTTTCGCCCTTCGGACGAAGCAGAAAATTATTCTATCTAAAACTTTTTCTAAAAAATTCGCAAATCTAAAAACCAAATAGTCTTACACGGAGGGTTATCGAAGTGGTCATAACGAGGCGGTCTTGAAAACCGTTTGCCTTCACGGGCGCGTGAGTTCGAATCTCACACCCTCCGCCAAAATCCCTTGAAAATAAAGCGTTTTCAAGGGATTTTTCTCTTTCTGTTGTGATTGATTTTGTAAATGTTTATGTGCATTTTTTGCTGCTGTTCGGGAATTTTACGAGAAGCCGCACACCCCGAAATCCCTTACGCCACAAGGGTTTTTAGACCTTGCCTTGGATAATTGCGAGAAATTTTTCAGTTTTTCTCTAAAAATTGCTCGATTACAGCTATGTGCCAAGGCGTTTTCTGCGTATTTCTAAATGCCTTATCAGTGGCGAGGTAGTTAATAATGCTATGTTTTGAGATATGATATTTGCCCATGATGTTCACGGCGTATATGTATTTTCTCTGCACGTACCGAAGGACTGTTC
>JAZSIF010000009.1:0-3915 GCA_045533675.1 Eubacteriales bacterium | reverse complement strand
CTCTCGCCACCGTCGCATAGTCGTTGTCTGTCGCCTGCGCTTGCTCGGCTCTGCCAACTCCTTGCTTTGGGCGGTTTCACTCGTCCAAAACGATACTCAATCGTTTCGGACTTCGCTACGTGGAACTTTTCGAAGATCTCCTTCTGCTCGTCGCTGAAGGTTTTCTCCAAGTCCTCGTGATGCCTTGCCATGTATCCGAGTAGCTCCTTCATCTCCTTTGAGTTGTTTCTGCTGTCCTCTTGCGGAATGATGTTTCCGTGCCATAGCTCTTTTATCATACTTTTCATAGGGTGTACCTCCTGTTAGCACAACAACATACCACAGAAGAGAGAGAAAGTCCAGCACTTTTTCGAAAATAAATCTAAAGTTTTCACGGTCGTACTCCTTGATTACTGCGATGCAAATTTTGAGTAGCCACCACAGGCCTTTGCCCATGGTGGCTATTGCTATTTATCCCACTCTCCGCACTCGTACGACATTCGGAACATACCGTCCTCGCCGCGCAAAATATAAGTGATATATGGTATCCATATCACATCGTATCCGAGCTTCTTCATCTCACGCAAGAACTCGTCCTTACTTTTACAGCGAGTCATGCAATGGTCGATGGCTACGCACATCTGTATCTTCCAGCTGTTTCCGTTCATCGCGGCTCGGTATTCCTTCGGACCTCGGGACGCTATTACGATTTCTGCGAGCGTGTTGTCAAGGGAACTAACGGCAACACATACCGTGATATCGGCGCACACAAGAAGTATGATGAGAAATGCAAGAGCGATCCCGTGTGGCTCGCATACAACCGCGCGTATAAGGCACACTACGTAAGGCTTCTCAAAAAAAAATGACCAAATCAGAGTTCCTGACTTGGTCGATGTGGGCGGCTGATTACCGTGATGCTGCTCTCGCTGGCAAGGTGCGCATTGAGGAGTATGAGAAGAAGATTAAAGAATAAGCAAATGGTTTTTGCGATAACAAACATTTCTAAACAAAATTCGTATTAAGCAGTTGACACGGTGGTACAATTATGATATAATAATACCACCAGGTAAAAAGGAGGTTTTGATATGAATAATTCTATTTCTATTCGTCCCTCAAAGGATATTCGAAACAATTATGCGCAGATCTCTTCTCTAACGAGACAAAATCCGGTTGCCATCACGGTGAACGGCAAGGAGGATACCGTTCTTCTCAGCCATCAGGATTTTCAAGATCAGCAAAATTATATCGCAGAGCTTGAAGCAAAACTCGCTGTCTATGCACACTTGGCACAGGCAATGGATGACGTCAATCTTGGTAGAGTTCAGAGGGCTGATGATGCATTTGATGATATCATTGCAGAATTGGAGAACCTCGACGTATGAGTTTTCAGGTAAAGTTAACCGATACCGCCAAAGAGGATCTTCGTTCCATCGCCACGTATATTGCCGATCAATCCAAAGACAAAAAAATTGCGATCAACTTCGTCAATGAATTAAGAGAAAAAGCAAAAATTCTTGAGGACTTCCCCGAGAGCGGTGCGATTCCTGATGACCGAATTATGAAAAATTCCGGTTATCGCTTCCTCGTTCATAAGGACTATTTGATTTTCTATCACTACGTTCCGAAAGATGAAACTTCTTATATTCTCGCTGTCTTCAATGCAAAAAAAGACTATTCTCGCGTTATGAGAAGATTTTTCAAAAAATAAAACTTGTGTTTTTAGTCCGCGCCGTTAGGCGCGGGCTTTTTATTTGCTAAATTATATAGACGACAATACTTTGCGCTCTGTTGTCGGTCAATCTAATGAAAATAGAAAGTATCGTCATCGGGGATCGGTGTATCATCCAAAGGATTGATACCGTTTGCCAATTTATCTATAAAAGATTTTGCGTATGCTATTTTTTCAAGTTCTGTCATCTCCAAAATCCTTTCCACTTTTTATTAAAACAGATCTTTATTTATCTTCATTCTCTCTCGGCAAGCTTACGAAGGCTCTCGCCCGAAAAGCGATAGGTCGTCCATTCGTCCATCGCTTGTGCGCCGAGGGAAAGATAAAAATCGATACTCGGCTTATTCCAATCAAGACACCTCCATTCAAGCCTTCCGCAGCCTCGTTCCACGGCGATGCGGGCAAGCTCGCGGATAAGACCTTTTCCGTGTCCGTGACCTCGATATTCGGGTCTTACGTAAAGGTCCTCAAGGTATATCCCCGCTCTGCCGAGAAAGGTGGAGAAATTATAAAAAAAGAGCGCAAATCCGACCTCTTTTCCGTCCTCCAAGGCGAAGATGACCTCCGCCTTCTTCTTTTCGAATACCCACTGACGGAGCAGCTCCTCACCTGCGACCACCTGATCGGACATTTTTTCGTACTCGGCAAGCTCTTTGATAAAGCTCAAGATCAGTGCCGTGTCGTTTTCCGTGGCAAATCGAAATTTCGTGTCATTCATATAATTCACTCCACAATGCTGACAAGGTCGTCCATATCCTTGCGCTTTTTCGCGCGCAGCTTGTCGTCGTCCTTGGCATATCCGAGAGTTATAACAAGACGAACAGCTCCGTCAAGACCGCAGATTTCACGGATCGCGGCATCATCCAACCATCCGAGAATACAGGTACCAAGTCCTTGGGCGGCAGCCTCTGCCGTAATGTATGCCGAAAGGATCCCGATATCGATTGAGCGATAATCGTTTTTCTTGACACGGGCACCCAGTGCCGCCGTTGCCACGTATGGTGTCTCGGAAAGCACCAACATAATCGGTGCGTCCACGGCAAATTTATTCATTCCCATCCCCTGAACCGCCTTGGCGACTCTTTTTGCCGCATCCCCGTGGCAAACGGTAATATGATAGGGCTGACCGTTGCATGCCGAGGGAGACAAGCGGGCGGTTTCCAAAATCCGATCTAACTTTTCTTTCTCTACCGCTCGATCGGGGTTATAGCCGCGGCAGGACTGCCGCAGCTCCGCAATTTCCGTAAAATTCATAGCTCCTCCAAATTCATTTTATATTTGTTATAACAATCGAAACCGTTTTTTATGACTCTCCAGGATTCCTTCTCTCCGAAGCTTGCTGATCTCGGCGGAGAGCCCACTCCGATCGACCTCCAAAAAATCCGCCAGCTCCTGGCGGTCAAAGGGGATCTCAAAGCAATCGCTTTCCTCTCGCTTGGCGCATTGCATCAGGTAGGTGATCAGCTTTTCCCTGGTGGTACGCTTCGAGGTAATATCCATCTTCTGATGAAACAGAATGGCTTTCGTGGCAAGATCCTTCATCAGGTTGAAGATCAGCTGCTGATGGTGCCCGCACCCGTTGGCACAGGTATGAAGAATGTGGCTGCAATCCACAAACAAAATCTCCGAAGGCTCATTCGCCACCACCGTCACGGGGATCGATTGGGTCTCGGCGCAGGCAAACGCCTCGGCAAATAAGCCAGAAGCCCCGATGTTGCTCAAAATACTGCGGTTTCCGTAATAGTCCACTTGAAGGACCTGAACCGAGCCCGAAAGAACAATCCCCATATATTTGGCAGGATTTCCCTCCGCGATCACCGTATATTTTTTATCAAAAAAATCCACCTTAGCTTCAAGGCAGGAGAGCATGCGTAAAAGATTATCCTCTTCAATCCCACAAAAAAGAGGACATTTTTTTAAAATTTCTATATATTTTTTCAATTTTTCTCCTTTTTGTTGAAAATTCAACATACTTACTGCATTAATTATAATATAATAAAGACACAAAGTCAAGGAGGTTTTATCATGAAAATCGCGTTTTTTGATACAAAGCCCTATGACCGCCCTTCCTTTGATAAGCATGGGAAGGAACACGGAATTACCTTTAAATATTTTGAGACCAAGCTGAACGAGGACACGGCAGAGCTGGCAAGAGGATTTGACGGTGTTTGCGCCTTTGTAAACGATACTGTGAATGCCCCCGTGAT
>JAZSIF010000008.1:0-18205 GCA_045533675.1 Eubacteriales bacterium | reverse complement strand
GATCTTCAAGGTCGTTTCCTTCGCATGGGCAGGCTTTGGCGCAACCTTTGGACCGCTGATGCTCTTCTCCCTCTTCTGGAAGAGAACCACGCAGGCAGGTGCCATCGCGGGCATGCTGGGCGGCGCGGGCATGGTATTCCTTTGGAAGCTGGTCATCAGCAAGCTGGGCGGTGTATTCGCCATCTACGAGCTGCTCCCCGCCTTCATCTTCTCCGCAATCTGCATTGTGGTTGTTTCCCTCCTGACCAAGAAGCCCTCCGCTGAGGTCGAGGCAGACTTCGAGGCAGTGAAAAAAGGTGAGATTTGAAGCCCTTGACTTGGTCATAATTTGACTCATAAATCCCCCCGCGCGTGCGTATCGTAGGATAGGACACGTAGGGGGGATTTTTATGACGCGAAATATTGAAAAAAATTTTCCCTGGTTTTGTATTCTTTTGATTCTCGCGGGCATCCTATCCATTGCCAAGGGACTGACGGAAAAAGAGGATTCGATTTCCACCAATACGGAGCCCGTCGCTTATGAAGCGCTGCGCCACGAGTGGATCTCTGCCATGTGGCTCTCCCAGTTTGATCTGGCGCCCCTCATGACCGAACATGGACAAATGCGACAAAAAGCGGACTATACCGCACGGATCGAACAAGCCTTGGAGAATCTACGGCAAAACGGGATCAATACCCTATTCGTTCAGCTTCGTCCCAACGGCGACAGTCTCTATCCCTCTGAGCTTTTTCCCTCCTCCGCCTATGCCGTGGGAAGAACGGGCGCGCCCTTTTCATACGATCCCTTTTCGATCCTTTTGGAGCTGGCACACGAAAAAGAGCTTTCGGTCCATGGCTGGATCAACCCATTACGTCTTTTTTCGGACAGCACCAAAAAGGAGCTTACGGGAGAATACCGTCACCTCGATTGGTGCGAGGAAAACGACGGAAAAGCCGTTCTCGTGGGAAACACATGGTATCTGAATCCCGCCTATGAGGAAACACGGGCATACGTTGCCGCGGGTGTTGCGGAGATCCTTGCGTGTTATCCCGTGGACGGCATTCATATGGACGATTACTTTTATCCCACCACCGACAAAGCGTTTGACCAAGCCGCTTACGAGCAATATCGGCAGAATGGGGGAACGCTATCTCTTGGGGATTTTCGGAGAGACTCGATCAACCGGCTGCTCTCAGCACTTTATGAGACAGTTCATCATTTTTCCGACAACCGAATGTTCGGGGTCAGTCCCTCGGGAAATACCAAAAGGAATTATGAGGAACTATACGCGGACGCGGCATATTGGTGTTCCCATAAGGGGTATGTGGACTACCTCTGTCCCCAGATCTATTTCGGCATGGAGCATGAGACACACGATTTTCAATCGGTGGCATTACAATTTGATCAAATGATCAAAGCCGACGGAATCGATCTCTATATCGGCATGACCTTGGAAAAGGCGTATAAGGGATATTATGGCGAAGAGGATCAATATGCGGGAAGCGGCAAGCGGGAATGGATTGAAAACCGTGACATACTCGCCCGATGTCTTGCGGCTACCGACGAATTAAAGCAAGGAAACGGTGTGGCTTTTTTCAGTTATCAATTCCTTTTTTCTTCACAAAACGGAATCTCGGTAGAGGCAACAAAAAAGGAATGGGAGAATCTGCTTCCTCTTCTTCTCGCAAGGGAGAAAAAGTAAAAAATATTTTCATTTTTTTCAAAAAAAGAGTTGACAAAGGAAAAGAAGTATGATATAATGGTCAAGCGCTTGAAAATCGAGCGCGAAAATGGCGGGATAGCTCAGTTGGCTAGAGCAACCGGTTCATACCCGGTAGGTCATGGGTTCAAGTCCAATTCCCGCTACCAACAGTTATCCGCCGATTTCGGCGGATAACTGATATAAGGCCCGTTGGTCAAGCGGCTAAGACACCGCCCTTTCACGGCGGTAACAGGAGTTCGATTCTCCTACGGGTCACCAAAAAAGCACATACCCAAAAGGGTATGTGCTTTTTTGCTGTCCCTAAAGAAAGTGAACCCGCCGAAGGCGGTAGTTCGCCGCAATTTTGCGTGTTTGCTTGCAAACTGCCGTCTTTAGACGACAAGCAAAATTCGGGGTTGAGCGAAGCGAAACCTATTCTCCTACGGGTCCTTTTGGGTATGTGCTTTTTTGCTGTCCCTAAAGAAATTGAACCCGCCGAAGGCAATCCAAAAAAAGAAATCCGTCGGGACGCCCGAGGGTCCGACGGATTTCTACCTTAGAGAAAAAGAATATTCTTTCAAGATACACCGAGACGAGAAACATGCACAAAAAACCATAATTTGTATGAAAAGTTTTGCGCCACTTTTTCAAAAGTGGCAAATCGCGTCCTCGCATCCCCGCATCCCCGCGTCCCCGCGTCCTCGCGTCCTCGCATCCCCTACTCCTCCGCTTCCTCTAAAAGGCGGGTCAGGCGGCGGTTGAGTCCCGATTTGGAAATGGGCGGCTCATGTAAGAGCGCAAGCTCGGAAAGCGACGCATCGGGATATTCCAGACGAAGAGCCGCTGTCTGTCTGAGTTCCTCGGGGAGCGCATCAATCCGTCTCGTTTCGTAAAGACGCTCGATCGACTCTCTGTGGCGCCTGGATGCGTCCACTGAGCGGGAAATGTTTCGTGCCACGCAGTTGGTGGCTCGGTTTTCATTGTTTCGGATATCCCGCTCAATCCATACGTTGGTCACGTCAAAGCTGGCACCCGAGCCCCCGATGTAGTAGAGAAAATCGCTGATCGCGCCATTGCTCTTGTAGTAAAGCCCGAAACGACCTCCCCGCTTTACCTTTCCCGGTTTGGAGAGCCGTGTCTCCAAATAGGTACGCAGGGCGTCACATCTTCCCTCGGTGGGAAAAGAAAATTCCATATGATAGCCCTTGTGGGGATCGGTCACGGTGGCGCATCCAAGAAAAACACCCCGTAAAAATTCTCCCTGACAAGCGGCGCACCGAAAGCCTGCCGCGGTGTGAATCATCGCGCTACTGTTTTGGTCCAATTCTTTTAAAAATTTTCGGCAAGCCGCCGCGCGAGCTGTCAGCTCATAGGTCTTTCGCCCGCCGCGGACACCTTCCTCTCGCGTCACCTCCGCACGGAACACGTGACAGAGCAGCTCCTTTGCCAACGCGGCAACCTCCTCCGAGTAGTAACGAACCGCCAGCCGTCCGTCCTCGGTCTCGGCAGCACCCATGAGAAGCCCCATGAGCAGCGCTTTGCGACAACACGTCTTTTTCAAGGGGACAAGAACCAATTCCCCGCTGATTTCGGTGGTAAACGACATACCTCTCTCCTTATCCTTCGGCGGTGGGCAGATAGCGGACCTCCCGCTCCAAAACCACACCGAATCGTTCCTTGACCTCGTCCCTGACAAGCTCCTCCAGCGCCAATACGTCACGGGCAGTGGCACCGCCACGATTGATGAGAAAGCCCGCGTGCTTCTCGGCAATTTCCGCGCCTCCCACCGACCGTCCCTTCAAGCCCGCATCCTCAATCAGCTTTCCCGCGAAATACCCCTCGGGTCGCTTGAAATAGCTGCCCGCACTGGGAAATTCCAGAGGCTGGGAGTCTCTTCTTTTTTGGGAAAGCTGTGCCATTTTTGAGAGAATCTCTTCCCGCTTTCCTCGGCGAAGCACCAATTCCGCGCCAAGGCAGATCCACAAAGGATTCTCCATATAAACGCTTTTCCGATAGCCAAAGCCGTGATCGGTCAGTGTGAATACCTCACCCGTCTTCCGATTCATGGCACGGGTGGAAGCCACAACGCCCTCCATGGAAGAACCGTATGCCCCCGCATTCATAAACACTGCCCCTCCGAGAGACCCGGGAATCCCACGGGCAAACTCCAAGCCGCAAAGAGACTGCTCGGCGGCATAATTGGCAAGGGCGGCAAGGGTCGCACCGCATTGAGCGAAAATTCGCTCTCCCTCCCCCCGAATCGCCGTCATTCGTTCGGTCAGAATCAACGCGCCCGAAAAACGACCGTCCCCGAAAAAGAGATTGGAGCCTCTGCCGATGACCTCAAAGGGAACCCTCTCCCGATTTAAAATCGATACGGTCAGGAGAAGCTCTTCCTCGCTTTTCGGATAGATTCCAAGGTCGGCGATCCCGCCGACCCGAAGGGTACATACCGTATGTAAGGCAAGGTTTTCCCTATATGGAATGTCATTGGCAGCAAGGCTTTGCAAAACAGCCCCTTTCATTTCAAAGCTCCTTCCCGTACAATCAATTCAATCTCTCTGTGATCCTTCACCGTGTAGGTGATCTTTCCCGCCAGGTCCTCGGTAGGAGAAAGCCCACGGGGATTATACCAGCAGGTATCCAAGCCAAACGCCACGCCTCCGCGCATATCCGAGGTAAGAGAGTCTCCCACGATCAACGTCTTTTCCCTGCGAAAATCGGGGATATGCTCCGCCACATAGGTAAAATAGGAAAGGCTGGGCTTTTCGTGTCCGATGACACCCGAGATAAATACGCCGTCCACGTAGTCGGACAGTCCCGAAACCGCATATCTCCCCCGCTGAATGAACTCCACACCGTTGGTCACAATATATAGACGGGCGCTGCCATAAAGGCTCCGACAAAGCGCCAAAGCTCCATCCAGGAGATATCCCTTGGTGGAAAGAGACCGCATATAATTTTCAGCCATATGGCGATCTCTATCTTCGTTGGGCAGAAGCCCCAAATACTCCGAAAAAAGCGTGAAGCGTCGGTAAAGCAGGACGGATTTTTCGATCTCCCCACGCTCCAGTGCCCGCCAAAGAGAGGAATTGATCCCGCTGTATGCCAAAATCTTCTCGTCGGTAGGCTCTACGCCGATCTCCCGCATGGTATCCGCCACTGCCTCTCTCTCACTTCGGTGAAAATCCAGAAGGGTGTCGTCCGCATCCAACAAAACCGTATCGTATCTCATATCTCTCTCCGTTCCGCCAATCTATGCTACTATTATACTATCTTTTCTTCTGTTTTTCAACAGTCCCCCGAAAATAATTTTGAAATTCCCAAATTATCCCTTGAAAAAAACTCGGTTTTCTGTTATAATATAAGGTAGGATTTTATTTTTGGAGGGGCGCTTTGAAGAAGAATTTGAAAATCGGTCTTTTGGGCTTTGGCGCCATGGGAAAGACCCATGCCTTTTGTGTGGATAATCTGAAATATTATTACCGCGATCTTCCCTTCACCGCCTCCATTGAGGGGGTATGCACCCGCTCTCTTGAAAAATCCCGTGCCGTAGCCAACGAATACGGAATCCCTTTGGCAGTAACCGATGAGGACGAACTGATCGCAAACCCCGACATTGATATCATCGATGTTTGCACGCCGAATATTTTCCACTACGAGACGGTCAAGAAGGCTCTGGCAGCGGGAAAACACGTGCTTTGCGAGAAGCCCTTGTGTGTCAGCGCCGAGGAAGCGGAGGACCTTGCCGATCTGGCAAAGAAAAGCGGAAGGATCTGCACCATGGTCTTTAACAACCGCCATCTTGCCCCCATCATGAGAGCCCGTGAGCTGGTGGAGGAGGGACGCATTGGCCGTGTCCTTTCCTTCTCCGCGGAATACCTTCACAACAGCTGTACCGACATCTCCCGCCCCGCGGGATGGAAGCAGAACCGTGACATTTGCGGCGGCGGTGTGCTCTTTGATCTCGGCTCTCATGCCATTGACCTTGTATATTCCCTTTGCGGAGAATTTGAGAGTGTGGTCGGCATGCCCCAAATCGCCTATGCCAATCGGGCGGGCATGGATGGCTCGGATTGGCAGACCAATGCCGACGAGGCGTTTTATATGCTGGCAAGACTCCGTTCGGGCGCTCAGGGTACCATCACGGTCAGCAAGCTGATAAACGGCGCCAACGACGACCTGAATCTCTCGATTTACGGCGAGAGAGGCTCACTCAAATTTTCTCTCATGCAACCCAACTTCCTCTACTTTTACGACGCCGCCGAAAAGCCCGATACCCTTGGCGGTAACACGGGCTATCAAGCGATCGAGTGTGTAGGACGTTACCCCGCCCCCGGCGGGTCGTTCCCCGCCCCCAAGGCTCCCTCGGACTGGCTCCGAGGACACGTGGGCAGTATGTACAGCTTCCTTAATTCGGTCCATACGGGCAAGCAGGCGCATCCCGATTTTTTGGACGGCGCCCACGTACAAGCGGTCATGGAGGCGGCATATCGCTCTGCCCATAGCCACAAAGAGGAATTGATCTGATTAACAAAACAGGAAAGGAGCACTCATGAAGGTGATCGGTGTGACCGGTCCTACGGGATCGGGCAAGTCGCTTTTCTGCGACTATCTCTCAAAGAACAGAATTCCCGTCATTGACGCGGATGAGGTCTATCACGGACTTCTCGTTCCCCCCTCTCCCTGTCTTGATGCGCTCAAAACGGCATTTGGAGACGGGATCCTCTACAAAGACGGAACCCTCGACCGCGGCAAGCTTTCCGAGATCGTCTTTCACGACGCGCAAAGACTGGAGCTGTTAAACAGAACCGTGCTGGGCTTTGTGTTGAATCGGATTCGATACATGCTCCGCGCATTGGAGCGAGACGGCTTCCCTTGCGTGGTCGTGGATGCCCCCACCCTCATTGAGTCCGACTTTCATCGGGAATGCGATACGGTCATCTCAATCCTCTCTCCCATGGAGCTTCGCATGGAGCGGATCATCCGAAGAGACGGACTGACCCGTGAGAAAGCCGAGGCTCGGATCCGCGCGCAAAAGGATGACGAATTCTACAAGCGTCATTCTCACTATGTCCTGACCAACACGGGAGATACCGAGGAATTTTTGAAAAAGATTCCCCCCGTAGTCCAAGAGCTCGGTCTCTCCATCCCTTCCGCATAAAACGAACCATTCGCCCCTGATTCTGAAAGGACTTTCATGAAAACATTCAAACGATGTCTTTGTGTGTTACTGATTCTCGCCCTGGCGATTGCCGCGGGTCTGATTTCCAATCAGATCTGGCTTGCCATTGAGGAATCCACTCACCCCATCCCTTATCGGGATACGGTTATGCGCTATTCTTTGGAATACGAGGTTCCCGAGCATATCATCTATGCGGTCATGAAGACCGAAAGCGGCTTTGATCCCGATGCCGTCTCCTCGGTAGGCGCAAGAGGACTCATGCAAATGATGAAGCCGACCTTCGAGGAACTGACAGGCGACCGCTACCTTAGGGAATATCTTTCTTTTGACGATCTGTTTACCCCCGAGGTCAGTATTCGCTACGGTGTGTATTACCTCCGCTATCTCTATGATATGTTTGGAGACTGGCACTGTGTCCTCGCCGCCTATAACGGCGGACTGGGCAATGTCAGAAAATGGCTGTCCGACCCCGACTGCGCCGATGCCGAGGGAAACCTCACCTACATCCCCTTTGACGAAACACGCTCCTACGTTTATAAGGTAGAAGAAGCGATGGACGTATATTGGGATCTATATTTCTCACCCGAAAAAGGAGACGCATCATGAACAAAGAAGATTTGATTTACGAAAAGAAAACCGTTTACGAGCGCGGCGGCAAAGAGCTATGTGACCGCGCGTATGCTTATGCCAAGGGCTATATGAACTATCTCAACGAGGGAAAGACCGAGCGGGAGGCACTGAAATATTCCATCGCACTTTGCGAGAAAAAGGGATACCGCCCCTATCATCTCGGCGACGCCATTCACGTAGGCGACAAGCTCTACTATAACAACAGAGGACGCAATCTCTATGTGTTCTCGGTGGGAAGCGAGCCCATCCATGAGGGAATCCGCCTGACCGTGGCACATATCGATGCCCCCCGAATCGACCTCAAGCAATGCCCTCTGTACGAGGAAAGCGGCATGGCGTTCTTCAAGACTCACTACTACGGCGGCATCCGCAAATATCAGTGGGTCGCCACTCCCTTGGCGCTTCACGGTGTGATCGTCAAGAAGGACGGATCCGTGGTTGACGTAAACATTGGCGAGGACGAAAACGATCCCGTATTCTATATCACCGACCTCCTCCCTCACCTGGGTCAGGAGCAATCGAAGCTTCCCCTCGGCGAGGGGATCAAGGGCGAGCAGCTCAATATTCTCATTGGCTCTCGTCCCGATGAGGACGATGGCTCGGTCAAGCTTGCCGTTTTAAAGCTTCTTTACGAAAAATACGGCATCACAGAGGATGATTTTCTCTCCTCCGAGCTATGTGTGGTCCCCGCGGATCAAGCAAGAGACGTAGGTCTTGACCGCTCCATGATCTCGGCTTACGGTCACGATGACCGAGTATGCGCTTACCCCATTCTCACCGCCCTTTTGGAGAGCGACGACAGCGTACACACCAAAATGTGTGTACTCGCCGATAAGGAAGAAACGGGAAGTGACGGCCCCGGAGGCATGCAGAGCGATCTTCTCGTGGACCTCATCCGTGAGATCGCCAATGCTCTCGGCGGAAACGAGGCGGTGGTCCGTGCCAACTCCAAGTGTCTCTCGGCAGACGTTTCGGCGGCATACGACCCAAACTTCCCTGAGGTATTCGAGAAGAGAAACACGCCCCTTCTGGCGTGCGGCGCTGTATTCACCAAGTTTACGGGCTCCCGCGGAAAGTCGGGCACCAATGACGCTTCCGCCGAATATCTGGGCTGGCTCCGCTCGGTCCTCAGCCACGACGACGTGATCTGGCAGGCAGGGGAGCTTGGTAAGGTAGACTGCGGCGGCGGCGGAACCGTTGCCAAATACGTGTCCAAGCACAACATTGATACCGTGGATCTGGGTGTCCCCGTTCTTTCCATGCACGCCCCCTATGAGGTCATCGCCAAGGTCGACCTATACGAGACCTACCGTGCCGCTTCGGCATTCTACAAATATTGATTATTTCACCCCTAAAAAGGAGACTCCATGCTGAACAAATTGAAGGACGCGGAGGTACGCTATCTTTCGATGGAAGAAGAGCTGGCAAACCCCGAGATCTTTTCCGACACAGAGCGTTATGCCGCGCTGATGAAGGATTATAAAAATCTGACACCCGTCATCGAGACTTATCGGGATTATATCCGTGCCGAACGGGACAACGAGGAAGCCAAGCTGCTGCTCGGTGAGTCCTTGGACGCGGATATGAAGGAGCTGGTCACCTCCGAGCTGAAGGAGAGCCAAAAGCGCATGGAGACTCTTTTGGAGGAGTTGAAGATCCTTCTGCTTCCCCGTGACCCCAACGACGATAAAAACGTCATGGTGGAGATCCGAAGCGGGGCGGGCGGAGAGGAGGCGGCGCTCTTTGCCGCGGTACTCTACCGTATGTACTCCATGTATGCCGAATCCTGCGGCTTCAAGACCTCGGTCATGAATTCCAACGAGACCGAGCTTGGCGGCTTCAAGGAGATCACCTTTATGGTAGAGGGTGACGGTGTCTATTCCCGCTTCAAGTTTGAAAGCGGTGTCCACCGAGTCCAACGAGTCCCCGAGACCGAATCTCAGGGACGAATCCAGACCTCTACCGCCACGGTAGCGGTACTTCCCGAGGTGGAGGACATCGCGATTGAGATTAACCCCGCCGATCTCCTCATCGAGTCCTGTAAATCCAGCGGGGCGGGCGGTCAGCACATTAACAAGACCGAATCGGCAGTCCGTCTGACGCACAAGCCGACGGGACTCGTCATTGAGTGTCAGGAGGAGCGAAGCCAGTTCAAGAACAAAGACAAGGCACTCAAACTGCTCAAAACCAAGCTCTATGACATGAAGCTGACCGAGCAAAATGAGAAGATCGCCTCCGAGCGAAAGAGTCAGGTCGGAACAGGCGACCGAAGCGAGCGCATCCGCACCTATAATTACCCACAGGGACGTGTCACCGATCATAGGATCGGTCTGACGCTCTTCTCCCTTGAGAGCTTTCTCAACGGAAGCATCGGTGGGATGATTGATGCCTTGATCACCGCGGATACGGCAGAAAAGCTGAAAGCCTCGGAATCCACCTAAAACAAAAAAGGAATTCATCGAATGAACACCAAATTTTATACCCTTGCCCCCACCGACACCGAGCATCCCGCTCTTGACGAGGCGGCAAGCATTTTGCGGAAAGGGGGCTTAGTTGCCTTCCCCACCGAAACGGTGTACGGTCTTGGCGGAGATGCCACCGATGCCGCCGCCGCTCAAAAGATCTATGCCGCAAAGGGACGTCCCTCGGACAACCCTCTCATTATCCATATCGCGGACCCCGAGGACGCCTCCCGCTATGCCCGCGTAAACGAGACCTATGAGAGGTTGGCTCGCGCGTTCATGCCCGGACCTCTGACGGTCATCCTTCCTAAGCGGGACATCATTCCAGATACGGTTACGGGAGGACTCGATACGGTTGCCGTCCGCTGTCCCTCTCACCCCGTCGCGAGAGCCCTGATTCGCCGAGCGGGTGTTGCCATTGCCGCCCCCTCCGCCAATCTGTCGGGGTCTCCCTCTCCCACCTCGGGCGAGCACGTGAAGCGTGACCTTTTTGGGCGGATTGACGCCATCATCGACGGCGGTCCCTCGGAGATCGGTTTGGAATCCACCATCATCAAGCTGGACGGGACCCATGCGACCCTGCTCCGTCCCGGCGCGATTACACCCGATGCCCTCCGTTGCGTTTGCGAGGAGGTCACGGTGTCTCCTACCATCAAGGAAACCTTAGCCGAGGGTGAGAGACCCCTCTCCCCCGGCATGAAATACAAGCACTATGCTCCCTCGTCTCCGCTGGTCCTCATCGACGGTAACGAGGAGTCGGTCCTCTCCTTCCTCATGAGGGCGCAAAACGCGGAAAAATGCGCCATTCTCTGCTACCGAGAGGAGCTTGCCTACTTACGAAACGAACGACTGATCGACATTGGCGAGAGAGAAAATCTTGCCGATCAGGCGCGCAATCTCTTCTCTGCCCTGCGCAGGACCGAGTCCATGGACTGTGACATCATCTATGCCCATCTCCCTCCCGAGGAGGGCTTGGGGCTTGCCCTTTATAATCGCCTGATCCGTGCGGCGGCACACACCGTGCGGCGGGTCTGATCGCTCCCTTTTCAAGAAACTTTTACAAGGACGGTATCTTCATGGCAAAAGCAAAAAAAGGAAAGCTCGCAAATGAAGCGAAAGAAATCGTACATGCCCCCGCCAGACCTCAGCTGATCACCGAGACCATTGAAAGCAACTACATGCCCTACGTCATGAGTGTCATTGTGTCCCGTGCCATCCCCGAGATCGACGGCTTGAAGCCCGCACACCGCAAGCTTCTCTATACGATGTATAAAATGGGGCTGCTCAATAAGGACCACCCCCGTGTGAAGAGTGCCAACATTGTGGGCCGCACCATGCAGCTCAACCCCCACGGCGATATGGCGATCTACGAAACCATGGTTCGCCTGACCCGTGCCAACGGAGCGCTTCTGCACCCCTTTGTGGATTCCAAGGGAAGCTTCGGTAAGCAGTATTCCTCCAATATGAAATTCTCGGCGTCCCGTTACACCGAGGCAAAGCTGGACGTGTTCTGTCAGGAGCTTTTCAGCGGCATCGACAAGGATGCGGTGGATATGGTGGACAACTACGACGGAACCCTCAAGGAGCCCACCCTTCTTCCCACTACCTTTCCCAACGTTTTGGTGACTCCCAACACGGGTATTGCCGTGGGAATGGCATCCTCCATCTGCTCCTTCAACTTAGGGGAGATCTGCGACGCGACCATCGCCCTTCTGAAAAATCCGAAGCTGAGCATGGACCGCCTTTTGGATATTCTCAAAGCACCCGACTTCCCGGGCGGCGGCTATATCCTTTATGACCGTGAGGAGATGCGCCGCATCTACGAGACGGGCTCGGGTTCTGTGCCCATCCGCGCGCGCTATCACTACGACAAGGAAGAAAACTGCATCGAGATTACTCAAATTCCCTACTCCACCACCATTGAGGTCATTCTCAAAAAGGTAGCGGATCTTGTCAAGGACGGAAAGATCAAGGAGGTCACCGACTTCCGTGACGAGATCGACCTGCGAGGCTTAAAATTGACCCTTGACCTTCGCCGCGGTACCGATCCCGACAAGCTCATGAGCAAGCTCTTCCGAATGACCTCCCTGGAGGACAGCTTCAAGTGTAACTTTAACATTTTGGTCAACTCCTCCCCCAGACAAATGGGTGTCATGGAGATTCTTTCGGAGTGGATCAAATTCCGTATGCAGTGTCTCTCCCGTGAGCTTCGGTTTGACCTGAACAAAAAGAAGGACAAGCTGCACCTTTTGCAGGGTCTTGCCAAGATCCTTCTCGACATTGACAAAGCCATCAAGATTATTCGCCACACCGAGCTGGACGAGGAGGTCGTCCCCAACCTGATGAAGGGCTTCGGCATTGACGAGATCCAGGCGGAATTTGTTGCTGAGATCAAGCTGCGTACCCTCAATAAGCAATATATCATCAACCGCATTAAGGAGATCGAGGGCTTGCAGGCGGAGATCGCCAAGATCGAGGAGATCCTCGGTGATGAGCTCAAGCTCAAGGCGCTCATTGCCGCTCAGCTCGCCGAGGTCAAGAAGAAATACGCGCAGCCTCGCCGTTCTCAGCTTCTCCATGCCGATGACGCTCCCGCATACGTGGAGGACAATACTCCCGAAAACTACAACGTCCGCGTGTATATGACAAGAGAGGGCTACTTCAAGAAGATTACACTCCAATCGCTCCGAGGGAACGACGAGCAGAAGCTCAAGGACGGCGACGAGATCCTCTTCGCCGAGGATACCGATAACCTGTCCGACCTCATCTTCATTACCGATCGCTGTCAGCTATACCGTGCCAAAACGGCGGACTTCGACTGCGTCAAGGCATCCTCTATGGGTGACTTCTTAGCGGCAAAGCTCAACATGGACGAGGGTGAAAAGCCTGTCTTTATGCGGGTGCAAAAGGGCTATCCCGCGGGAGAAAACTTTGTGTTTATCTTTGAAAACGGTAAAGGTGTCCGTGTCCCCGTTTCCCAATATGAGACCAAGGGGAACCGCCGCAAGCTGGTGGGCGCATACTCCTCATCTTCTCCCATCTGCGGTGTCTTTTACGAAAATGAAAAGCATCCCTTTGAGATCATGCTGATCAGCAATGCCGATCGAGCGATCATCCTCAAGACCTCGCTGATTCCCCAAAAGGCAACGAGGACCTCGGGCGGTGTCACCCTGATGACCCTCAAGAAAGGACAGAAGCTGATTGCCGCGAGGGATCGCTTCTCGGATAAGTACGACAGCGCAAAGGGCTACCGAAAGCTGAAGATCCCCGCATCAGGTCAGCTTCTTGCCGACGAGGACCTGACGGCACATCAGCTCACCCTCGATATCAAGTAAAGGGAGGAACAGAAAAAATGTCTCAGAAAAAAACAAGATTAATCGCAAAAATCGTATGTATCGTGCTGGCAGGACTCATGGTACTGAGCGTAGGAACCTACATTTTTTACGCCATCTCGGGTCTGCTTTAACTATATGAAGAAAAAGGGACAGAGAAACTTTCTCTGTCCCTTTTTCTTCATGTCAGTCTGTCGAAAAATTAAAAAACATTTTTCAATTCCCGCCCCGCCGTTGTCATCTTGAGCGGAGAAAACATCACGGTGTGATGTTTTCGCAGTCGAACCCGACGAAAGGAGGGCAACGCCCCTTGCGGGAGTTGAGATCTCGGCGGATCGGTTGCTTTCATTTTATTGTCTTACGAATAAAAAGCTTCGGGATCGTCCTTGTAGATCACGTCGTCGCCGACGGCTCCTCGGTTTTGGATCGGCTCGCGAAGCTCCCTCACCAAAACTTCGACTCCGCTCCGCTTCGCTCAGGATGACACGCTTTTTATGTCCCCCTCGGCAATTTACGACCTTATGAAAGGAAGAACAAAATGCTCAAAGGTTATCACCGTAAAGCGTTTTTGTGAGGGAGCCGATATGACCCTATCCGAATTTTTCGATAAGGAGTATTTTAGAAGATTGATGCTGAATGAAAACAAGAACGAAAAAGGACTGAGCCATGGGACTCAGTCCTTTTTCTTTACTTATTCACACTTGCCCAGTCAGCGAGGAATCGCTCGATTCCCTTGTCGGTCAGGGGGTGCTTGGTCATATCCACGAACACCTTATAGGGTACGGTAGCGATATCGCAGCCTGCCGCAGCCACCTGAATGACGTGCAGAGGATTTCTCGTAGATGCCGCAATGATCTCGGTCTTGATTCCCTGCTTTTTGAAGATATCCGAAACCTCGGTGATCAGATCAATGCCGCAGAAGCCGATGTCGTCCAGTCTGCCGACAAAGGGGCTGACATAAGTAGCGCCTGCCGCAGCCGCCAAAAGCGCCTGTCCCGCCGAGAAGATCAGCGTCACGTTGGTCTTCATTCCGAGAGCGGTCAGTCGGCTCACTGCCTTGAGTCCCTCCACGCACATGGGAATTTTAATCACAAGGTTGGGGTTTCCGATGGCGTCATACAGCTCCTTCGCCTCTTCTACCATCTTGTCCGCCTCCAGAGAGATCACCTCCGCGCTGATGGGACCATCCACAATGGCGCTGATCTCCTTGACGGTCTCAACAAAGTCGCGACCCTCCTTGGCGATCAGAGAGGGATTGGTAGTAACACCTGCTACAATTCCCATCTCTACCGCTTTCTTGATATCCTCCACGTTTGCCGTGTCAATAAAAAATTTCATTTTTAAATTCCTCCTTCTTTCCGTCTTGACATTTCGGAAAATTCTGCTATAATTATACCATCGAGCACATTTGAATGCAATATGCGGCGATATTTTAGATAAATACGCAAAATCTTTTCGAATTTACGCAAAAAGAGGAACAAAATGAGCATTACCAAACGACAAGAAGAGATCATGGAACACCTGAACGAGCACACCTTTTTAACGGTAGAAAAACTTGCGGAGCTAACCTATACCTCTCCCTCCAGTATTCGGCGGGATCTGTCAAAGCTTCAAAATCTTTCGCTGATCAAGCGGACACACGGCGGCGCGTCAATCTTCAATGCCATCAACCAAGCGGTTCCCTATAACAGCCGTATGTCGAAGAATATTACCGAAAAACGGCAGATCGCGAAAAAAGCCGCGTCCCTGCTCCACGACGGACAGTCGGTCATGTTAGACGGCTCGTCCACCGCAAGCTTTCTCGTTCCCTACATTGCCAAGCACAAGGATATGATGGTATTCACCAACAATATGCTTACGGCGATCAACGCGGTCAATTACGGCATTCCCACCCATTGCATCGGCGGTTTTTCGATCGACTGCTCCGCGGTGCTTTCGGGCACGCAGGCATACCGTACCATTGCGGAGCTTCAACCCGACATTCTCTTTTTTTCCTCCAAAAGCCTGAGTAAAAGCGGGGTCATTTCCGATCCCGTTTCCGAGGAAAACTACATCCGTTCTCTGATGCTGGAACACGCGAAATTTTCCGTCTTTTTATGCGACAGCGAGAAATTTAACTCAGAGTCCCTCTACGTACTGACCGATTTGGATCACATCGACGTCTGTGTATTTGATAAGCCCTTCCCCGAATTGAGGACACGGTGTCGGATTTTGGTTTGATGCAAAAAAGCCTTCTCCCAAGGGGAAAAGAGCGCACCTATCAATAGGTGCGCTCTTTTGATTCAATTACTGCTTCGGCTTCAGGAATACCTCAATGACGGGATCAACGGTGTGGAACACCGATCCCGGCATGAAGATGGTAAACTGAGGCTCCATGGGGCTGCCGTCGGGACCGTGGGGATAGCGAGTCTCATACTGGTAGATTTCGCTTCCGTCGGACAGAAGCTGCATATAATCAATTCTGTCCGCAAGTCCCTTCACCACAAGACGGTGGAAGGGAAAATCCACAAGGTGGATATACAGTCTCGTTCCGTCCTCGCTCTGAGTCAGCTCCACTCCGGGGGGAACCTCAAAGGAATCCTCCGCCATGGTACAGCCGTAAATCGAGCGTCCATTAAACTTGAGCCAATCACCGTACACCTTCAGCGCGTCCTCGGCGCGGGAATCAAAATATCCTCGGGAGGTAGGTCCTACGTTCATAATGAGGTTTCCGCCTCTGGCTACCGAGCGAATCAGCATATCGATCAGCATCTTCGGGGTCTTCCAGGACTCCTCGTCACGGTAGTATCCCCAAGAACCGGAGAAGGTCTGGCAGGTCTCCCACGTAACGTAATTGCCTTCTTCGTCCTGGGGGATCTCAAAGAGGTTGTAGTTGGATTGCTCGGGAGTCACCAGATCCTGGGGAATTCCCAGTCGGTCGTTGAGAATGATGTGGGGCTGAAGCTTACGGATCAAGGCAAGCATTTTCTCAGACTCCCACTCGTCGGATCCCTTTCCGCCTCCGTGCTGCATCCAATCAAAGAGGTCTCCGCCGCCCGTTCCCGCGGGGTAGGAGAAGTCGAACCAAAGAATATCGATCTTACCGTAGTTGGTCAGAAGCTCGGTTACCTGATTTCTCATGTACTCGGCATACTTTCTGACATCTCTTCCCTTGTCCTGTGCCTCAGCATCGGGATCAAGACGGCGGGGATGCTTGCGGTCAATGGGAAAATCGGGATGGTGCCAGTCAAGCAAAGAGTAATAGAATCCAACCTTCAAGCCCTCGGCACGGAAGGCATCCACAAACTCGCGAACAAGGTCACGTCCGCAAGGAGTGTTGGTGGACTTGTAGTCGGTGTACTGGGAGTCAAACAGACAGAAGCCCTCGTGGTGCTTGGTTGTCAGAATGGCGTACTTCATGCCTGCTGCCTTTGCCTGTCTTGCCCAATCGCGGGCATCCATCATATCGGGATTGAAATGATCGAAATACTTCTGATATTTCTCCTCGGAAATTTTTTCTCTCTCCTTGATCCACTCATGTCTTGCGGGAAGCGCATAGAGACCGAAGTGAATAAACATACCGAAGCGGTCATGTACAAACCAATCGGTGTCTCCGATGGTTTTCATACGGGGGAACGTGCTCATTTCTTTATTCTCCTTTCAGTTTTTCTTATACATTGCGCCATAGGTTGCGCAAGCTCTGTAATCCTGTCCTTCCTTATCCATACCGAAGGCGTTCCATGCGGCGGGACGGAAGATCTTCTCCTCGGGAACGTTGTGCATGCACACGGGAATACGAAGCATGGAGAAGAGGGTGATCAGATCGGCACCGATGTGTCCGTAGCTGATGGCTCCGTGGTTAGCGCCCCAGTTGTTCATCACCTCATAAGCGGTCTTAAAGGCGCTGCCGTCCTTACCATCGCAACGGGGAGCGAACCAGGTGCAGGGCCAGGTGTAGTCGGTTCTCTTCCAAAGAATGTCGTTTACATCCTCGGGAAGCTTCACGGTCCAGCCCTCGGCGATCTGCGCCACAGGACCAAGGCCCTTGACAAGGTTGATTCGGAGCATGGTACAGGGCATCTCCGTCTCGGTCACAAAGTGAGAGGAGAATCCGCCTCCGCGGAAGTAGCCGTTGTCGGCGGGACACCAATCGGAAGCGCCGAGAATTGCCTTTGCGTCCGCATCGGTCATCTCATACCAAGGCTTTACAACAGCATTACCCTTTTCGTCGGTAGCTCTGCCGTTATAATCAAGAGCCGCCGCACCCGAGTTGATCAGGTGAATGAAGCCGCCAGCCTCCTTCGCCTTGCCCTCTAGCTCGTAATTTGCCGCTTTCTTCAGCGCCTCGGGCGACCAATAGGTACGCACGTCGGCAAAGAGCTGCGCGCGGTTGGTGAGAAGCTTCATCAACAGCATGGATGCGCCGTTGAGAGTATCGTTCTCGGTTGCCAAAACGTAAGGCTCGCGGATGCCGTTCCAGTCAAAAGAGGTATTGAGAATGGACTCGGTAAAGTCCGCGTTGGGATAGAAGTCGGTCCACTGTCTCTGTCCCTGGAAGCCTGCGGCGATGGCATTATGTCCCACCTTTTCTTCCTCACAGCCCTCGGGCAGCTTGTCGTTTCCGCACATCAGGTCCTTGACGATGATGGCACACTTTACGGTAAACTCCCAGTCCTTTTTCTTCTGCTCATCGGACTTGCGGATCCATTCGGGATTCTTCTCAAAGCCCTCGGGGCAGAATTCCTTCGTCCATGCCATGGCTCTCTCAAATTCTTCCCGGTCGTAGATGCCCTCCTCCATGCGGCGGATAACCTCTACCTCGTCTACCGACTCCACACGCATTCCGAGATAGTCCTCAAAGAAGTTGGGGTCGATCTGAGAGCCTGCGATACCCATGCAAAGAGAGCCAATCTGCAAATAGGACTTTCCTCTCAT
>JAZSIF010000025.1:0-40447 GCA_045533675.1 Eubacteriales bacterium | reverse complement strand
CTTGGGAAGCAAAACCCCAAGGCTTTTCGTTTGAATCTCGAAAATTCCTTCCTCGTTCCGCACGTCGGCAATGCTCCGCCCCACGGGAACCTCAAAGCAGGTCTCATCCTCGGTCACCCATCGCTTGAGCACCCTATGGAGACGTTTTTCGGAATAGGTTCCGATCCCTATACGCTCCCCCTCACCGCGGTTCGCCTCCTCACGGCAGATCGCTTCAAATCTCTCTGCCGTCATCATGTGGCAATTCCCGCAAACTGATTTTTATAGAGCTGATAATATTCTCCGCCCGCCGCCAAAAGCTCCTCATGGTTCCCTGCCTCGGCAACCTTTCCGTCCTTGATGACTACGATCTTATCCGCGTCTCGGATGGTGGAAAGACGGTGGGCAATAATGAGGGAGGTCCGATTCTCCATCAGCGCTACCATCGCCTGCTGAATGTGCATTTCGGTACGGGTATCGACACTGGAGGTCGCTTCGTCCAAAATCAGAATTTTGGGATCCGCCAATACGGCACGGGCAATGGACAGAAGCTGTCTCTGCCCTTGGGACAGATTGCCTCCCGATTCGGCAAGAACCGTGTCATAGCCCTCGGGCAGACGCTCGACAAACACGTCCGCGCGGGCAAGTGCCGCAGCCGCTTTCATTTCCTCATCCGTGGCGTCGGGATGACCGTACTTGATGTTGTTGCGAATGGTATCGGAGAACAGAACTGTATCCTGAAGCACGATGGCAATGGATCTTCGAAGGATCTCCTTCGGAATGTCCCGAATATCCACTCCGTCCACGGTAATTCTGCCCCCGTCAATCTCGTAAAAGCGTGTCAGCAGGTTGACGATGGTCGTCTTTCCCGAGCCCGTAGCGCCTACAATGGCGATCTTCTGTCCTTCCTTGAGCCAAAGGTCCAGTCCTTTCAGCACGGGCTCTCCCTCTTCGTAGGAGAAGTCAATGGCTTCAAACCGAATGTTGCCCTTGATATCCAAGATTCGAATTTCCGCGGTACCCTCATCAATCTCGTCGGCGCTGTCCATGATCTCAAAGATCCGCTCCGCGCCCGCCAATGCCGTCAGGATCGAGGCATACTGATTGGCGATCTCGTTGATGGGACGTGTGAATTTTTTGGAATACTGGAGCATGGACTGGATATTACCGATGCTCAGCGTTCTCATAAAGGACACGGGGTTGAGTACGAAAAAGCCTCCAAACGCGGCAATGAGCACATATTGCAGATTCCCAAGGAAATTCATGCAAGGTCCCATGATCGAGCCCCAAACACGGGCACTAATGCTGCAATGCTTCAATTCCTCGCTGGTCACGGTAAAATCCTCTACCGCCCGTCTCTCCTTGCCATAGGCTACCACGGTCTTATAGGAGGTCACCATTTCCTCCACCTGCCCGTTGAGCTGACCCAGCAGTTTCTGGCGGCGAACGAAATACTTTCGCATAAATTTCGCCAGCTTGGTGGTCAAAATGATCGTCATGGGAATGGTCACGCAAGCGATGAGCGCCATGATCCACCCGTAGAGGAGCATCATGGTAAAGGCTCCGATCAGGGTAAGAATACTTGAGATCAGTGACGTAATGGATTGGGATATGGCGATGGACACATTCTCTACGTCGTTGGTCATACGGGACATAATGTCGCCGTGACGGTGCGTATCGGTATAACGGATGGGCAATTTGGATATCTTCTTGAACAGATCGTTCCGCAAGGTATAGACCGTATTCTGGGACAGCTTTGCCGCCAGAATCCCCTGTATAAACGCCATAGTGGCGCTAACGGCAAACAATACTGCCATAGCCACCAAAAATCCCGTCATGGCTTTAAAATTGACGGTGACGCGCCCATCCACCACTTGAATGGTGTCAATGGCGGCGCCCTGTAAGGCAGGTCCCGCCAGATCGGACACGGTCACGATGACCATAATTCCAATGAGCAAAAGGATCAGCGTTTTGCTCTTTCCAACATACTTCACAAGGCGAGCCAACGTCTTTTTGAGGTTCTTCGGTTTTTCTTTATTGACACGTGCCCCCATGGGTCCGCCGGGACGGCTGCCCGGTCCCGCCATGGGACGGAGCGGAGGCATACCCGCGGTATTTGCTTTTTCTCTCGGTTGATTCATTCCGCGCTACCTCCCTGTTTCACCTGGGACTCACAAATATCCCGATAAGTCTCGCTGATCTCCATGAGCACGTCGTGAGGAGCGCAATCCCGAATGGTTCCGTTTTCAAGGACAGCGATCCGATCGGCATCCCGCACGCTGGCGATGCGCTGAGCGATCATCACCACGGTGGTATCCTTCAGCTCTCGCCGCAAGGCGGTACGAAGTCTCGTTTCGGTGGCAAGGTCCAGAGCAGAGGTAGCATCGTCGAGAATCAATATCTCGGGCTTACGTACCAGCGCGCGAGCAATGGACATTCTCTGCTTCTGACCGCCCGACAGGGATGCTCCCTTCTCGGCGATGTAGGTATCGTATCCGTCGCCAAAGCCACTGACAAAGTCCTCGGCTTGCGCAACGCGAGCCGCTTCCTCAATCTCCTCACGGGCAGCGTCCTCCTTGCCCCATCGAATATTCTCCTCTATGGTGCCCGAGAAAAGCTCGCTCTTCTGCATGACAAAGGAGATTTTATGGCGCAACGCGTCCAGATCGTACTCCTTAACGGGTACACCGTCAATCAGCACCTCTCCCTCGGTAGCATCGTAAAACCTTGGGATCAGATTCACAAGAGAAGTCTTTCCCGAGCCCGTCGCTCCAATAATGGCAAGGGTCTCGCCCCGACGAACCTCCAGATTGATGTCACGAAGCACGGGACGGCCCGATGCGCCGGGATAGCGGAATCCCACGTTTTTCATGGAAATCACCACGTCCCCTTCACTCTCCTTCACCTCACCCGAGCAGATCACGGGATCGGAGTCAAGCACCTCGCCGATACGGCGGGATGACGCCAGCGCGCGGGACACCGACTGGAACATCATGGACACCATCATGATCGACATAAGCACCTGAGTCACGTAGGTGATCGCAGCCATGATAGTACCCGCGCTCATGCCCGTCCCCGCCACGTTATCAATCTGCCAGCCTCCTATGTAGATGATGGTAATGATTGCCGCGTTCATGACCACGGTCAAGACGGGATGCATGACCGCCATCAATCTCTGCACACGGTAGTTCACGTCTCTGAGGTCCCCGTTTGCCTTTTGAAAACGCCCTGCCTCATGCTCCTCACGAACGTATGCCTTGATAACACGGGCACCCGTCACGTTCTCCTGCACCACGGAATTCACTCGGTCCAGCTTCTTCTGTACCGTTCCGTAAAGAGGAATCGCCCGCCCCAGCACGAAGACCATCATGATCGCCATAATGGGAAGGGCGCAAAGCATGACGATGCCGAAGCGGAATTCCAGTCCCATGAGCATAATCAAGCCGCCCACGAAAAACATGGGGGCACGGACCAGCATCCGCAAAAGCATTTCGGTAAAATCTACCACCTGAGTGATATCGTTGGTCATTCTTGTCACGAGAGACCCCGTGGTGAACCTGTCGGTCTGTTCGATGGACAAAGACATGACCCGACGGTAAGCGTCGGTCCGCAGATCGTGTCCGAGTCCCTGAGACGCTTTTGCCGCCGTATAGGCACACATGACACCGAAAAATCCACCGATCAGCACCACCAGAAGCATGAGTACACCAAAAGTGATAATAACCTGCATGGAGCTGTAGGTCCCCTCGCCGAAAAAAAGCCCCATGACCGTGCTGCCAAGCGCCGACTCCGACACGTCGCCGCCCGCCGTGATCCCGCAGTCCACGATAACCGTCATGAGTCTCGGGAGGCAAAGATCGGCAAGCACCTCTCCGATCATCAAAAGCGGAGAAAGAATCGCCAAAAATTTATAGGGCTTTAAATAATGAAAAATCCGTCTCATTTCGTTCCCTCGTTCTTTTTTTACAAAACAATTATATCATAAATTGGCAATTTGTCAAGACGCGTGAAGGACAAGACCAATTCGATCCTTCATAAAAAAATGGCTTTTCTCAAAAATTTTGTAATGCATGACGGCAGACAAATTGACTCATGATAAATTTGCGGAATCAATCGATTTCGCGAACACAACCGAACGTAATTTCCAAGGCAAAGGAATCCAAACATGGCAAAGAGATCAACCAAAGCACTCTCTCTTCTTCTGGTGGTTCTCTGCACCTTCCTTTCCGTTCTTTCTATCGGCACTCCAGCCGTCAGTGCCACTTCTCTCTCCTATCGCTCCGCCTCGGCAAGCCTCAAGGACCTGAAGGTCTATCCCGGAGGTGTTCCCTTCGGTGTCAAATTTTTAACCGAAGGCGTCATGATCGTGGGACTTGCGGAGGTGTCCTCGGGCGGAAAAACGATCTGTCCCGCAAAGGTAGCGGGACTCACGGTTGGCGACGTGATCCTCAAGATCAATGACAAGGTACCCGAAAGCGCGGGCAGTCTTTCAGAGCTTCTTCAAAAAACCCAATCTGCTCCCTTAAAGATCCTTTACCGCCGAGGAGGAAAGCAATCCACCACCACGCTCATTCCCGTCCGCTCGGATGCGGAAAATCGCTATTCTACAGGACTCTATGTAAGAGATAGCGGTGCGGGCATTGGAACGGTCACCTTCGTCATCCCCAAAACCTACGCCTTTGCGGGACTCGGTCACGGCATCTGCGATGCTCATACGGGAGATCTCATTCCCATGCAGCGCGGCTCGGTGGTAGACGTGACCATCAGCGGTGTGGTCCGCGGACTTTCCGGCGCTCCCGGTGAGGTCAAGGGATATTTTTCCTCGGGCAAAACGGGCACACTCCTGGGGAATACCCATTGCGGCGTATACGGTGTGCTGGCAAACCTACCCCAAAAGCTCCCCATGCAGCCAATTTCCCTGGGGCTTCGGAACGAGCTCTCGGAGGGCTCGGCGTATATCTACACCATGCTGGATAGCGACTGTCCCCAAAGGTACGAGATCGAAATTTCCGAGATTCGCCGAGATTCCACCGACAATAAATCCTTCACCATCAAGGTGACAGACAAGGCGCTGATTGCCAAAACGGGTGGAATTATCCAAGGGATGAGCGGCAGTCCCATCATTCAGAACGGCAAGCTTGTCGGCGCGGTCACCCACGTGCTCATCAACGACCCCACATGCGGGTACGGAATTTTTATTGAGAACATGCTAAATCAAATGGGGGATTTGGCATCGTAACACAAAAGGCAATATCGAACCGATACTTCGGAACGATATTGCCTTCACTCTTCCTCAAGGTATCTTTGTGGCTTTTCGTGATATGGTGTCAATTCCTTACTGATACAGCAATAATCTCGTATACTGACCCCAAAAGAGGATTTAGAAAGAGCAGAAAGATAATTTGGAGAAATAGAAAGCTCCTTGGCAATGCTTTTTACCGTTAGCCTTTGAGAATACCGCCGCAGCAAGATAGATTTCGCTTTATCCACGTAATAATGCACATATTTATCTTTTTTGCTCTTGACGCTCTGCCTTTGCCAACGACACTGACCCAAGTCTTATCTATGCGCAAGGGGTGCTGGGGGTCAGGTGGGTAAAGGGGACCAGCTCGCCGTCCGGCTCATTAAAGCCGATACTCCGTTCCGTCCAATGCCGAGGAGCTGCCGATTCATAAAATAGCGGTAGCTTTGATCGTTGTCGGGAGAAATGGGATAGTACTCATCCAGATTCACGGTACGAACAGCGGAAAAATCCACCTCGCCGCATGCGGTTGCCTGTGCCAGTTTGGCGTAAAGTCCCTCGGGGGTAGAGCCTGGCGCCAGTCCCAACACGCTGTCGGGCTTGCTTTGAATCTGCTTTGCAAGGGAGGTATATCCCATGGTCTTTGTGGCATATCGGGAATCCCGACAGTAAAAATCCTCGTTTCGTTTTTCGTAAAAGGTTTTCATCCCAATCTCCTTTTTTTGATTTCTTCCAATGTATCACAAGATTTGTCCATTGACAATAGGAATCGACGCATTTTTTTACAATTTATTTCATATATTTTTGTACATTAAGGAAAGGAAAGAAGGTATGAACGAGGGAAACAATGGAAAAACTAAGGTTGATTCTTTTATGGGTGTTTGTGGTTCTCTTCTCGGTGGCGGGAGTTGGATGCGGAAGAGGGATACCAAATCCTCCCGACTATCGGACATCGCCCTTTCGGGTAGAGCTTTGTGGAGTCCGCGGAGAAGAAAAAGTGTCGGCAGAGGGAAGCTATTCTCCCTCGAAAGTGCCTGATCTGCCATGGGATTTTACCCTACGACTCACCTCACCCAAATCTCTTGAAGGGATCATTCTGCGTCGTCAGGACGGGACCGTTTCTCTGTCCTTTGAGGGAATGGAAACCGACGCGGATTCCCTTGACGGGCTTCTTTCTCTCCTGTCGCTTCCCGCTACCACGGGAGAAATCAAGGGACTCTCTCTTGACCGAACCATGGGAGAGCCCCTCTTATACGCACAGATCGAAAAAGAGGGAGAGGTGTCCCCCTTGGAGCTTTGGCTCGACCCCGAGAGCGGATTCCCGAAACAAATCAAAAAGGGGGAGCTTTCGCTGGATATCCTTTTCTTTGAGCCAATTTCATCCGATACATAACAAAAAGAAACGGATGGAGCATCATGAAGCTGTTATTGCTGACCTCCTCCCTTGGCTGCGGGGGAGCGGAAACTCATATTTGTACCTTGGCAAAGGAGCTGACTCTCAGAGGACACCGTGTGACCGTCGTCTCGTCGGGAGGCGCTCTCGTAAAAAATCTGACCGAGGGGGGCATCTCTCACCGCACGCTTCCCTTAGCGAGGAAAAATCCTTTTTCCCTGCTCTATGCGAGAGTGGGGCTCTATCGCCTGCTGAAAAAGGAGCGCTTCGATCTGGTCCACGCGCACGCAAGAATCCCCGCTTATCTGGTCGCTACGGCTGCCAAAAAAATGAACATTCCCATGGTAACTACCATTCATGCCCGATTTCGCGGTGGATATCTCCGACGTCGGCTCTCCCGTTGGGGGGAGTATTCCATTGCGGTCAGCGAGGATTTAAAGCACCATTTGTGCACGGTCTTTGGCGTTCCCTCCGATCACGTCAGCGTGATTCCCAACGGCATTGACACCCGCCGCTTCTGTCCCGATGCCACCGCCACATCCAAGGATTCCTTTCGACTCCTATTCGTCAGCCGATTGGACAGGGATTGCTCCCGCGCCGCCTTTCTTCTATGCCGTATGGCGAAGGAGCTGCGCGCGCGCTTCCCCGCCTTGGAGATTCAAATTGCGGGGGGTGGAGAATCGCTCCGCGCGCTTCGTCGGATCGCGGACCGTATCAATGAGGAGGTGGGTGTTCCTCTCATACGTCTTTTGGGATTTGTGGAGGATCTCCGCCCCTTTTACCGTGCCGCCGACGGTGTGGTGGGGGTATCACGGGTTGCCTTGGAAGCCATATCCTGCGGCACGCCCGTCGTTCTTGCGGGTAACGAGGGAATGCTGGGGCTTGCCTCCGGGCATACCCTAAGGAGGGCAAGCGCCTCCAATTTTTGTTGTCGGAACGCTTCTCCCTTGACCGAGAAAGCGCTGCGACGGGAGATTCTTCGGCTTCTGTCCCTTTCTCCCGCACAGCGAAGCGAGCTTGGAGCCACCCTTTCCGAGTATATACGGGATCGTCACGATCTCTCGGTCATAACAGAAAGGACCGAGGCTTTTTATGGGCAGGTTCTCCTTCGCCGTCCCGCAAAAAAGCCTGCCGATCTGGTCCTTTGCGGTTATTACGGCTATGGGAACGTAGGGGACGATGCCCTTCTCCATGCTTCCGTCCTCAGAGCCGAGGAGCAATACCCCGATTATACGGTCTCCGCACTGACCAAAAACGGAAAAAAGGACGAGCCCCTCTTCCACATCCGATGTGTCCCTCGACGGAATCCTTTTTCGGTCATTCGTGAGCTGAAGCATGCGAAGGTTCTCGTATTCGGCGGCGGCACGCTGCTTCAGGATCGCACCAGTCTACGCTCCCTTTTCTATTACTCATCCATTTTACGCTACGCCCGACGTCACGAGCTCCGCGTTGAATTATGGGGCAACGGTCTTTCTCTCCCTCGCACCGCAAGGGGAGAAAAAATGATCATTCGCTGTCTTACGCTCTGCGACCGCATCGGACTCCGAGATTCCGCCTCCTTGGCATGGGGATTAAGTCACACGCCCGACGGGGTACGGGGACGGTTCTTTTTGGAAAAGGATCTTGCTGAGGGAACTCCTCCTTGCACGGGGAGCCGCTCCGACTACCTGTGCCGTTTTTACCGACTGACGTCTCCCCCCGAGGGGGATGCCTCTGTCGGCTTCGGTGTGGTAACCATCCGAGGCGGCGTGGGGCGGGGCTATCTCAAGATCCTCCTCTCTTGGCTGGCTCTTCTACGAGGCGAGAGAATCCGTTTGGTATTCATTCCCATGCTTCCAAGGGAGGATGAACGGCTCTGCCGCCGCCTTGCTTCCATGCTCGGCGGTACGGTCATTGTGGGTCTTTCTCCCTCCGATCTGGTGGGGCTCATGTCCGAGGCGCGGATCGTCTGCGGGATGCGTCTCCATTCCCTGGTGTTTGCCGCCTCGGCGGGGACTCCCTTCGTAGGCTTCGGTGACGACCCGAAGATCGAGTCCTTTTGTCGGGAACGAGGCGGGGTGTTTTTTACCGATCTCTATTAGTAGTTCGTTGGGAAGAGTTTTTTGTACTCGTTTCCCGTCCTTGTGTACCGTATCGTTTATTGCTTTATCTCTGAGAAAGAAATCCGTCGGGGCCTGCCGCGTCCCGACGGATTTCTTTCATATATAAACGGCGTTTTATCTTCCGATTTTCTCGCAAAGGGTATGATAGATCACCTGTGTATCTTCCGCATCGCTTCCGCCAAGAACGATAATTTTGTCATTCTTCATATAAAGCACCACCGATGCGTCACAGCCCGTATAGGCATAGAGATAATAGGCTCCATATTCCTCGTTATTGAAATTTCCAAGGGAGAGTCTCGGTGAGCCGAAGCCTGCCATGCGACTTCCTCGATCAAGCTCTTCTCTATATTCGATCGTCCTGATCTCCTCATAGTCAATTTTGATCGCTCCGCTATAGGTGGGATCCACCGTAAAGGAAGTCTCACCGTAGGAATACTCGATGCCTCCCGTAAACATCAAAATGGCAACCAGCGCCAGAATCACAACGATCACACCAAGGGAGATCGCCATGGGAAGCTTCTTCCCGCGAAGCTTGAAATCCTCACGGGTAGCGCTTCCCTCCTTGATCTGCTTTCTCGAATAGGCATACGGAAAAATCGCGGTGGGCAGGATCGCCGCAAGCAGGACTCCGCCCATCACGAAGGGAATCACCGACATGGGCAGGAAGGAGGTAAGGAGCGCAAGAATTCCGCAGAGGAACCACACCTTTCCCGCAAAACGGTGGGTGGCGTACCAGTTTTCCTCATTGGCAAGGGTTTGCTTGGTGCGGATGCCAAAGGTGCGATTGGGACGGCTCTTCGGCAAATAGTTTCCGATCAGCATAAAGAGAATACCGAAAAGCAGACCGACAAAGCGCAGAGGGTTAATGGGCAGACCGAAGGCGGCAGCGTAGATAAGCCCGTTTGCCCAAAGGGAGATCAAGGGGAGAATCAAAAGCACCACGCCAAGAATCTTGGGATCCTGCTCTCTTCTCTTATGATCCCATGCCGTGACCAGCATACCGAGCCAGAAAAGCGCCAAAAGGATCAGGGGCAGTCCCAATACCGTAAACAGCTTTCCTCCCACTCCGTCCACGTTTCCCGACGCGCCCCAGTGCATGGGCATCAGGTCGGGCAGCTGATTCCAGACAATCGCGCCAAACAGGGCGGGCAACAAAATGACCGACGAAGCCGCGATCAGCTTCCATTTATTGTTTTTGATCATGTTCATGTTCTCCTTTCTTCAAATCGGAAATCCAAAGAAGGATCTCCTCCAGGACCGACGCGTTTAATTCGTAGTAAATAAATTTGCCCTCTCGGCAATCGCGGATCAGCTCCGCATCCTTTAAGACCGACAAATGGCGGGAAACCGACGCTCCCGTCACATCAAAATGCTCCACGATCTCTCCTGCCGACATCCTTCCCTTTTTCAGAAGATTCAAAATCTCCCGACGAATGGGGTCGGCAAGGGCTCGCATGGTATTCTGAATTCCCATGGGCTCTCCTTTCTCATTTAACATTTAACCTAAATGCTAAATATAGTATAGCATTTATTTTCTCTTCTGTCAATACATTTTTCAAATTTTTTATAAAAATATTTTTTCTTCGCTTTACAAATTCGCCCTTTTATGCTATACTATGGGTTGTGCTTCGGCACTCATTATATATTAAGGAAGTTTTATCATGACTCGCAAACAATGGTTCGTCCGCGGCATGCGGGCGGGCATTCCCATCTCTCTCGGATATTTTGCCGTATCCATTGCCCTCGGTATTGCGGCAAGGAATGCGGGAATCACCTCCTGGCAGGCGGCTCTGACCAGTCTTTTGATCAATGCCTCCGCGGGGGAATACGCAGGCTTTACTCTCATTGCCGCGGGGGCTACTTATTTGGAGGTGACCCTCATGGAGGCAGTCGCCAACGCGCGCTATCTTTTGATGTCCGCCGCACTCTCTCAAAAGCTCAAATCGGGCGTGGGTACGGTTCGGCGTCTCCTGCTCGGATTTACCGTCACCGATGAAATCTTTGGTGTTTCAATCGCCCAGCCCGAGCCTTTGGATCCCGTATTTACCTACGGTTGCTTCCTCGTGTCTACCGCGGGATGGACAAGCGGTACCTTTGTGGGTGCCATTCTCGGAGACGTTCTTCCCGTAAGCGTTTTGAGTGCGTTGAGTGTGGCGCTTTACGGCATGTTCGTTTCGGTCTTTGTGCCCGAAGCGAAAAAGAACCATGTGGTTCTCTGCCTCATTGCCATCAGCTTCGCGCTCAGCACCGCCGCTACGTATCTGCCCTTTGTATCGAAAATTCCCGAGGGCATTCGTGTAATCGTCCTGACCGTGGTCATCTCTCTTGTGGCGGCGATTCTCTTCCCTATCAAAAGCAAGGATAAGGAGGAGACGGCATGAACACCTATATCTACATCGCCTGCATGGCGGGCATTACCTTTCTCATTCGGGTGCTACCCCTGACCCTCATTCGAAAAGAGATCAAAAACACGACTCTTCGTTCTTTTCTCTATTACGTCCCCTACGTCACCCTCGCGGTGATGACCTTCCCCTCCATTCTGTCCGCCACCCAATCCCCCATTGCTGCCGCCGCGGCGCTTGTCATTGCCATGGTGTGCGCATGGTTCGGACGAAGCCTTTTCACGGTCGCCATCGTTTCCTCTCTTACCGTATTCGTTCTGGAGCTGTTCTTGAAATAACTTGACAAACTCCCTCACCTGTGGTAAAATAAATAAGATATAGAAACCGTCAGAAATCTTTTAAAATCAAGGAGTAGACTTATGCATTGGTCAGAAGAAATTGCGCAGCGGATTATTGAGCGCAATCCCGAAAAGGAAGAATACGTCTGCGCCGCGGGTGTCAGCCCCTCCGGCTCGGTTCACATTGGAAATTTCCGTGACTTTGCCACCCCTCTGTTCGTGGTAAAGGCTTTGCAAAAAAAAGGGAAAAAGGCAAGACTTCTGGTCTCCTGGGACGAGTTTGACCGTTGCCGCAAGATCCCCGCAAACGTGCAGGCAGTGGTAGGCAGCGACTACGATAAGTATATCGGCTGTCCCTACGTGGATATTCCCGATCCTTGGGGCTGTCACGAGAGCTATGCCGCTCACTTTGAGGAGGAATTTCTCAAGGGCATTGAGCCCTTCGGCATGGACTTGGACTGCCGCTATCAGGCAGAGATGTATCGCTCGGGCAAGTACCAAAAGGACATCATCGAAGCCATTCAAAAGAGAGACGAAATCTTTGAGATCCTCGACTCCTTCAAGACCAAGGACAACACCAAATCCAAAGAAGAGCTGAAAGCGGAGCACGATGCCGAGAAGGCGGTGTACTCTCCTGTCAGCATCTTCTGCCCCGAATGTCACACCGACTTTACGAAGATCACCGCCTTCTCCGAGGACGGCACCGAGGCAGACTACACCTGCCGTTGCGGTCACGCGGGTCATTTCGACTTCAAGACCAACTTCAACTGCAAGCTCGGTTGGAAGGTAGACTGGGCAATGCGCTGGAGATATGAGCAGGTGGACTTTGAGCCGGGCGGAAAGGATCACGCCGCTCCCACGGGCTCATACAGCAACTCCAAGATCATCTCGAAGAAGATCTTCGGCTACGACGCCCCCATTTTCCAGGGATACGAGTTCATTGGTATCAAGGGCATGACGGGAAAGATGTCCTCCTCCTCGGGTCTGAATCTGACCCCAGACACCCTATTAAAGCTCTATCAGCCCGAGGTCCTTCTCTGGCTCTATGCCAAGACCGACCCCACCAAGGCGTTTGACATTTGCTTTGACGACGGAATCCTGCGTCAGTACTTTGAATTTGACAAGATGCTCACCGATTGTCGTGAGGGCCGCGCCAATGAGCTGACCGAGGATATTATGTACAACTGTCACGTAAGGGACAGAGAGCCCGCTACGGTTCCCATGGCACTCCTCGTACAGCTTGGTTCTGTGGTCAACTTCAATGTTCCCATGCTTGAGACCGTATTCGAGAAGATCGGAACTCCCTACAAGGAAGCCGAGTTCCGCGACCGTCTCGACCGTGCTAAGTTCTGGCTGGAGCAGTGCGCGCCCGATCAGGTGAACCGTCTGCGTACCACCCGAAACTTTGAGGTATGGAACACCCTTTCCGATGAGGAGAAGAAATCGGTGGAGCTTCTGCATGCGTATATCGCCAAGGGCGGGTACACGCTTGACGAGCTGAACACCGAGCTTTACGCGATCCCGAAGCAGGTATTCGGTACCGAAATGACCGACAAGGAGCTGAAGTCCGTTCAGGGAACCTTTTTCAAGAACGTCTATAAGCTCCTCATTGATAAGGAAAGAGGACCTCGTCTGTATCTCTTCCTCTATGCCATTGAGTCCGACAAATACGTAGGACTTCTCGACTTCTCTTACTCCGAGACCGAGGAGGAAAAGGCGGCGAACGCTCCCGAGGAAGAGGTCTGCTGTCCCGAGGCAACAGAGGAACCCGTAAACCGTGAGCCCGATCCCGTGGAACCCGTCAAGGAGCAGATTACCATTGACGATTTCGCGAAGATTGATCTCCGTGTCTGCAAGGTTCTCAAGGCAGAGAGCGTGCGAAAGTCTCACTCTTGCTTGAAGCTGACCTTGGACGACGGCATTGGCGAGCGAGTCATCATGTCCTCTATCAAGGAGGAGTACACCCCCGAGCAGCTCATCGGCAGAAAGATCATCGTGATTGCCAACCTGAAGCCGGGACGTATCTGCAACGTCAACTCTCAAGGTATGCTCTTGGCAGGCACCAACAATGCTTGCGGCTGCAAGGTAATCTTCGTGGACGATTCCGTTCCCACGGGAACGCAAATTAAATAATCCGCAACAGAAAAGGATCCAAAATTATACATTTTCGGGAGCATGTAATCATGTTCAAGAACTTAGGCGTACAACTTTACACCGCACGTGACATGACGCGGAATCCCGACTATGCCGATCTGACCTTTAAGAAGATGGCGGCGCCGGGCTACACCGAGGTTGGACAAGGCGGCGTGGATTGGGATCGCGTCATGAAGACCGCGGAAGAGGCAGAAGTCAAGCACTATGTGGTCGAGCAGGACACCAACTGGTCCCCCTACCCCATTTCCAGCCTCAAAATAAGCGCGGATTTTGGGCAAAATACAGAGCGTAAGCACGCAAAAAGGACGGTTGCGGTGGGACGTACCCTAAATGACTGTTTACAATAAGCACGGATACTCGTCGCAAAATCGGCAGAAGGTCTTTCCTTTCTGCCGATTTTGTGTTATAATGAATACTGTAAAAGTTGGAGGCGTAAATATGTCACTTGATTATAACGATAAGAATATTACGCTTGCCAAAAATCTGCGCAAAAATGCAACACCGCAAGAAAATCATTTGTGGTACGACTTTTTGGCGAAATACGAGGTAAGATTTCAACGCCAAAAAGCAATCGACAATTTTATTGCGGATTTCTATTGCCATAAAGCAAAATTGATTATCGAAATTGACGGTGCACAACATTATACCGAACAAGGCAGCCAAAAAGACTACTTTCGAACGGAAATCCTTGAAGGATATGATTTGAAAGTCATTCGTTTTACAAACAGGCAAATCAACACAAATTTTCGCGGTGTGTGCGAATATATAGACACTGTTGTAAAAGCCTCCCTCTGGGAGGGAGGTGGCATGCGATAGCGTGACGGAAGGAGCCTGCGTGACTTGAAGTTTGGATTAACTTTGTTGTAACGCGCTCTCCTTCAGTCGCCTACGGCGCCAGCTCCCTCCCGGAGGGAGCCTTTTCTTTAATCGTTACTTCACCGATCAATTTTCCTGACAAGCACTGCCTTTGTGCCCACAAATGAAAAAATACGGCATACCTCTTTCGAGATATGCCGTATTCTTGCCAAACTGTCCTTTAGGACACGACCCTAACACCCTTCCTTCTTTTTTCTCTTTTCACAGCCTGTACGACATATACTCCTCCCCGTCGTCCAAGCGGCGGAAGGAGAAGACTCTGTTTTCATAGAGCAGATAGCTCTTGGGCGCCCCCTCCTTCGGGATCGACACGGAGCCTGGATTTAGGTAAAGATTGCTCTCCCCAAAGGTCTCTGCCTTCGGAACGTGGGTATGCCCGTGGAGAAGGATATCTCCCTTTTTGAGAGGCGGAAGCGCGGACAGATTGAAATGATGCCCATGAGTGGCAAACACAGAAAGCCCATCCATATTCAAAAACGCGTAATCGGCTAAGATTGGAAAATCAAGGACCATCTGATCCACCTCGGTATCGCAATTTCCCCTTACGCAAAGAAGCTCATTTTTTACGCCGTTCAAAAGGGCGATCACTCCCTTGGGGTCGTACCCCTTGGGCAGATCGTTGCGAGGACCGTGGTAAAGCAAGTCCCCGAGAAGAATCAGTCTCGACGCTCCCGATTCCCCGTATCGGGTCAGGAGCCGTTCGGTACATACTCGATCTCCATGGAGATCGGATGCGATCATCCATCGGACATTTCCGCTCATCGTATCGTTCCCTCCCCTCGAATCAGGTATTTCTCGGTGGTCAGGGCGGGGAGTCCCATGGGTCCTCTGACATGGAGCTTTTGGGTGGAAATCCCGATCTCGGCGCCAAATCCAAACTCTCCTCCGTCGGTAAAGCGGGTGGACGCGTTCACGTACACCGCCGCCGAATTCACCTCCCGCAGGAAACGGTCGGCACGGTTCTCGTCCTCGGTAATGATCGCCTCGCTGTGTCCTGTGCTGTACTTATTGATATGGGCAATGGCATCTGACATGGTATCCATGACCTTGACTGCCACAATATAATCATTGTACTCGGTTCTATAATCCTCCTCGGTGGCTTCCAACGCATCGGGGATCAGCACACAGGTCTTGGCGCAGCCTCGGATCTCGGTCGCCCGCTCCTTGAAGGCTCTGCCAAGCATGGGCAAAAATCTCGCGGCGATACTGGCGTGGACCAAAATGGTCTCCACCGCGTTGCAGACCGAGGGACGGGAGCATTTTGCGTTGATGGCGACCTTCAGCGCCTTTTCGGGGTCCGCGTGCTCATCCACGTAGAGATGGCAGTTGCCCGCTCCCGTTTCGATGACGGGAACGGTGGCATTCTCCACCACACTCTGAATCAGTCCCTTTCCTCCTCGGGGAATCAGTACGTCCACATAGCCCCGCATGGTCATGAGTGCTTGGGCACTCTCCCGATCGGTAGAGGTAACCAACTCCACGGCATGAGGATTGAAGCCGCAATCCGAAAGCGCCCCATGAATGAGCGTTACCAAAGCGATATTGGTATGGATTGCCTCCTTGCCCCCCCGAAGGACCACGGCATTTCCCGTTTTCAAGCAAAGGGCGGCAGAGTCCACCGTCACGTTGGGGCGTGCCTCATAAATAATGGCGATCACGCCCATGGGTACACGCACCCGACGAATCTCAAGACCCGAGGGACGGGTCCATACCTCTTCTTTGCCAACGGGGTCCTCCAATGTGGCGACCTCGCGAAGCGAGGCAGCCATGGCATAGATCCGCTCGTTGGTCAGCGTCAGGCGGTCGATCATGGTTTTGGGAACACCGTTTCCCTCCGCCGCGCTCAAATCCCTTTCATTCTCCGCAAGAAGGATCAGGTGATTTTCCTCCAACAGCTCCGCCAGCCGATACAGAATCCGATTTCTCGATTCGGTATCGGAGAGCGCCAAGGTACGGGATGCCTCCTTGGCATTGATACACAACAGTTCAACTTCTTCTCTGATCGTCATAATTCTACTCCACCTCGGGCGACCGAAGTCGCTCGTTTTTTACCATACATCTATATTATATCGAAAAACCTCTCCTCCGTCAATTGTTTCTTGGCGAAATTCACAGTTCTATAAAATTTTTTTTATTTTTTTGCAAATTCCCTCGACAAATGGGAAATTCGGGTGTATAATATACAATCATAAAATGCGCGTATTCCACATTTGGCGCCGTATTCAATCAGAAAGGAATATCCTTATGCAGAAAAATATGAAATTTATTCGAAAGCTCCCCATCCCCATGGACATCAAGGAGCAATATCCTCTGAAGGCTGAATATGCGGAAAGGAAGATCCATCGCGACCGCGAGATCGCTGATATTTTCACGGGAGCGGATGATCGCCTTGTGCTGGTCATCGGTCCCTGCTCTGCCGACCGTGAGGATTCGGTCTTACACTATATCTCACGACTTGCCGAGGTACAGGAAAAGGTGAAGGACAAGATCCTGATCATCCCCCGCATCTACACCAACAAGCCCCGCACCACGGGAGACGGCTATAAAGGAATGATCCATCAGCCCGACCCCGAGCGCGCCGCCGATATGTTGGAGGGACTGGTTGCCATTCGCCGCCTGCACACCCGAGCCATTGAGGAAACCGGATTTTTCTGCGCGGACGAGATGCTCTACCCCGAAAACTACCGATATCTGTCTGACCTTCTCGCCTACGTAGCCATTGGCGCGCGCTCGGTGGAAAATCAGCAGCATCGCCTCACCGCCAGCGGCATCGACATTCCCGTGGGCATGAAGAACCCCACCGGCGGAGACATTTCGGTCATGCTTAACTCGATTACAGCCGCTCAGCATTCTCACACCTTCTTATACCGAGGATGGGAATGCGTATCCTCGGGAAATCCCTTGGCTCACGCCATTCTCAGGGGCTACGTAAACCGCCACGGAGAGTCTCTTCCCAACTATCATTATGAGGACTTGATCCACCTGTATCGGGAATATTCCGCACGGAATCTGGCGAATATGGCTTTGTTGGTAGACACCAATCATGCCAATTCGGGAAAAAAGTATTTGGAGCAGGAGCGCATCTGCAAGGAGGTCCTCCACGCTTGCCGCCACTCCGCGGAGATCAAGAGCTACGTCAAGGGCTTTATGATTGAAAGCTATCTTGTGGACGGGGCGCAGAAGATTGGCGGTGGGGTGTACGGTCAATCCATCACCGACCCTTGCATCGGTTGGGAAAAGACAGAGCGCCTCATTTTGGACATTGCCGACCTGACCTGATCGCCTCCCCCTGAAAATTTTCTTCAAAAATTTCCAAAAATCCCTTGACAAAGGCACTTTATCGTGCTAAACTAAACTTATCCTAAGAAAATTCGGAGAAATGACTATGAACCATTTGTTTGCCAACAAGTTTTATTACCTTTATTTTTACTTTATTGAGAAGTAAAGAATAAGGGTGCTTTTTGGCGCGGATTTCAGTTTCAGTTCGTTTGCTCGGGATACCGATGATAAACCATCATGAAGCCTTCCGGTGAAAAAAACACCGAGGAGGCTTCATTTTTTTCACGGCGTGGAGTTCTCTTCCACCCAGCCGTGAACAAAGCAAAAGGAGAAATTTACCTATGATCGCAGTATTGAAATCGGGAACCACCGACCGTCAAATCGAAAACCTATCGGAATGGCTGAAAGCCCAGGGACTTGGCGTCCATATTTCCAAGGGTAGTCTGCACACCGTCATCGGTCTGATCGGAGACACCGCCAAGATCGACGAGGAGCTACTCGAAAGCCTGGAAATGGTGGAATCGGTCAAACGCATCAGCGAGCCCTTCAAGAGCGCCAACCGCAAGTTTCACCCCGACGACACCGTGATCCCTGTGGGCAATACCACCGTTGGCGGAGGAGGTCTGACCGTCATGGCAGGTCCTTGCTCAGTAGAAAGCGAGGAGCAGGTACTCGAGATCGCCCGTGCCGTTAAGGCGGCGGGAGCTACCATGCTCCGCGGAGGCGCCTTCAAGCCCCGTACCTCCCCCTACGACTTCCAAGGACTCAAAGCGGAAGGCATTGAATTCCTTTTGGAAGCAAAGAAGGAAACGGGACTTCCCATTGTAACAGAGATCATGAACGCCAACCATCTTCCTCTCTTCGAAGAGGTAGACGTAATTCAGGTAGGCGCGAGAAATATGCAGAATTTCGAGCTTCTCAAGGAGCTGGGGCAAACGAAAAAGCCCATTCTGCTCAAAAGAGGTCTTGCCAATACTTTAAAGGAGCTTCTCATGTCTGCCGAATACATTATGGCGGGCGGCAATGAGAACGTGATTCTTTGCGAGCGAGGAATCCGCACCTTTGAGACCTACACCAGAAACACCTTGGACCTTTCCGCCGTTCCCCTTCTTCATGAGCTGTCTCATCTTCCCGTGATCATCGACCCCTCTCACGCAACGGGCGTGGCACGGTTGGTCAAGCCCATGGCAATGGCGGCGGTCGCATGCGGCGCGGACGGACTGATGATCGAGGTCCACAACGATCCCGCTCATGCGCTCTGCGACGGCGCGCAGTCCCTCAGACCCGAGGTCTTTGCCGACGTGATCGCTTCCGTGAAAAGCGTCAAGAATGCTCTTTCGGAGGATTGAGTTATGACGGTAGGAATTTGCGGACTCGGACTTATTGGCGGCTCCATGGCGAAGGCATACAAGGAGGACGGTCATCAGGTTCTCGGCTTTGACGCAAACGCGTCCACCATGGGCTATGCGCGTTTGGCCGGCATCATGGATGAGAAATTGGACGAAAGCACGATCTCCCGGTGTGATCTGCTTCTCATTGCCCTCTACCCGCAAGCGGCCGCGAATTATTTAGAAAAAATCGCCCCCTTTGTAAAGAAGGATTCCATGGTCATGGACCTCTGCGGAACCAAGGCGCGTATCTGTGAGGTCGGCTTTTCACTTGCCGATGCCCACGGCTTCACCTTTGTAGGCGGACACCCCATGGCGGGCACTCAATATTCGGGAATCAAGCACGCGAGAGCCACGCTATTCAAGGGCGCTCCCATGGTACTGGTTCCTCCCCGATTCGACGACATGGCGCTCCTCGACCGCATTCGCCGGCTTCTCGCTCCCGCGGGCTTCGGGAAATTCTCGGTAACGACCCCCAAGGAACACGACGAGCGCATCGCCTTTACCTCCCAGCTGGCACACGTAGTCTCCAACGCCTACGTCAAGAGCCCCGCCGCCCAAGGACACAAGGGCTTTTCCGCGGGAAGCTATAAGGACCTGACCCGTGTGGCATGGCTCAATGAGCAGATGTGGACCGAGCTCTTTTTGGAAAACAAGGAGCCTCTGCTCTACGAGCTGGACCATCTCATTGAAGCTCTTTGCGAATACCGTGACGCCATCTCCGAGCATGACGGAGAACGGTTGCGTTCCCTGCTCCGTGACGGGCGGATCGCCAAGGAGCTGGCGGACGGCGGGCAGCGTTCGAAATAACATCAGAAAAGGAACACCTTATGAAACGTATCAAGGTCAACGCATCTCTTACCTATGACATCCTCATTGAGGAAAATCTACTGTCCCGCGCGGGCGAGCACTGTCTATCGGTTCTCGGCTCTCCCTGCCGTCTTTGTGTGGTCTCCGACGACAATGTGGCACCCTTGTATCTTTCCGCGGTGAGTGATTCTCTTCTATCCCGCGGCTTCGACGTGCTTTCCTTTATCATTCCCCATGGGGAAGGCTCCAAGTCTACCGACTCCCTGGTATCTCTTTTGGAATTTATGGCGGAGAACCGATTGACTCGAGCCGATGCGGTGGTTGCCCTGGGCGGCGGTGTCGTCGGCGACCTTGCGGGCTTTTCCTCTGCCGTCTATCTGCGGGGCATCCCGTTTATTCAGATTCCTACTACCCTTTTGGCGGCGGTGGATTCCTCGGTAGGCGGCAAGACCGCCGTGGACCTTCGCGGGGGAAAGAATCTGGCGGGCTCCTTTCACCAGCCCTCCCTGGTCCTTTGCGACCCGAGAACCCTTGACACCCTCCCCCCCGAGATCTTTTCGGACGGGTGTGCCGAGGTGATCAAATACGCGGTGATCAACGACCGTGATTTCTTTGAATTCCTTAAGGGCGGCATTCGAGAAAATCTCTCTGAGGTCATTGCCCGCTGCGTAGAAAACAAGGCGCGTGTAGTAGAGGGAGACGAATTTGACCGTGGAGCCCGTCAGCTTCTCAATCTCGGTCACACCGTGGGACACGCCATTGAGCTTTGCTCCCATCTTTCGATCTCCCACGGAAGCGCCGTTGCCATGGGCATGGTCATCGTGACCCGTGGAGCGGTTTCCATGGGACTATGCCCCGCGTCTCATCTTTCCGAGCTGATTGCCATGCTTCGGGCAGAGGGACTCCCTACCGACTGCCCGTTCTCCGCGCGTGCCCTTGCCGATGCCGCTCTGACCGACAAGAAGCGGATGGGCGAGACGATCTCACTGGTCGTCCCCTTTGGCATCGGAGACAGCCGTCTCTATCCCATATCCGTGGATTCCCTTGAGAAATTCATCGAGAAAGGACTGGAAGCATGAAGCGCTTGATTTTCCCCTCCCCTACGGGTGGGACGGTTCATGCGGTCGCCTCGAAATCCGAGGCGCATCGTATGCTAATTCTTTCCGCTTTTGCGGACCGCCCCTCTTCTGTGGTCTGCGAGGAGGTCAATGACGATATTTTGGCGACCGTTTCCTGTCTCTCCGCTATGGGCGCGTCCATACGACGAAACGGAACGGTTTTTGAAGTATCTCCCGTAAAGAGCTTGATCGACGCTCCCGTGCTCCCCTGCGGAGAAAGCGGCTCAACCTTGCGATTTCTCCTGCCCGTCGCATGCGCGCTTGGAATGAACGCAAGCTTTCAGATGGAGGGCAGACTCCCTCTGCGCCCTCTCTCTCCCTTACGCGAGGAGCTGGAACGGGTAGGTGTTCACGTATCCGAATCGGGAAAAAATCCCCTCTGTGTATCGGGTCAGATCCGTGACTTTGATTTTTCCATCCCCGCGGGTGTATCCTCTCAATTTATCAGCGGTCTTTTGTTCGCTACCGCCGTCTCGGGTCACACAGGCTCGGTGACCCTGCTCGGAAAGCAGGAATCCACCCCTTACATTGACATGACGGTAGATGCTCTTGCTTCTTTTGGCATTTTCGTCAAAAGAAACGGCGACCGCTTGGAAATTGCCGAAAGCCGCAGACTCCATGCGCCCGAGGTACTTCGGGTAGGCGGTGACTGGTCGGGCGCGGCATTTCCCCTCTGTCTCGGTGCCATCGGTGCCTCTCCCATATCGGTAGAGGGGCTTGACCCCCGTTCCCGTCAGGGAGATCGTGCTGTTTTGGAAATTCTCTCCCGCTTCGGCGCACACGTGACCGAAGAAAAAGATTGCGTTACCGTTGCCCCCGCTCCTTTACACGGAATCGACATAGACGCCACCCAAATCCCCGATCTCGTTCCCGTTCTCGCAGTGGTTGCCTCGGCAGCAAAAGGAACCACCGTGATCTCAGGCGCGGCTCGGCTTCGCTTGAAGGAAAGCGATCGTCTGACGGCAATTCGTCAGACGCTCAACGCGCTGGGCGGCGAGGTAATTGAGACCTCGGATGGTTTGATCATCCATGGAAAAGAGAGACTCACGGGCGGTTTGGCATCCTCCTTCGGCGATCACCGCATTGCCATGAGCGCCGCCGCGGCGGCTTCCGTGTGTACCCTCCCCGTAACGCTTGAAGGAGCCGAAGCCGTTTCAAAATCCTATCCCGCCTTTTGGCAGGACATGACCTCTCTCGGACTGCGCTCCGAGGAAATCGGAAAGGAAGTATGATGTCTACCTATTGCGGAAAACATATTCATATAGAAATCTACGGCGGCTCTCACGACCCCGAGATCGGCATTCGCGCCAAGGGGCTTCCCCAAGGCTTCGCCGTTGACATAGAAGAGCTCCGTGCCTTTATGAAACGAAGAGCTCCCGGCGGCAGTCCTCTGTCCACACCGAGAAGGGAGACCGATGAGCCAATCTTTTTAGAGGGGCTTGACGATGGAGCCCGTCTGACGGGCGGGCTTTTGCACGCCGTCATTCGCAACCAAAATCAGCGCTCCTCGGACTACTCCTCCCTCACCTTTGTTCCCCGCCCCTCTCATGCCGATTTCGCGGCAAGAATGAAGTACGGACAGAGTGTAGATCTCCGCGGTGGCGGGCATTTTTCGGGCAGGCTGACCGCTCCCCTTTGCATCGTTGGCGGAATCTGCTTGCAAATCCTCAAGGAAAAGGGCATTCATATCGGCGCTCACCTTTATTCGGTGGGAAAGGTCAACGACCTTCCCTTCGATATGACGGCAGTGAACGAGGACGATCTGTCTCTCCTTTCCTCACGCTCGGATTTTCCCGTCCTTGACGAACAGGCAGGGGAGCGAATGCGTACACTGATCAGTGAGGTCCGTGGGATGGGCGATTCGGTAGGCGGTATCGTGGAATGCGCTGCCATCGGACTACCCGCAGGACTTGGAGAACATATGTTCGACGGCGTGGAAAACCGTTTGTCCTCTTTGGTATTCGGCATTCCCGGTGTCAAGGGTATTGACTTCGGCGAGGGCTTCGCCGCCGCCCGTCTCTATGGCTCGGAAAACAACGACCCCTTTCTCACCGACGGCAAGACCATCCGCACGAAAAGCAACCATGCGGGAGGAATCCTTGGCGGTATGACCAGCGGGATGCCCCTTGTCTTTCGTGTTGCCATGAAACCCACCCCCTCCATTGCCAAGGAGCAGGACAGCGTGGACATGGTTTCCATGGAACCCGTCAAGCTCTCGGTTGGGGGGCGTCACGATCCCTGTATCGCCCTTCGTGCCGTTCCCGTTGTGGAGGCTGTCTGCGCCATCGCCGTCTATGATCTTCTTTCGGATTCGACTGCCCTGTTCGTCGAATCGGCTCAAATTCTCGGAAAGGTCGGAAATTCATGAAGCTTACCGCAGGCTCTACGGTCAGAGCCTCCTATATCGGCTATCTGACCCAAGCCATTACCATCAATTTTGCCCCCCTTTTATTCGTTACCTTTGAAGAAAGCTATCAGATCTCCATGGGAAGGATCAGTCTCTTGATCGCCCTGAGCTTTCTGACCCAGCTTACCACCGACGCGATCGTAGCAAGGCTATCCGATCGGTTGAACACGAGAGCCACCGCCATTGCCGCCCATCTCTTTGCGGTCGTCGGCATGACGGGATTTGCCTGGCTTCCCGATCTCTTGCCGTCCCCCTTCCTGGGGCTTGCGATCTCTGTCATGCTCGCCGCTGTGGGGGGAGGAATCATAGAGGTCATTATCAGCCCCATCGTAGAAGCTTGTCCCACCAAGGAAAAGAGTTCCGCCATGAGCCTTCTTCACTCCTTTTACAGCTGGGGACTTGCCGCCGTGGTGCTTCTTTCCACTCTGTTTTTCAAAACGGCGGGCATTGAAAGCTGGCGGATTCTCGCCTGTCTATGGGCTCTCATTCCCGCCGCAGGCGCCATTGCCTTTTGTCTCGTTCCTCTCTATCCTCTGGACACTCTTTCGGGAGACGATGAGGGGAAATCCCATTCCCTTTTGAAAAATAAGACCTTTTGGGTCTTCTTTACCATTATGTTTTGCGCGGGAGCCGCCGAAATGGCAATGATCCAATGGGCATCCGCCTTTGCGGAAACGGGGCTTGGGATCCCCAAGGCGGTCGGCGACCTGATGGGTCCCTGCTCCTTTGCCATTCTCATGGGCGGGGTGCGTACCTTCTACGGCCGCTCGGATGGAAAGCTCTCTCTTTCCCGATTTATTCTCGTTTCCTCGATTCTCTGCGTGCTCTCCTATCTGATCGCCGCCCTCTCTCCCTTCCCCCTGCTCTCTTTGGCGGGATGCGCGCTGTGCGGTCTTTCGGTGGCGATCATGTGGCCCGGGACCTACAGTCTTGCCTCCTCCCGTATTCCCTTTGGCGGCGTAAGGATGTTTGCCCTGCTTGCCATGGCGGGGGACATCGGCTGTCTCGCGGGTCCTACGGTGGCAGGCTGGATTGCGGAGCTATGCGGAAACGACCTGCGCGTCTCCTTCCTCTTCTCTGCCCTCTTCCCCTTACTGATCATCCTGATGATGGTCTTTGGACTAAAGAAAACACGTAAAAATTCATAAAAAGACAGGTAATATCTCATGGAATTACAAGAATTACGAACAGAGATCAACCAAATCGACCAAGAATTGGTGGCTTTGTTTCTCAAACGGATGAACGTATCGGCAAAGGTTGCCGCATACAAAAAGGAGCATAGGCTTCCCGTGCTTGACCCCTCCCGCGAGCGCCTGCTCCTCGATCGGCTCTCGGAGCAGGCGGGCACCGATAATGAGGAAGACGTCCGTACCCTTTACGCGACCATCCTGGAGCTTTCCCGTTCCCGCCAGCATCGTCTTTTGGATGCGGATTCCTCACTCTATGGAGAAATCCTCTGTGCCATCGAAGAGACACCGAGGCTCTTCCCCGAGCGCGCCTCGGTCGCTTGTCAAGGTGTGGAGGGAGCGTACTCCCAGATCGCCGCCGAGCGTCTGTTCCGAGCCCCCAATATTACCTTTTTCAACAACTGGGAAAAGGTATTTGATGCCATTGAAGCGGGACTCTGCCGCTATGGTGTGATTCCCATCGAAAACAGCACCGCGGGCTCTGTCAAGCGAGTCTACGATCTGATGATCGATCGAAACTTCCGCATTGTGCGAACGGTACGGCAAAAGATTGATCACAACGTATTGGCGAAGAAGGGTGTGACTCTCTCCGATCTTCGTGAGATCGTTTCTCATGAGCAAGCCATCAGCCAATGCTCGGAGTTCCTTGCCTCTCTCGGTCCCTCGGTGAAGATTACCCGTGTGGAAAACACCGCCACAGCGGCAAAAATGGTCGCCGAGTCCGAGAGAACCGATCTGGCTTCCCTTTCCTCACGCACCTCCGCGGAGCAATACGGGCTCTCGGTGCTTGCCTCGTCGGTGCAGAACAACGGAAACAATCACACCCGTTTTATCTGCATCACGAACAAGACCGAGATCTATCCCGGGGCGGATCGCACTTCCTTGATGGTGGTTGCCCCCCACAAGCCGGGTTCCCTCTACCGTCTCCTTTCCCGCTTTAACGCACTGGGTATCAACCTCTTAAAGCTGGAATCCAGACCGATCCCCGAGCGAGATTTCGAGTTTATGTTCTATTTTGATTTAGAGTGCTCGGTCTATTCCGAAAAGCTTGCCCGTCTTCTTTCGGAGCTGGAGGCGGAATGTGAATCCTTCTCCTATCTCGGCTCCTATTCGGAGGTCGTATAATGGAACCCATGAAGCAGGGCTACGCATCCCTTCGGTGCGGGCTGATCGGGGAGCATCTTTCCCACAGCTTCTCCGCCCCCATTCACGCCCTTCTTGCCGACTATCCTTACGAGATTTGCGAGCTTAGCCCCCATGAGGTTGGCGACTTTGTCAAAAACGGCGGTTTTGACGCCTTTAACGTGACCATTCCCTACAAGGAAACGGTTCTTCCCTACTTAGATACCATCTCTCCCGAGGCGAAGCGCATTGGCTCCGTGAACACCGTGGTACGCCGATCGGATGGGCGGATCGACGGTTTTAACACCGATTACTTCGGCTTTGATGCCATGCTGAGTGCATCGGGGATTCCCGTTCTCGGCAAAAAAGCGGTGGTACTGGGTACGGGCGGTGCCTCCAAGACGGTTCGTACCGTGCTCCTTGACCGAGGGGTGCGGGAGCTGATCGTGGTAGGAAGGACTTCTGAGAACAATTACGAGAACCTTTCCCGCCACTACGATGCCGATCTGATCGTAAACACCACCCCCGTGGGGATGTTCCCCAACAATGGCGTCTCTCCCATTGATCTTTCTCACTTCAAGAGCTGCGGGGGAGTTCTCGATCTGATCTACAATCCCGCAAGGACCGCGTTTTTACTGCAAGCCGAGGAGCTTGGTATTCCTTACATGAACGGGCTTACGATGCTGGCAGCTCAGGCGGTCAAAGCCTTTGAATTTTTCACGGGCGACCGTGCCGAGGACGGCATCGTCGAGAAGATCACCAAAGCCATTGAAAAGCAGAAGCAAAATATTATTCTCATCGGAATGCCTGCCTGCGGAAAATCCACCGCGGGACGGCTTCTGTCCCGTATGACGGGTCGTCCCTTCTTGGACGGCGACGAGGAATTTTCCCGTATGCACGGACTTTCCCCAGCGGAGGCGATCCAATCACTCGGAGAGGAGCGCTTCCGTCAGCTGGAGCACGAAACGCTTTGTAAGCTTGGAAAAATGAGTGGGGCGATCCTTGCTACGGGAGGCGGCGCGCCTACCCGTAAGGAAAACTACGCGCCCCTGCGTCAGAACGGTATCCTGGTCTATCTTTGGCGAGATCCCTCGACACTATCCGCGGAGGGCAGACCTCTTTCTCAAAAAACCGCTCCCGTGGAGCTTTATGAAAAAAGAAAGGCTTGCTACGAAGCCTTTGCCGACGTAACGGTGAAGAGCGCCGACACCCCCGAGGAAACCGTGCGCCGTATCGCGCGCGCCGTTTCATTGGAATAAGGAAAGGAAAAGAAAATGAAGCTTTTGGTTATCAACGGTCCCAATCTGAATATGCTTGGCATTCGCGAGCCTGACGTATACGGCAAGGAGGATTTTGCCGCCCTGGAACGGTACATCCGTGCCAGCGCTCAAGAGCTTGGTCACATCGTCTCCCTCTTTCAATCCAATCACGAGGGAGAGATCGTGGACATGATCCAGTCGGCATACGGGGTCTATGACGGAATCGTTATCAATCCCGCCGCCTACACCCACACGAGCATCGCCATTCTCGATGCCCTAAAAGCGGTGGGACTCCCTACGGTGGAGGTTCACCTCTCGGATATTCACAGCCGCGAAGCCTTCCGCCACCATTCCTACGTCTCCTTGGTCGCCAGGAAGACCATCTGCGGTCTCGGCTTTGAGGGGTATCGAAAAGCGCTTGAGTGGTTTGAATAAGTTAGTTTGGAATAGGAAAAGGATGCGGGTCGCTTTTAAAAAAGCTCCGCAAAACTTTATTACAAATTTTTTCTCAGAGGTAGAAATCCGTCGGACGACTGCCGCGCCACCGACGGATTTCTTTTTTAACGATGGCAAAGAAGCATAGCTTGGTGAAGATTTGCCATAAAATCAAGCCGTTTTTCTCCCCGTTCCCGCTCAATCCGCTGGCGGTAATTCTCGCCGCAGAGCAGGTTCAATTCAAAGGGCTCCCACTCACCGAGCGTTTTCCAAAGGAGGGCTTCCATATGCTTTCGCTCTTTTACGCTACAGGGCGGAAATTGGAAGATCGGCGCGTCATGGCGCATCATGTCCCGATAGAGCGTTCGGGAGAGCTCCAAAATACTCTCGGGAAGAGTCCCCGCCTCCCGACGGATTGCCTTTTTAGCAAGGAATGATCTTTGTCCATGGGAGATCATCACCCGACCGAAGCGGCTGCACACCATGGTCTGCCCCCAAGGAAATTCCCTGACCGTCTCATAGAGCGACGCAGAACGTCTCTCCTCGGGGGGAGTCTCCAACCATTCAGGAAGCCGCTCTCTCTTGAACCTTGCTCGATCGGGAAGAAGTGCCGTGATTCCCTTGATCTGTGAAGAAAACACCAAACGATGCTCATTCTCCGCGTAATAAAGCGGTGTCTCCCCATCCCGACTTCTCACGAGAACCAGCTCTCCCCGTCCTTCATCTAAGAGAGCCATGCAAAAGCTTCCCCGAAGAGAATCGGCAAAGGACGCTCGGTGTCGCTTTTTGTATGCCCGTAGAATCGCTTCTCCTCCCCCTTCTACGGCTCCGTCCCAAAAAAGAATCAGATTTCCCGACTCCGCGGGGACGTAAAGAGGACGGGGCTCGCTTCCTCTCTCCGCTAAGGCGAGAAGCCCGAAGGCTCGCTGGCAATATGCCTCTCTCCAACCGATTCCGTTCCAACTCAGCGCCCGACTGAGCGCCTGGAAGCCCTCTCCCCAAAGGCTTCCGCCTCCATCGATCCATCCCCCAATCTGACTCATACCGTCCTCCTCATTCGTTCTGTTGAGAGTATATGAAAGAGCGCCGTGAAAAATCCGTGTCTGTCACAAAGAGAAGTCCCCTCGCATATACTGGAAAGGAAACCCCACCAAGAGGAGGCTGTCTTATGTGTCAGATTCACCTGCGCAAGCTCTTGGGGATCTCGCTCGTCTGCTTTGGCGCAGGCATCCTGCTCTCCTTTCTGCTCCCCGGTTATTTCCTCGCCTTTTTGGAAGCGGCGGCGGTTGTGGCGGCAGGACTGCTCCTTCTGGGCAGATGCCATTGACTCCCCCAAAAACAGAGAAAGGAACGGTGTCATGAAGATCGTATTACTGCGTTCTCCCACCCTGCTTGCGCCCCTTTTGAGGAAATGCTTCGGCATCCAAAAAAAGAGACCGTAAACCAAAGTCGGGCGGTTCACGATTTTGTGAACCGCCTTGCTTTTTTCAAAAAAATGTGTTATAATAAGATATTGATATATTTTCAAAAGAAAGGAGCCGACCATGAGCGGATTTCTTCCTTTAACCAAACAGGAAATGGATGCCCTTGGCTGGGACCGTCCCGATTTTGTTTACGTAACGGGGGATGCCTACGTGGATCACCCCAGCTTTGGCGTTGCCATTTTGTCCCGTGTGCTTGAGGATGCGGGCTTTCGGGTGGCGATCCTTTCCCAGCCCAATTATAAGAGTGCCGACGCGTTCCGCACCTTCGGGAAGCCCCGACTGGGCTTTCTCGTTACGGCGGGCAACATTGACTCCATGGTAGCCCATTACACCGCCGCCAAGAAAAAGCGGACCTATGACTATTATTCTCCCGGTGGGAAGGCAGGGCTTCGTCCCGACCGAGCCACCATCGTATACTGCAACCGCATTCGGGAGGCTTACGGGGATATTCCCCTGATCATTGGCGGTCTGGAAGCATCCCTTCGCCGTTTCGCTCACTACGACTACTGGTCGGACACGGTACGCCGCTCGATCCTTGTGGATTCCCGTGCCGATCTTTTGGCATACGGCATGGGAGAGAATATTCTTCTGCGCATTGCCCGTCTGCTCGACAAGGGGGTACCTGTGAAGAAGATCCGTGACGTGAGAGGTACGGTCTATCTCGCCTCCCCCGAGGACAAGCTTCACTTTGACGTTGCCGCTACCTTTGATTACAACGAGCTGAAAACGAACAAAAGGAAGTATGCCGAAGCCTTCGGCGTACAATACAAAAATCAGGATGCCATTTCGGGCCGCGCGATCCTTGAGAGGTATGATGGAAAGCTCCTCGTTCAGAATCCTCCCATGCCTCCCTTAGAGCGGGAGGAGCTGGATCACGTCTATTCCCTCCCCTATATGCGCGCCTATCACCCCTCTTATGAAAAGGACGGAGGGGTACCTGCCGTCGAGGAGGTTCGCTTCTCCATTACCCACAACCGAGGCTGCTTCGGTGCCTGCAATTTCTGCGCCCTCGCCTTTCATCAAGGGCGGACCGTCCGTTCCCGCAGTGAGGAAAGCGTACTGGCGGAGGCAAGAAAAATTACCGAGCTCGAGGGCTTCAAGGGCTACATCCACGACGTGGGAGGTCCTACGGCAAATTTTCGCGCGCCCGCCTGTGACAGGCAGCTGCGCGACGGGGTTTGCACCAATCGCAAATGCTTAGCCCCAACGCCCTGCAGGAATTTGAAGGTAGATCACTCGGAATATATGCGCATGATCGAAGCCATTGAGGCACTGCCCAAAGTCAAGAAGGTATTTATTCGTTCGGGCATCCGCTTCGACTATCTTCTTTTTGACAAAAACGAGGATTTTTTCCGAAAGCTGGTCAAGGACAACGTGTCGGGTCAGCTAAAGGTCGCCCCCGAGCATTGCTCCTCCTCCGTGCTTCGTTGCATGGGCAAGCCAGATTTTTCGGTCTACGAGCAATTCCGCAAACGCTATTTTGAATTGACCAAGGAGATCGGCAAGGAGCAGTATCTTGTCCCCTATCTCATGTCCAGCCACCCCGGATCGACCCTGGCGGACGCCTTGGAGCTTGCTCTTTGCTTAAAGCGGGATCACTATGCCCCCGAGCAGGTACAGGATTATTACCCTACCCCCGGCACGGCATCCACGGTCATGTTCTATACGGGACTGAATCCTCTGGACATGAAGCCCGTCTACGTTGCCACCGACTATCACGAAAAGCAGCTTCAGCGCGCGCTGTTGCAATACAACCGACCCGAAAACGCTCCCTTGGTACGGGAAGCCCTCCTTCGTCTTCACCGAGAGGACCTCATTGGATACGGCGCTGACTGCTTGGTACGTCCCGACAAGAGCGCAAGCGCGCCCAAAAAGCAAAAGGAATGGAAAAATACCCGCGGGAAAAAGGGAAACTCCTCTCAAAACAAAGGAAAGACTCCCTCCTCCCGCAACAAATCCTCTGTGTCGAGACGGAAACGGTAAACTTCTTCTTGAAAAAGCCTTCAAAATATGATATAATAAATTATCTGATCTTTGGGAGGATTTTATGGAACAGATCTACACGATCCCCGTCAACGAAGCCTTTGAAGCGTCCGCCAAGGGCTCCTCTTGCGGTTGCCCTTTTTGCGCTCTCTACAACAAGCTGGAGAACGATGAGTTGGAGCTGATCTTAGGCGCTTCCATGATGGAGCCCGACGTGCGGATCAAGACCAATGAACGCGGCTTTTGCCGAACCCACTACGACATGATGTTCGTGCGGAAGAACCGCCTTGGAATGGCGCTGACGTTGGAGAGTCATTTGGACGAGCTGTCGAAGGACATCAAGGACGGCGGATTTCTTTCCTCCCCCGGGCAGAAGCCTATGAAGCGGATCGGCGCTCTGGAAGAGTCTTGCTATGTGTGCGAGCGCATCGACTTCAATTTTTCTCACATGATCGAAACAGCGGTGCTTCTTTGGGAGCAGGACGAACAATTTGAAGCCAAGCTTAAGGCGCAGCCCTATTTCTGTCTGCCCCATTACCGCGCCCTCTTGGCTGCCGCTCAGCACAGGCTTTCCAAAAAGGATTTTTCCACCTTTGAGGGGATCTGTGCCGAGATTGTGAACCGTTACATGGAAAAGCTCAAGGGTGACGTGAGCTGGTTCTGCAAAAAATTTGATTATCGCTACGACGAGGAGCCGTGGTACGATTCCAAGGACGCGGTAGAGAGAGCCATTCGTTTTTTGCGCTCTGACCTTCACCGCCCACCTGAAAAGAAAAAATAATTATGTCTTTCCCGTTTGATAAGAACCAATGGGATGCGATAACCTTGGATATTTTCAATAAAAGGAGCCTATCTATGATCGATCTTTTGGATCTTCAAAAGCATTTTATTCTGACCCATCTGAAGGAGGGAGACGTTGCCGTGGATTTCACCATGGGCAACGGTCACGACACTGAATTTCTCTCCAAAACCGTAGGTGAGCGTGGACACGTCTATGCCTTTGACGTACAAAAGCAAGCCCTGGATTCCACGTCCGCACACTTGAAGGAGGTGGGATGTCCCGAAAATTACACCCTCATTCTCGATTCCCACCATAACGTCAAGAATTACGTAAAGACCCCCATTAAGGCGGGCATGTTCAATCTTGGGTATCTCCCCGGAAGCGATAAATCGATCACCACCATGCGAGAGACGACGCTCCCCGCCATTGAAGCCGCCATTGAGCTGATGGATCGGGACGCGATCATTCTCGTCGCCGTCTACCCGGGGCACGCCGAAGGCGAGGCAGAGGGCAAGCTGGTATGCGAATACCTATCCTCCCTTTCCCGCTACAAGGTATGCGCCACCCGTATCAATATTCTCAATTCCCCCACCTCTCCCTTTTTTATTATCATCGAAAACAAGCCTTGATTCTATCGCGAAAGGATGCTACATAGAATGAAACGAAACAAAACTGCCAAAAAGAACGTCCGCTCTCCTCTGTCCGTCGATGAACTGACCGTTCTCGAAGCGGGCATGGAGCATATGCAGGACGACCGAAGCAAGCTCCCGCCCCATGATCGGTCCGAGCATGCCGAATTTTGGCGTTTTTTGCGCAATCACAGAGCCATCAGCATCGTTTGTCTCATTCTTGCCTTCGCGCTTCTTGCGGGTCTTGTGGTAGGTATGGTCTTTCTCTTCAAAGCCATTTTTTCTCCCACCGATACCCAATTGCAAAAGAACGATCCCGTGACGCTCATTCTCGGAGATCGAGACCCCATTACCTTAGAATATGATTCGGTAGTCAAGGACAATGTGTTTTATGTGGATATGATGACCATTGCCGACTATATGGAGCTGACGGTCAGCGGGACCGCCAAGCGTCTCTGCTTTGAGGGTGCCGATCATTCCACCCTTCAGCTGGAACATGGAAAATCCTACGCCGTAATCAACGGACTGCCTGTCACCATGGATACACGGCGGGTGAACGACGAGAAAAAATCGCCCGCTCCCGCCTTGATCTCCGACGGATCGTGTCTGGTTCCCGTCGCCTTTCTCTCGGATGCGGTGGAAAGTGGATTTTCCTTAAAGCTGAACAGCGACACCAACACCTTGCGCGTTCGCAGGGTCTTGACCATGGTGGACGGCAACAAGGAAAACGCCATTCCCACTCCCATTCTCTTTACCGCCGATCCCTTTGAAGAATATATCGAACCGGAGGAAATCAGCCCTATGCCCAGAACCCCCTCCTACACCATTGATATTTCCGCTTATGAGAATGCCATTCAATCGGAAAATCTTTTGCTGGTAAACAAGAAACATCCTTTGCGGTCCACCTATGAGCCCAGCGACCTTACGAAGCTGACCTGTCCCACCGCCGTGGGGAGAGAATACTATCTCAGGCGAAATGCCGCCCGTGCCCTTTCCGCTATGATGGCTGCCATGAAGGCGGACGGTGTCTCCGACGTGTACGTCACCAGTGCCTTCCGCTCCTATACCAAGCAACAGGAGCTGTACGAGGGCTACGTACAGGACCATATGGACGAAGGCATGAGCCGCAAGCAAGCCGAGGCAATGGCTTCCACCTATTCCGCCCGCGCGGGACAGAGCGAGCACCAATCCGGACTTTGCGTGGACTTCACCACCAACAGCATGAGCGGCGCCCTGGAGGTGGAATTTGAAAGGACCGCCGCCTTCCGCTGGCTCACGGAGAACGCGTGGAAATACGGCTTTATCCTTCGCTATCCCAAGGCGGAAAAGAAAATCGCCATTACAGGCTACGATTATGAGCCTTGGCACTATCGCTTCGTGGGCTTAGATGCCGCCGAGGAGATCGACCGCCGCCGACTGACCTTAGAGGAATATCTTGAGGAATATCACGAGGAGGATTGAGTGTTTCTCGGAGACACTCCATTCTCTCGTCAAATATAAAATTTTAAAAGAAAGGAGGAACATCCAATGGAAACCTGTAAAATCGAACGCCTTTACGATCTCTCTCATACCCTGTCTTGTGAGCTTCTTTCCCGCTTCGACTATCCTTGGGAGGCTCTGCCCCATATTAAGACCTTTGTGCTTGAGCTTGGTCAGACGCTTTCCAAAGAGGAATATGACCACCCGACGGATGACGTATGGATCGCCAAGGATGCCAAGATCGCTCCCTCAGCAACCATCCAGGGTCCCGCCATCATCGGAAAGGGCACCGAGCTTCGCACGGGCGCGTTTATTCGCGGCGCGGTTCTCGTGGGTGAGGGCTGTGTAGTGGGCAATTCCTGCGAACTGAAAAACGCCATTCTCTTTGACAAGGTTCAGACCCCCCACTTTAATTACATCGGGGACTCGATCCTCGGCTACAAATCCCATACGGGAGCGGGCGCTATCACCTCAAATGTGAAGAGCGACAAGACCCTCGTCTCGATCGCCACACCCGAGGGACGGATCGAAACGGGACTTAAGAAATGCGGCGCGTTTCTCGGAGACTTCGTTGAGGTGGGCTGCAATTCAGTGCTGAATCCGGGTACCGTCATCGCACGGAACAGCATCGTCTATCCCCTGTCCTCGGTTCGAGGCTTTGTACCCGAGGACTCTATCTTCAAGGGCCGTGACCGCATCGTACCCAAACATTAAAGAAAGGAAACAAACATTATGGGAAGACTTTTCGGAACCGACGGCGTTCGTGGAATCGCCAACACCGAGCTGACCCCTGAGAGAGCCATGGAAATCGGCAGAGCCGCCGCCACGGTCCTCGCGGATGGATGTCGGCACAGACCCACCTTCGTCATCGGAAGTGACACCCGCGCCTCCTCGGATATGCTCTCCGCGGCTCTGATCGCGGGACTTTGCTCCGTGGGCGCTGACGTCATCAAGCTTGGCGTAGTTCCCACCCCTGCCGTTGCCTATTTGGTAGGAAAATACAAGGCAGACGCGGGTGTGATGATCTCTGCCTCTCACAACCCTGCCGAGTTTAACGGCATCAAAATTTTCAGCGGAAACGGCTTAAAGCTCCCCGATATGCTGGAGGAGCGCATTGAAGAGCTGGTTCTTGACAAGCTGCGCCCCATGGCAACCCCCACAGGCGGTGAGGTGGGCAAGCTGACCTATGCACAGACCGCTGCCGCTGACTACATCCGCCACGTCAAGAGCACGGCGTACACCTGCCTTGAGGGCTTGCACATTGCCATCGACTGCGCCAACGGATCGGCATCGATGACGGCTCCTTCCCTCTTTCGTGAGCTTGGTGCCGACGTTCACGTTCTGCACAGCACGCCCGACGGTGTAAACATCAACCAAAACTGTGGCTCGACCCACATGGAGTCTCTCTCTGAATACGTGGTCAAGCACGGTCTTGACTGTGGCATTGCCTTTGACGGCGACGCGGACCGTTGCCTTTGCGTAGATGAGCGTGGCGAGCTGATCGACGGCGACCGCATCATGGCGATCTGCTCTCTTGACCTCAGAAAGAGAGGAAAGCTGAATCGAAACACCGTGGTGGGTACCATTATGACCAACTTCGGCTTCGGCAAATTCTGCGAGGAGAACGATCTCCGTTTCATTGCTACCAAGGTAGGCGACCGCTACGTACTTGAAGAAATGCTCTTAGAGGACTACTCCTTCGGAGGCGAGCAATCGGGGCACATCATTTTCCGCGATTTCGCGACGACGGGCGACGGACAGCTCACGGCAGTTCAGCTTCTGACCCTGATGAAGGCAGAGGGCAAAAAGCTCTCCGAGCTGGCAACAGTCATGACCCGTTATCCCCAGATTATGATCAATCTGACCATTTCCGCGGAAGGAAAGATCGCCTTCTACTCCGACCCCGAGGTCAATCGCGCCATGGATGAGGCAAAGGAAGAGCTTGGAAAAACGGGAAGAATCGTGGTTCGTCCTTCGGGAACCGAGCCTATGATCCGTGTTATGGCGGAGGGAATGGACGAAGAACAGATCGCAAGAATCGCGCAGCGCATTGCCGACGTGATCACCGAACGATTGGGCAGTCTTTGATTTTAAAAACATAAGAAGGAAAGCGCCAGACCGTCACCCTTCAGGACGGTTAACGAGGTATGGAGTGATCGAGATGTTCGGCGGATACTCCATCGGCAGAGAAAACTGTCGCAGACAAGGTACAAATATGCGGGCAACCGCAAAACAAATACGTTGTCAAACAAGGTTTATTGAAAAGGAAATAACATATTATGTGTGGAATTATTGGATATACGGGAGCCAAGGACTGTGTTCCCATTCTCCTTGAGGGCTTGAAGACCCTCGAATACCGAGGATATGATTCGGCAGGGGTCACCTATGCCAAGGACGGTGTTCTTCACTCGGTCAAGACAAAGGGTCGTCTTTCGACCCTCTCGGATCGTCTCGCCGAGGAACCGATAGAGGGAGCTTCCTCCGGAATCGGACATACCCGTTGGGCAACCCACGGCGCGCCCTCCGACATGAACTCTCACCCCCACAGCACCGAGATGCTGTCTCTCGTTCACAACGGCATCATCGAAAACTATGCCGAGATCGGCGAGCGGCTGGAAAAAGAGGGATATACCTTTCTTTCGGACACTGATACCGAGCGCGCGGCGGCACTTCTCGATTTCTACTACAAGAAAACGGGAAACCCGCGGGAAGCGATCTTCCGCCTTTGCCGTGATCTTCGCGGCTCCTATGCCTTCGGCATTCTTTTCCGATCCGAGCCCGATATCATTTACGCCATTCGCCGTGACAGCCCCCTGATCGTTGCCGCCACCGAGGACGGCGGTCTCATTTCCTCAGATATTCCCGCCATTCTTCCCTACACCCGTCATTATTATCGCCTGAGTGAAGGAGTTTTGGCTGTCCTTTCGGGTCAAGCTGTCTCCTTCTTCAACGAAGCGGGAGAGTCTGTCACCGAGAAGGAGGAAGTGGTAAGCTGGAACGTAGAGGAAGCCAAAAAGGGCGGCTATCCTCACTTCATGCTTAAAGAGATCCACGAGGAACCAGACGCGCTCCGCAAAACCATAGAGCCGAGAATTCGTGAGGGTCTCGCGGACTTTTCCGAGGAGCTTCCCGACGACCGATTCTTGGGAAAGATCAAGCGACTGCACATCGTTGCCTGCGGTACCGCTATGCACGCGGGTCTTGTGGGAAAAGCACTGATCGAGCGGTATGCCCGTCTTCCCGTCAACGTGGAGATTGCCAGCGAATTCCGCTACCGCGATCCCATTTTGGAGGAGGGGGATCTTGTTCTTCTGATTTCCCAGTCGGGAGAGACTGCCGACACGCTGGCAGCCCTGCGTCATGCCAAAGCTAAGGGCATTCGCACCTTGGCTCTCGTGAACGTCATCGGCTCGTCGGTCGCCCGTGAGGCAGACGACGTGCTCTACACCCGCGCGGGTCCCGAGATTGCCGTAGCCAGCACCAAGGCATACAGCGTACAGTGCGCCCTGCTCTATTTGGTCGCTCTTCGTCTTGCCAAGCTGAGAGGCACTATGACCGACGGAGAAATTACCGAGCTCTCTTCCCTTCTCTTAGAAGAGCTGCCTGCCTTGGTGGAAAAGACTCTCGGTCTTTCCGATGAGGTTCGCCGTGTAGCGGCGCATCTCACAAAAGCCGAGCATATCTTCTACATCGGACGGGACATGGACAGCACCCTTTGCACCGAGGCATCCTTGAAGCTCAAGGAGATCACCTACATTCACAGCGAGGCATACGCCTCGGGTGAATTGAAGCACGGCACCATCTCCTTGGTGACCGACGAAGTTCCCGTGATCGCTCTGGCAACCGTATCGAAGGTGTGCGAAAAAACCGTCAGCGGTATCCGAGAGGTCAAGGCGCGTGGTGCCCACGTGGTCACCGTGACCACCGATGCCCTTGCCAAGCAGTATGAGATTCCCTCGGACGATTGGCTCATCCTTCCCGATGCCGACGAACGGCTTCTGCCCTTCTCAGCAACCGTCGTTATGCAGCTGCTCGCTTATCATACCTCCGACCTTAAGGGGCTGGACGTGGATAAGCCGAGAAACCTCGCCAAATCGGTAACGGTGGAATAAAAGGACGCATAGGGGACGCGGGTCTGCTTTTCTCCTCCGCTACGCTACGGGGCACGAGCCTTCGGTTCGTGCAAAAAGCTCCGCAAAACTTTATTTCAAAATTAGGTTTAAGAAACACACCTTTCTATTCCTTGTGTACCGTATAGAATATTGTTTTTGCCTAAGATAGAGATTCTCGGACGGCTGCTACGCCACCGAGAATCTCTTTTTTTATTTAATTTTAAAAAATTAAAATCCGCGGTGGCGCAGTAGCCGCCCGCGGATTTTTACCTTAGAAAGAAAGTATAAACTTTAACCCAACACAAGGAATAGAAAGGTGTGTAACTCTACACATATTTTGTATTAAAGTTTTGCGCCGCTTTTTCAAAAGCGGCATAAATCGCATCCTCGCATCCCCCGCATCCTCTGCGTCCTACGCGTCCTCCTCATCATGCTTCTGCTCCAGCTGCGCTTTAAGCATCATATCCTTGACCTTCATGAGGCGAGTGGTGTTTCCGCGCTCGTTTTCGTCCAACTTCATTTTAATACTCTTGATGGCATCCAAATATCTGGGCATCATAATATACTCAAGGGCGTTGACTCGGCGGCGGGTGCGCTCGATCTCCTCAGCGAGGAGCTGAGCTTTCTTTTCCAGCTCTGCCATGCGAAGAAGGTCTTCGAGAATCCCGTTCAGCTCACGGAGCGATTCGTCCAGCTCTCCCGAGGTAAAGGCGAAGCCGTAATTGAAGCCTTCGGAGGCGGATGTTCGCGACACACTCATGCGAAATTCAGGTACCGTCACGCTCATCATGTTTCTTGTTTCCACCTCAATGCTGACTTCCTTTTTGGGACAAATCAGCGCTTCCATCAGCATGCCCGGGTGCCCCGAGGCACTGGCGACGCTAAATCCCCGATAATAGGCGGTAAGTGCCGTCTCCACACGGGAACGGAGCGCCTTGTCCTCTCGGACCACATCGAGAAACTGACGCATCAGCTCGTCACGCTTATCCTTGAGCAGCTTATGTCCCCGACGCGCCGTGGTATATCGTCCCTGAAGCTTTTTCAGCTCCATGCGGGTCGGATTAACTCTGATTTCTGCCATGGTACTCCCCCTTATTTCACGGGCCAGTATTTGTCCACCAGCTCAGGCTTAATACGCTTCATCTCGCTCTTGGGCAGAATCGACAGAAGCTCCCATCCGAGATCCAGCGTCTCTTCAATGGAGCGATTCTCGTAGAAGCCTTGGTTAATATACTTCTCCTCAAAGGCATCGGCGAATTTGGCGTAGAGACGGTCCATGGGTGTCAGTGCCGCCTCTCCCAGCACCACCATCAGCTCCTTGGCTTCCTTACCCCTCGCGTAGGAGGAAAAGAGCTGGTTCATGGTTCCCGCGTGGTCCTCTCTTGTCTTCCCTACGCCGATTCCCTTATCCTTCAGTCGGGACAGGGACGGAAGCACATCCACGGGAGGAAGATAGCCCTTGCGGTACATCTCTCGGGACAGAATGATCTGACCCTCGGTGATATATCCCGTCAGGTCGGGAATGGGGTGGGTCTTATCGTCCTCGGGCATGGTCAGAATCGGGATCATGGTAATCGAGCCCTCGGAACCCATTTTTCTGCCCGCTCTTTCATACATGGTAGCAAGGTCGGTATAAAGATAACCGGGATATCCGCGTCTGCCGGGAACCTCCTTACGAGCGGCGGACACCTCACGGAGCGCCTCGGCATAGTTCGTGATATCGGTCATGATGACCAGCACGTGCATATCACACTCAAATGCTAAATATTCCGCTGCCGTCAATGCCATACGGGGCGTGGAAATACGCTCGATGGCGGGGTCGGAGGCTAAGTTGATAAAGAGCACCGTGCGGTCGATGGCACCCGTTTTCTTAAAGTCGGAGATAAAGAAGTCGGCTTCCTCAAAGGTGATACCCACGGCGGCAAAGACCACGGCGAATTTCGAATCCGAGCCACGCACCTTTGCCTGTCTGGCGATCTGTGCCGCAAGGTTTGCGTGGGGCAGACCCGAGCCCGAGAAGATGGGCAGCTTCTGTCCTCTGACCAGCGTATTGAGTCCGTCGATGGTAGAGACACCCGTCTGAATAAACTCGGAGGGGTAGTACCGCGCGGCGGGGTTAATGGGAGTGCCGTTGATGTCGGCATGCTTTTCGGGCAGAATGGAGGGACCTCCGTCAATGGGTTCTCCCATGCCGCTAAACACACGTCCCAGCATATTGCGGGACACGGGAAGCTCTACCCCGTGTCCGAGGAAGCGCACCTTACTCGCGGCAAGGTTCAGTCCCGCGCTGGATTCAAAAAGCTGAACCAGCACGTTCCGTCCGTTGACCTCCAGCACACGGCAACGGCGCACGTCGCCGTTTGGCAGCTCGATCTCCCCCAGCTCGTCGTACTTGACCCCCTCCACCTGCTTGACCAGCATCAAGGGACCCGCAACCTCTTCGATTGTTCTGTATTCTCTAATCATATGATTTTCCTTCCGTATTCGATCTGTCAGACGTCAGTCCCGATTGCTTGCCAGCAGGGCAAAGTCGGAGGCCAAGCGGTCT
>JAZSIF010000053.1:0-3842 GCA_045533675.1 Eubacteriales bacterium | reverse complement strand
GGGGTGGAGAAATTCATTCGAGAGCATGGACTATATACGGACGAGGTGGAAGCATGATTACTGAAGCGATGCTGGAAGGTCTCAGAGAAAGCCTTGCGGGGAAGATGTCGGGAAAGCGATATCGCCATACCGTGGAGGTCGAGAGGATGGCAGCGAGTTTAGGGGAGCTGTATGCCCCAGACAAGATTCTTTTGCTTCGTGGGGCGGCACTTTTGCATGATATTACCAAGGAGTATAAAACCGAGTATCAGCTCATGCTGTGCGCAAGATATGATCTGACGGTTACCAAGGAAGACTTGTTCGCTCCTAAAACCTTTCACGCAAGAACGGCGGCGGCAGTGATCCCGGACGAATATCCCGACTTTGCCGATGGGGAGCTGATCTCCTGTGTTCGGTTTCATACCACAGGCCGCAGGGGCATGACCCTTTGCGAGCAGCTGGTGTATTTAGCGGACTATATTGATCTTTCCCGTACCTTCGAGGATTGCGTGCGCCTGAGAAATTATTTCTTTGACGCCCATCCCGAAGAGATGGGCGGGAAAGAGCGATTGGCTCACTTGCGGAATACACTGATTTTGTCCTTTGATATGACCATGAGAGGACTGTTGGAGGAGGGAACTCCCATCAGCGCGGACAGCTTTGAGGCAAGGAACGAGCTGATCGCGGAAAGGCTTTCCGAGAACTCTTAAATGGAGGCGCTCGGTCGATACATATTGAATCAATCGATATGAATTCGGCACAAGGAGCGCTTTTATGGATTTTTCCGAAAAAACTCGACACAATAAACAATCAATTTATCGATGGGTATGGATTCTTGGAATTTTTTTACTCTTTCTCCTGTTTTTGAGCATAATGCGTTCCGATCCATCTATTGATTCTGAAGAAACAACGCCCACCGACGGTGCGCCTAAGGGGTGCGTTCGTGTTTTGGTGGCGGCAAGGGATCGTACCTCGGGGCTTTCGGATGTGATGATGCTTTTGTCTCTGGATCAAGACAGAGGAATGCTCTCTGTCTTGCAGATCCCCAGGGATACCTACGCAAATTTTGAAAACGGTTCCTATCGGAAGATCAACGGGGCGCCCACCGCCTTGGGCGGAATGCGCGCTTTTTGTGACAGGATGGAGGAGGCACTGGGGGTTTCCATCGATCACTATGTTCGTCTCGGTGCGGAGTCCTTTCAAAAGGGAGTGGATGCCCTTGGCGGCGTGGAGATTACCCTGCCTGAGTCCATGGATTATGAAGATCCCGCCCAAGGGCTTTCGATTCACCTCAAGGAGGGAAAACAAACGCTGAATGGACAGGAGGCGGAATGGTTTGTTCGCTATCGCGCCGATTATCTGCAAGGAGATCTCGGACGGTTGGATGCCCAAAAGCTCTTCCTCGCGGCGCTGTTAAGGGAAGCGTTGGACGGACGATCTCCCATGAAGCTGGTGCGCCTGGCAACGGCGATGTTAGCGGATGTGGAGACGGATCTCGGTTTCTCCGATATTCTGATGCTTTCAGGGGCGGCAATGGAGCTTTCCTCGGAGCGAATTCTTTTTGTCACCGCACCCGGATCGGACGTGCGAGGGAAAAACGGCGGTTCCTATTACGTTCTGTCCGCTAAGGCGATGGACGAGCTTTTGAGGAGTCACTTCGGAAAGGAAGAGGAAGGCTTCGATCCCGTGGGATATTTTTTGAATGGAGACAACCCCCAATTCCGTGAGATTTACGAATCGGACTGTTTCTATCGTATATTTTCCGCGGAAGAGATCGGGAAGGAGGGACCGTCGATCCCGAGAACCTGAAAAGAAGATGGAAATCTATTGACAAAACCCATGTTTTGCATTAAAATAATAAGAGTGTATAGTGAAGAAAGGTTGGTATTTGGATATGGATCAAATCCAAAATATGGAAAAGGCGCTTCCGTCTTTGGAAAACGCGTCGGCACGAGAGCTGGCAGAAGCCATTGCCGAGGTGCTGGATTCCAAAAAGGGAAGAGATATTAAGGTGCTTTGCGTAGAGGGAAAGACCGAGATCGCCGATTATTTCGTGCTTTGTACCGGTAATACCGGGACGCAGATCAAGGCGCTGGCGGATGAGACCGAGTATCGCATCGGCTTGCGCGGCGTAACGCCCTATCAGGTAGAGGGGCGGGACAACAATACCTGGCTCCTGGTAGATTACAGCCACGTGATCGTCCACATCTTTAACCGCGAGGCGAGAGAATTTTATAACTTAGACAAGCTTTACGGAGATTGATCTCCCGAAATATACAAGAAAGAAGAAGTGACATGAAATACGATTACACATCCATTGAACAGAAGTGGCAGAAGATTTGGGAAGAAAAGAAGGCGTTTGAGGCAGAGGATCTCTCCGATAAGCCGAAATTTTTCGGACTGGTGGAGTTCCCTTATCCCAGCGGATCGGGTATGCACGTGGGACACATCAAGGCATATTCCGGCTTGGAGATCGTCAGCCGAAAGAGAAGAATGCAGGGCTACAACGTTCTGTTTCCCATTGGATTTGACGCGTTTGGACTCCCTACGGAGAACTCCGCCATCAAGTTCAATACCCACCCCAGAATCCTGACCGATGCCAACATCGAAAAATTCACGGGTCAGCTCAAAAGGGTAGGCTTCTCCTTTGACTGGACTCGCACCATTGATACCACCGACGAGAATTATTATAAGTGGACGCAGCACATTTTCCTTGAGCTCTTCAAGAACGGTCTGGCATTCCGCGATACGGCACTGGTCAACTACTGCCCCCACTGTAAGGTCGTCCTTTCCAACGAGGACTCTCAGGGCGGAAAGTGCGACATCTGTCACAACGATATCGTACAAAAATCCAAGGACGTATGGTATCTGCGGATTACCAAGTACGCGGACCGTCTCCTCTCGGGTCTTGAGGATGTGGACTATCTGCCCCAGGTCAAGCAGCAACAGGTCAACTGGATCGGAAAGTCCACGGGTGCCTTCGTGAACTTTAAGGTGGACGGAGCCGACGAAACCCTCCGCATCTATACCACCCGTCCCGATACCCTCTTCGGTGTGACCTTTATGGTCATCGCTCCCGAGCATCCGATGCTCCAGCGTTGCCGTGATAAGATCACCAATATGGATGCCATCGAGAGCTACCGCGAGGAATGCGCCAAGAAGACTGAGTTTCAGCGTACCCAGCTCAATAAGGATAAGACGGGCGTGAAAATTGAGGGAATTGCGGGAATCAATCCTCTCAACGGAAAGAAGATCCCGATCTATGCCGCCGACTACGTTATGATGGGCTACGGAACGGGCGCCATTATGGCAGTGCCCGCTCACGACGAGCGCGACTATGAGTTTGCCAAGAAGTTTGGCATTGATATTGTTGAGGTCATCAAGGGCGGTGACATCGAGACGGCTGCCTATACGGGTGACGGCGAGATGGTCAACTCCGACTTCCTCAACGGTTATGATAACAAAAAGGATTCCATCGCACGCATGATCGAGCACCTCTCCCAAGAGGGCATCGGCGAGATGGGCGTACAGTACAAAATGAAAGACTGGGCATTCAACCGCCAAAGATATTGGGGCGAGCCCATTCCGGTCGTTCACTGTCCCTCTTGCGGCATCGTTCCCGTTCCGTATAGCGAGCTGCCTCTGCGTCTGCCCGAGGTTAAGAACTTCGAGCCCGGTGAGGGCGGCGAGAGTCCCTTGGCAAAAATCGAGGCGTTCGTCAACTGCAACTGCCCCAAGTGCGGAGGTGCGGCAAAGAGAGAGACCGATACCATGCCTCAATGGGCGGGTTCTTCTTGGTACTTCTTGCGCTATATTGATCCCCACAACACCGAGGCACTGGCAGACCCCGAAAAGCTCAAGTA
>JAZSIF010000043.1:0-42105 GCA_045533675.1 Eubacteriales bacterium | reverse complement strand
TCTACACCAAGCACGATTCTTAATCCCACCCAATGCTCAACGTAGGAACTGCCAGCCAGTTTGGAGATCATCTTGGCGTTTCCGGCGTTCAGGACCAGCGGCTTTTCGTTCTCTACAAACGAGATAATCGTGTGTTCCTTAGTCTTAGAATCAGGGCTGGTCACGTCTCTGCGGCTCCATCCTTTGATGGTTACCGTCTTTTCCTCCCCCGGTTGGAAGGCATAGCTTCCGATGTAGTCGGGATTTTCAAGCTTTTTCCAATGTGTAAGCTCCACTTATAACACCTCCCGCAAATAATCGATGAAAAGGGATTTCATTTCGCCGGTTTCCTGGACGAAATCTTTGGCTACGCTGAAAAATAAATCGGTTTCGTGCTTTACAAGCAAATCAAACAGCGTTTTGATGCCTTCCGAATCAGAACCGCTGATCATGGGGCGTTCGCAGAAGTAAACGATAAATTCTGCCCGGCGATCCTCCCAGCTCGTCAGGAAAGCAACGTAATGTTCGATCTTCGCGCGAGAGATCGCACATTCGGCGCAGGAATTCTTCCCAACCGCGGGGTGATCGGTCACGCACATGCCGTAAGGGGCTGCGTTTTCGTATCCAAATCCCACGTCAAACCACTCAGCACCGCAGTTTGGGCATTCAAATGCCAGTTTCACTTCGTCGGCGCAGTATTCGTCGAAACTTGCATACATCATTTTCCCACCTCCACGCTGATCACACGCATCGTCTGGTCGTTCACCCGGTACATTGCGTTGCGGATCGCCTCTTTTTCGCTCGTTGCGCAGGTCTCAATGGTTCCGCGCTTTGCCGCCATCCAAAATTCGTCCACGCACTCGTATGTGATTTTGTACTTGCGCTTTTGCTTCGTCTTTGATATAATCTTCATGTCATCAGGTCCTTTCTACCATTGCCCAGCGTTGGCGCGCTGGGCATCTTTTTTTTGGACAAACGCACTGTATTTGATCAAATAACGCGCCGAAACCCAGCCGATAGGTCCCTTTCCTTCATTCATCCTGGCAACAGTACTCACAAACGCCCAGTCGCCCACCTCAGCAAGGATCACCACATCGGTTTTTGGAGGCAAAAATCCAATCACGTCTTTTTCTGGTCCCTGCCGCACATTAAGCCAACTGTCAGCGTTGACGTTGACCATTGCTATCGGGTACACGTCAACCTCGTTCGCAGCTGCGGCGGCAGGAAGCATCGTCGCAATCAGCACCATCACAAGCAGTTTTTTCATCAGTTTTTTCATACGTATTCCCTCCCTCCGTTTTCATATGCGATCCACGCATCAGCCTGTGCGATGGCTGCCTTGCTTTTGCTGCAGCCTTGCACCTCCCACACCCTGTGCCCCTTGTGATATAAAGCCCATTCCTTTTTGGCGGGTGCGTTTCCGCATCCTTTCACCCTCATCAGGCGGATCTGCCATCCACCATCCCGGTAAAAGCGAGGGATGCCGGATGGCGTTTCCCCCATGCGCCATGAGCCGCTCATCGTACCGGCTCCCAAGGCAAAGCCTGCTTCGCATCCATTTGCAGCGGATGTCTGCCACAAAAGGACAGCACATCAAGGCGGCTGATGCGCAAGTTGTTGCCTGCCCAAAAATGACGGATCGACCCAAGATTCCCACTTTTGGCAGCCACAGTAAGGCTGTAAGGATCACACCCCAGTACCCCTGCGGCTTCGTTCGGAGAAACGGTGAACCCTGTTTTTTTCTCCATATCGTCGAGCAGCGCCCGAACTGCTACCGCATCCATGACTTTTTTATTCATCGTTTTCATCCTCTCCCAGCAAATCATACAAACTGCACTCCAACGCCTTGGCAATTTGCTTCAACGCCCGAATACGGGGCTCTCTCTTGTGGTTTTCATAGTTACTAACAGACGAAGCGGTTATTCCCGCCTTCTGAGCTAACTGTTCCTGCGTCAGCCCTTTTTCTTTTCTCTTCCGCCGTAAATTCAACTGTTTTTCCTCCTTTGGTGTCTAATTAAGGCACTTGTTCTGCGATCAGAGCATCCTCAAGAAAAATGTTGATGAAGTAAACCTGCCCCTTGCCCGTTACCTTCGGGGTTTTGCTAATGGAAATATGCCCATCTGCATGGGTCACAGCCGTTTCTTTCACTTCAAACAGTCCTTTTTCCATGCTGGACTGTGTAGGCATGTTCCAGCTTGCGCCGTTCTGCTTGATAAGGTAGCCGTTCTCCCGCAGCCAAGCGAACAGCCGTTTCTGACCAATCTCAAAACCGTTTTGCCGGATGAGCTTTGCAAGATCGCCTACAAGAATGGAAGTGTTGCTTGCGCTTACCGCATCCGCAAACAGGGCTTTGGGCTTCATCTCTTCCTTCTGCTGCTCAAGTCTGGCAATCTGCGCTTCCTTTTCCTGCATGGCTTGTGCAATGCGGAACATCATTTCGCTATCAACGTTGGGCGCAGCGTATACGCCTGTTTTGCGGATGGCAGGAATCACTTCATGGGTGATCCACCGCTTGAAGGCTTTTGCCTCTGGTTTCCGGCTGCCAAGGACAAGGGAGTAAAGACCGGGTTCGTTGACAACGTTAAGAAACTGTGCGCCTCCACGCTGCCCGGAATGACCCTCAGTTGAATTTAGGGTCATTTTTTCGTCTTCATCCAAGCGACCAAGGGACATTGTTGGATTGCCAATCTCCAACGCCCGACACACATCCGCAGCCACAAACCACGGTTCGCCTTCCTGCATTATGGTTCGGATTTCTCCAAAGTCCGCATTTTTGAAAATGGATAGTTCGTTCATACTTTCCCCTTCCTTAAATCCTCTTAAAGCGAATTGTTAGCCAAAAAAATAAGATCATCGTAGGAAACGTTGTAAAGCTCGCAGATATCTTCAATCTGATTTACCTTGGGGAAAGACTTGCCAGTTTCCCAACTCGACAGTGTTTTGTTGCTTACACGCAAAGCAACCGCCGCTTTTTTTTGGCTCAGTCCTGCGTTCACTCGTGCTGCCTTCATAGTAATCTTCGCCATCCTCATCCCTCCTTTCCAATCCTCTTTAAGAGGATTTCTGGGACTATAGTACTATACGGGAAATTGATTGTCAACCCCTAAAAGAGGATTTTTTTCTAAATTTATTTACTTTTTAGGGGATTTGGTGTATTATATGCATTACAGAGGGGAGGTGAAGAAATGTCGAATCTTGGTAACAAAGAGATTTTTGCAAGAAATCTTCTATTCTACATTGAACAATCTGGCAAAACTCAAAAAGAACTGGCTGATATACTAAATGTTCCCACTTCAACATTCAACAACTGGGTTATGGCAAATAAATACCCACGAATAGATAAAATTGAAATGTTGGCTAATTATTTCGGTATTCAAAAATCCGATCTAATAGAAGAAAAGCAGCCAGAAGAACATAAAAAGCCCGTCACAGAAGAACAAAAAAAGCCCGTCACAGATGACGGACTAACCGAAAACCAGCGAAAACTCATAGACTTTGCAAAGGGTCTTTCTGAAGATCAGGCTGGCAAGGTTCTTCAATTGTTGCAATCAGCTCTGGCATTAAACAAATAGCTTTGTCCACTTGCTCTGGTGTAAGGGTGAGTATGTATGCGATCAGCTTGTCAATTTCGCTCATGCTTTATCCTCCAGACAGTTTCGATCAAAAGACGAGTGATATGATTAAGAGAATTGCATTTTGGTTGCTGGCGTGGTTTTTTCATGTTTCCGTTGCATGCAGGGCACAGGAGAGGGGAACGTTTGTTCTTGTTCATATGGTACACCCTCCCGCGCCATTTGGGAAGTGAAAATCTTTTCGTTAAAAGGAGTCATCGCCAAACTGCTTTTTACCCTTTCGGCGATGGATCTTCTTTATGAAAGCGTAAATCCTCTCCAGCTCTTCTTCGCTGGTGATGCGGTCCAGCAAAGTCATGATGGCATGAAGCGTATCCATGGTGTCCCTCCCTCCTTGGGTGATGGAGGAATCATAAGCGAAGACCGCTGTTTCGTCTATAGTCAAATCGTTTCAAAACCCGTTCTAAAATGAAACAACAAGGGGGAAAACCATTGGTATCTGTTGAATTGGTTGAGCTTATCATTGACCGGGTAAAGACTTGCGGTCAATCTTACGATCAAATTGCGGAAAACGCACTTCTCAGCAAATCGACCATAAGCAGGCTCGTTTCTAAAAAGACCGCCAGCCAGTACACAATCACTCAGTTGGTGGCGTTTTTTGAATTAGGCGAGGATTACAAACGGATAATGGGCAGCGACACGGGACACAATTCATGCGCCCTGGCATCCGAGCTTTTTGTTGAAATCGACGAAACGCGCAGTTACTACGAGCGGAAAGCTGCCGAATTGAGAGAACACTACGAAGACCGGCTTCATCTTCTTCGGGAACAAAACAAGATCCAAGCAGAGGAACGTGAGCGTGAGCGCAAAACCCAACAGGAAACTTATAAAACAAATACCGATTTTCTCAAAAGCCAGATCGAAAAACTGGAACGGCATGCCGCAAACCAGTACGAACGAGCCGTAAAAGCCGAAGAACGTGCTGCAAAAGCAGAAGAACAAAGCAGATCGCTCGACAATAAACGTCACAATGTTTTTTGGGGCATGCTTGTGATTATTGTTCTTTTGATGGTTGCGTTCGTAATTGCGCTTGGGACGAACAAGGTTTTTTAAGGAGGCTTGAGCATGGAAAACTCTGCAAGACCGCGTAAGCGTACAGATAGAAAGCGATGCGATATTGATCTGATCGATGCAGAAAAAAGCGACAACACCGATTTCGAAAGCCCAACCGAAAATCTTAATGATGTGGAATATATGGCGTTCGTGATTTCCAGTTTGCACGAAGAAATTGAGGAAAAAAACCAGAGAATTTCTCTTCTTAAAGCGACAATAAAAAAGAAAGACGAAAGTCTCGAAGAACAAACATCTCAAAAATACTATTACAAAAAAAAGACTGAAGATTTTTCTTCTGCATTAAGTTTTGCCATTTTCCCAGCCCTTACCATCGCACCGCTTCCCCTTGCCTTGGTTCATATGATTATTTCGCTTGTGATCGACTGGCTTGGCGCCGATGCGATAAGACCCAAACTGCTTGACATTTATTCAGGCATTGGTCTGATTGCAGTATGTTATTTGCTTTCGCTCGCCGTCTTATTGATATTAATAAAAAAGGGCAAGCACATGTAATTAAGGATGTGACGTACCATGCAAAAATGCATTCGTTGCCACAAAGATATGGAAGAAACACCATTCTGCCCATGGTGTGGAGCTGCTCAGGCGCCGCGAAAAAGAAACGTTAAGACCCGCGGTAACGGCACAGGTACAGCTTATAAAAGAGGACCCACTTGGACAGCACGCGTCGTTTCTGGCTGGAAAATTCGCGACGGCAAAAAAACAGCAGTATACAGGACTAAAGGCGGTTTCAAAACAAAAAAAGAAGCTCTGGCATTCTGCCCAGAACTATTGCTTGGTCAGCCGCAACGTCAATCTTCGATTTCGTTTGATGAGTTGTACCATCTGTGGGCGAACGTGTATTCGGAGCGAATCACACGCAGCACATTCATGTGTTATCAAGCTGCGCACAAGCATTTCGACTCAATCCACCATTATAAAGTTGCACAAATCAGAGCCAGCGATCTGCAGTCTTGTATGGATGCCTGTCCATCTGGCAAACGCACCAAAGAAAACATGAAAACACTTGTGTCTCTTCTTTACAAATACGCAATGCAAAACGACATCGTGGACAAAAACCGTGCAGAATCGCTGTATACAGGCAACCAGCAGAAGCTCTCCAGAGAACCTTTCACCTTCAAAGAACTGGAACTACTGAAGGCAGCCATGGCGCATGAGCCTTATGCTGCTTATGTGGTCTGCATGTGCTACCTTGGGTTCCGCCCAGGTGAAATGTTGGCGCTCGCAAAATCAGCTTACGATCCACGCACAAATTGTCTTACAGGCGGTTCAAAGACGAAAGCGGGCATTGACAGACCTGTGCCTGTTTCTCCAAAGATTGCCCCGATACTGTCAGAAAGGCTTGCCGCTGACAGCGAGTGGCTTTTTCCTCGTCTGAAAGATGGCAAAAGGATGAGCGATAATTATTTCCGGAAGTTCTGCTTTGACCCTCTCATGGAGCGAATGGGCTTTCAGAACCGCGTTCCATACTCCTGCCGCCACACATTCTCCAATCTTCTTAAAAATGTTCGTGGCAGCGACACCGACAAGGCGGCTCTCATGGGTCACGCCGATGCCAGCATGACCAAAGCCTATCAAGAAGCTGATTTCGAAAGCCTCCAGAAAATTATTAACGACATCTGATTTACTACTATCCTACTGGTAACATTGCATTCAAAAACCCTTGTTTTTCGCAGTTTAACCGTTGATTGGGAATCAAAAGGTCGTGGGTTCGAATCCCGCCGGGCTCACCAAGAAAACCCTTGAAACTTAACGGTTTCAGGGGTTTTTGCTTTTTCTCTTTCACACTCATTTTTGGTCAAAAACGATGTCTATTATCAACACTATTATCAACAATTTTTACCCTCTGCCAGTTGCCCGACAGAGGGTAAAAATCAACTTCTGAACATGGCGAGCTTCCGGGAAACACATTCTTTTTCCTCGATCATCATCTCATGCTCAAAGCCCCACATGCGCTTCATCATGTCGCTGGCTTCAACGCCGCTGCGCTTCGCCTCCTCGATCAGTCGGACAGCGCCTTCATGCATGTCGTCGGCAATGTCCAAATGTTCCTGCGCGTTACGATAGTAATGCTGCGCCATGTCGGGATACTGTTCCTTGTGCTTTACCGATTCATACGCATATTCGTCTGCGGTCTTCAGCTCTTTGCGAATATACTTCGCCACTTCCATGATTTCTTTCATTTTTTTCACCTCGTGATCATGCTGTACAGCTTTTTCACATCGTCCTTAACGAAAGTGAGCTTGTGGCTCTTGGTCGCACCAAAGCCGATCTCAATGCTCAATCCTTCTGCGGGCATCGCCTCCATGGCGGCATCCTTCAGCGCATCCACATCAACGCCTGCCTCCGTCACCACGTCCAGCATGGCCGCCAGCGGATGTGCAGCCAAATTGCGGATGATCTTTTCACCTTGCCGCAACGCAAGCGCAGTCGCAACGCCAACGCCAAAACCCGCCACGCCGTTTGTGGGCAGGTTGGGCAGGATCTCGCTCTTCACATAGTCGCTTACGCCGCCAACAACATCTTCCATTGGTACGAACATTCACACACGCTCCTTTCAAATCGCCGGGGGATTTCTCCCCCGGCTTCTGGACTGTTAAGCCCCGGCTGCAGTGCCAGCGGCAGCAGGAGTAACGGATACAGTCACGTCACCCCAGCCCGGGCAGATGCTGGTGTTGGGCACAACACGCTTGGTCAAGTTGAGCAGATCAAACACCTGACCACGCAGGCAGTTGATGGTTGCGGTGTTCGTGCCGTTGTAAACAGCCTGTTCAGTGTTGATAGCACACTGAGCATCCTTGTTTGCTCGCACTTCGCCAGCCAGCTCTTTGATCTGACCTTGCAGAGCAGCGTAAACATCAACCAGTTTCTGATCGGTGTAAATGTTGCTCTTCAGCAGGGCGTTCTCGCTCTTTTCGGCGGAAAGCTGCTGCTGCAAACCAAGCTCATAGCGGTTCACAGGCTCGTTTTCGCCACACACACGGTGGCAGCCGGTGTTGTTCATGGCAGCAGCGGCAAGCATTGCAGCGGCGGCATCCCCATGGTTGCAGCCAAACAGCCCGCCAAGCAGGTTGCCTGCGTTGCCGTTCAGCAAGCCCAGTGCCGTCCCGGCGATGCCCAAGCCCAAACCGGCGCCAGCCACGCCTTTGGACGCGTACTTTTCAACTTCCATTAACAGATCATCTCCTTTTTATTGTTATTGTGGTTTCCCACAGCTGAATTTTCTCACCAGCAGCCTTTTCTATCGAGCCAAAAGCCGCACAATCATTGCCCAATTCAAGCACAAAAAAAGACCACCCTCAGGTGGTCATAAAAGCCAGGACAATTGGTTTCCACTTCGCAACTGCGGCTTGCACCGTGTTTCTGGAAACATCCAATTCCTCAGCTATTTTCTCATAGTGTATGCCATCGATCATTACCCGGCGCAGAATGTGCCTGTCGCGTTCGCTGAGCACGCATTCTTTGATCGCTGCATCTATAATGCTTGCGGTTAATGGTATCCGGCATCACTCCTCACTCTTTGGGCGGCTTGGTTTCCGCCTTGGCAAAAGTAATCTCATACATCCCATAAGCACTTGTTGCAGCCACAAATGCATTAAACACAGCCAGCAGTACACCGTCGGCAGTTATATTCCCGGTAAAAGCGGCAGCGGTGACCATGGTAATCAATGAAATGGCGTAGGCGAGCAGTCTTGTGGGGATCTTCCACACCTTGTCCAGCGGAACCTTCACAAACTGCACCACAAGCAGGGTAAAAGCGGCAGATCCGGCGATGGTGCCAAGATACGCCCAATTGAAGGGCTCGGCAGGGACGGTTTCAACGCTGTAATCTTCCGCAGCGGCGAAGCTGCACATGGCTGCAACAGCCAGCGCAGCGATCAGGAACACAAAAAACTTCTTCATAAAAATTTCCTCCTTTGTTATTTGGCAGCTTTCCATTCTTCTTCGGTTCTAAGCGCGAAAAACTTTGACGCTCTCCGCTTTGCTTCTCCATTTCCACCAATGCCCTCATACGCTCTTTCCATGCGCTCGTAGCACCGGCGTTCGTCTTCGGTGCTGTACCCCCGCTGCACGCAGCCTGCGTACAGTTTCCCCATGGCATCGTCCATCTGCGCCCTCATAGCTTCGCTCATCAGGTCGCTTGCCCTGTCGCTTTCTTCATGGATCTTGCGTAGCTTACCAATTTCACTCCGCGTCCTTCCGCTTTGGATGATGGAACAAAGTGCGATTGCGGCAACAGCCAAAAACGGAACTGCTTCCCGGATGTTTTCCGGCAGCCTTCCGAACCACAGCAAAACCGCAGCGCACGCCCCGGGAATGATGTAGTCAATCACTTTCTCGCCCGCTTTTTTCAGCATGTCCTGCATTGGAATCCCCTCCCTTCTTGCGCTTAAAGCACTTTCTTTATCGCATCAGAGAGGGCTTCCGCAAGGGTGCGGGGCAGCTCTATCTGCACGTTGTCGCTCGCTTTTTCCTGTGGCTGTGCCATGGCGGGAACATCCTCAAGAAACTTGCTCATGATGTATCCGCTCTTTCCGCCAGCCATCACAAAGCTCCACTTTTCGTTGCCAACCATAACTTCTTTCAGCACGTTCGCAGCGGTCCCTACATCGAGCTTCGCTATGTAGGCGTTTTCGGTGCTGGGGTCTGCCCGCAGCTTTACCGGGTTGCCGTCCCCGCTGATGATCATTGCGTTGGTTTCCATCGTGTCTTCCCCTTTCTGTTGGCTTTTCAGCAGTCCCCAATGCGTCCATGGGTATTCGTCCATCCGTTGCCGCACAACGCCATACGCTGTCCCTCTCGCATGCACACATGTTCCGTCGCCGATAGCCACGCCTGTGTGCTGCATTTTGCTGCCGGATTTCCTGTAAACAAACACCGTCTTCCCTGCCGGGATCGTGCCTATCTCGCCTTTTTCAGCCCAATCTGCCTTCGTCCATTGGCTGGTGGCGCCGCTTGGCAGCGTAAGCCCCGCCGCTTCGGCAGCGTAGCGGGTAAGCTGCGCACAATCCCACACAGGCACGCCGTCCCATTTTGAACCGGTCACAAGAATATTCTGCGCCTGCTCAGGGTATTGCTCGGCTTGCTGTTTTCGGAATTTTGGCGAGCAGGTCTGCCCCTTTGCGCCGTAGATGTATCCCTGCCCGATTTTGGATATGGCAAATTCGGCTATGTTCATTCTTCGCTTGCCTCGTATCCGTATTTTTTCAGGATCGCAGCACAAGCCTCATCCCTCAAAAGCTGTTTCATCCTGCCCTGGGGGATCGCCGCCAACAGCATCAAAAAATCTGCTGCGGCTTCGCTTTGTGCTGCCCGCCGTTTGTTGTATTCAAGCACCTTTTTCTTCCAAGGGTTAGCCATCTTCGGATACCTCCCCGGACAAAAGCAGTTCCAGCGCTTCTTTCAGATCTGCGTTTTCCTTTTCAAGGGCGGCGATGCGCATTTCCTGCGTGGGTCGGCGCATTTCCTCCAGCTCCTCCTCCGTATAGGGGATGTACACAAGGCATTCCACCTGCTCGTCATGGGCGGGGATGTACGGTTGCCCCTCCACGTCCACCACTCTGCGCACATCCTTCCCGCCGTTGGGGTAGGTCTTCAGCACCTCAAGACGAGATTGTTCTTCTATTGCTTGCTGCTCTGCGACGTGTACCGTCCTTGTGCCTTCAACGACACGCCCAAGCATAGGGTCATAATCCATCAGAAGGTTGCCGTTCTGATCGTATACATCTTCACGCATTCTTTCACCTTCCTTCTTACTCTATTCGCTTCCACATGTTCGTCACATAGTACGGCTGCCGGATGTCCAAGGTTTCTCTGGTCACCACGTTATTGTTTACCGCTGTGCGGATCGTAACGGTCTTGTATGCGCCGTCTGCCCATTCTCCTCCGCTGCTGGTTGAGCTGTAGGAAGTCACAGTAGCAATTGCGCTTCCTGTATTGTTCACAACGCTGGCAACAGCATCGGTCGGCAGGTTGGCTTTAGTGATGTTTTTGCTGTTCGCTCCACCAGTTTCGCCAACTGCGTAAGTCACGCCGCTGCTAAAGGTCCCTGCGCCCAGCAGCACTCTGCCAGTCATGATTTCCCATGTGCCGCCCATCAACTGTGCGGGGCTTGTGGGATCGTCGCTGATCCACCAGCTTCCAACAGGGAAAAGGTCGAGCATGGAAAAAATGTCTGTGGTGGTTTCGCCTTCTGCATCTTTAATGGTAAGGCTTACCTTGCCGCCGCTTTTCACAACGGAAACCGTAGGGCTGATTCCATCTGCTCCGTCTTCCCCGGGCTTTCCATCTTTTCCTGCGATCCCTTCCACATTCGCCTTTTCCCACATGGTGGAATAGATGTACAAATCGCCCTCAACAAGATAGGCATCTCCTCGATCCGCATCTTCCGGCAGTTGAGAAACATCACTAAGGCTTCCAAGGATGCGGATGGCGTTTCCTTTGGCTGAAATGCCGCTGTCCATGTATTCGTTTTTTTCGCTGTCCCACAGCACCCAGTTCCCTGAGTCGCCGATGTATGGCAATTTTTCGGCGTCGGATATTGCTTCCCTTGCCTCTGCAATAAGCGCAGCAAACGCAGGCTCCGGGTCGGTGTAGCCTTCTCCGTCCTCAAGAGAGAAAAGTACAGAGAAGGGGATCAGCGCACTCTGCACCAACCCGCCTTCCTTGTACATTCGAAGCTGCAGCACGCCGTTTCCGGGCTCGGCAGCCACAGAACCGGAGAAGGTGAAGCGGACGAAATTACTTTCTTCGTCGGTACGCTGCACTTCAAATGGCTTGGAATTTATGCCATTTTTGCGATACACCACAGAAAACACCGCATCAGTCAAATCTGCGGGTGTTCCGGGCGAATCAAACAACGCCAGAAGGATCGTCCGGCTGTTGTAGTCGCCTTTTTGTATCAGTATCGGTTCATTGTCGGTGGTCGTGCCAAAACACACCATTCTTGTGGTTACCATTGCTGCTATGCCCCCTTTAAAAAGACCTGCCCTACTAATGATAGCAGAGCAGGTAGAGGCGTTTCGCCCCATTTTTAATTTTCGGGCAAATTTTCTGCCCAACCCTCGAAGGTTTCTTCTGTGTAAAGCGGTTTGCCGGAGGCTCCGGTCAGTCCCAATCCGATCAGCAGGTTCTCAAGCTGTTTGGCTTCGTCCACATCGCCGTTCAGCATGTGGGTCTTCCACAGATCCTTGGCGGTAGTGTTGATGCGGCTCTTAATCGTGCTGTCAGGCACGCCGTCTTCACGCATCGCAGCCACCGTTGCCGTCACGCTTTCAGAATCGCCGCTGGATATTGCTGTGCGCGCACTTTCCGCATTATCGTCAACAATCCATTTGTCCAGATCGCTTTCCTCCACACCAAACAGGTCGGTCAGCACAGTTTCAATCCGTCCGGCTTTTCCCGTATCGCCAGCTTTCACCGCCGCAATGTACTGCGGTTTCAGATGCCCCTTCAGTTCGCCGTAAACCGTCTTTTCAGGGTCTTTTGCGCCGCTGTCAGCCACAAGTTCAGCTACCACAAGGCGGGCATCATCAAGGCTTCCAGATCCGTCTACAACGCTTTGTACAGCATTCCTGCCGTCTTCCATAGTGAACAGTTTCGCATTGAGCGTCCGGGGTTCTTCCGGCTTTACCTCAGCGGGGTTTTCCGCAGCCTCGTAAAGCAGAATCGCCTTGTCTACAATTTCCCACACCCGGCTGTCGGGTATCACGCCGTTGGAGTAGTCTGCGGATATTTCGCCGCGCAGCCGGTTAAGCTCTGCAACGTCACCCCTCTCCTTGGCTTCGTAGGCATCTGCGATTCTGGGATCCCCGGTCATCAGGTTCTGCGCAAGCCCGGTGTCAATCGATGCTTCGTCCTTCGGGTTGTCCCATTTTTCCATCTTCCCGGTTACCCGGTTCCAAACCTTTTGGTCGCCGGTCACCCATGCGCCGTACAATGCTGCGTAGGCAGATTTTGTGTTCGCTGTTTCAGTTTGCATCGGCAGCGGCTTGCCACCAAACGCCATTGCGCCGGTGTTGTAGATGGAATAAACCTCCCTGATTGCGTTTCCGATGGGGATGCCGGTGGTAACGCTTATGACCTCTGCACTCATCTTCAGCCATTTCCATCCGCTCGCTGTGTTCTTGCCCTGCCAGAGTTTTATTCCGCTGTCAACGATGTGCTGAAGCGATTCAATAGATTTCGTGTCAAGCCTCGACGGCGAATAGCCTTTGAATGCTGAGACCACATCCTTGAAATACGGCAGAAGGTTCAGCGGGTTCAAGTTGTCGATAACATTTCCACCGAGCGCCTCACCATATTTTTGCAGCCACGTTTCGTCCTCGTCATTGTCACGGAATGCATCACTCAGGCTTTGTGCCAGCGCATTCGCGATGCCGGTTACGGTAAAAACGCCAAGCATTCTGAATACGGCGGCTTGGGCAGCCTTGTTTTTCCTGTCTGCCGCATAAGCGGAGATCACGCCTTGCCACATGTTCCAAGTCTTGGACGGTTCGGACATAAACGCCGTAGCCATCTGCACATATCCGTTTTTGCTCCGCATCAGAGCAGTCCTGTGAAGCGGCGAATCTACCACCTGCGTGTAGTCGATCACATGCGCCAACCGTTTGCCCACAAGGGAATAGAGTGCTTCGCCCTCCAACCCGGGGAACGCAGCTCTTGTCTCCGCTTCGCATGCACGCCAAAGCATTGCCCAAGTTATCTGGTCCATTTTCCCTGCCAACGCCATAGATAGATCTTTGATTTTTTCAATGGGTCGCTGGCTGTTAAACAGCATGTCCCGCAGGTTCTTTCCGACGTGCGTTTCGAAGAAACCCCAACTCTTCCATTTTGCGATTGGGCAGTATTCTTCTGCAAGCTTTACGGCTGCTGCAATCTGCTTCGGGGTCGCCGCCGCACCTTGCGCAAGATACTTAGGGTTCATTACCGCTCTTGTATGGAAAATTGCCGTCGGCTGCTGAGACGCTACTCTGATGTTCGCACCCACCATCGCCGTTTTAACCTTCCCGATGAGAATTTCTTGAATTTGCGGCGAATAATCCTTTGCAACGCTTCCGTTGATGCTTCTTACAAGGTTAAGGATGTACCGTTGCCCGCCGGATCCGTACTTCCGCTCAAGCATGGTCTTCACAGAGCCGCCTTCGCCTTTGTAGTTGATCCACCGCATCAAGTCGGCTATGGGGGCGGCATACGCAGCAAAGGTGCTCATGTTGTCAACGTGGCTGCTGAACGTATCAAACATGTCTCCGACGAACAAAGCGTTTGTTGCTTTTTCGTTAAGCGCTTTGGTCATGCCCATATTGAGAACTGCATAATAGTTTTCAGGCGCCGCTTCCTCGGACATCATCGTGTTCGTGCTGTTTTTGTCCACTTGGATCGGGTAGTAATGTTCCTCTCCGAACTTTTCATAGCCATACAGGGTCAGGCTGGTTTCATTTCCCCACTTGGCGCAGTCTTTAGCCAGGAAGTGTTGCAGCTCATCTGCGAAATTCCGCTCGTCCTCAGAAAGCTTCGATACCGTTGTTTCGATCATTTCAGGGGTGACTTTGACAGGCTCAACGCTTTCCTTGGTGCGAATACCTCCTCCATACAAGTGCTGTTGTCCCTGCGGGCGTTTGCTCAAAAGATACAGCTCCATGATCTGCCCTCTCGTCAGGAACAGGGTTTTGTCTCCAAACCTGCAAGGCACTTTTTTTGCATTCTTGCCCTTGAAAATATCGGGAGAAACCTTGTATTTTTTCAGAAGTGAGACAACGTGTTTCTTTGCCTCATCGATGTGCTTGATTTTTTTATCGAGACCGTCTCTTAGTTCTTCGTACACCTCTCTCGATGACGGACCCAGTCGGTCAAAAAATCTCACAGCATCCAGCATCCCGTTTTGAATCAGCTCATCTACAGCGCCAAGAAATCCTTCTTTCTCCTTTTTGTCCTTTCGCTGAGACATTTCAGCCAAAGAAGATTCAGCTCTTTCCGATGCTGTTTGCCGCTTGTTTGATGCAAAATTTTGGTCTGCCATGTTTACCACATGAACCGCATGACGCACCATGTTGCGGACATCTTGGAGTTCATCTGCAGACAATTGGTCAAGCGTGGAATAGCCCTCAAGCTCCTCGGACATAACCGCCATAGATGCTATCATGTCCGGGTCAAGAATGTCTGAAACGCTTCTTCCACTGTCACCGCCTGCAGCAGCTTCTGAAAAACGCTTTTGCAATTCGCTGATACGATTCCCAAGACTGCTTGCAACCTTGTTGTTTCCCCCAAGCCTGAGCGACGAAAGAAAATCCATTATCGGCTTTTGTAAGGACGATTTGATGTGCTTCTTGTCTGTGGGTTTTTCCAACTTTTTGAGCAGCTTGTTCGTCATGCTGTAAATCTGATCACGATACCGCCGCCTCCGCTGTGTGTCCTCCACACCCTGCCGGTACTTCTGCCGCCACTCCTTGTTCTTTTCCGCAAGCGTTTCCTTAAAAGCCTCTGCGTTTGCTACAGCGTTTTCGGCTTTTTTGTCCGCTGCGAAAACCTCAAGCTGCATCTTTTTCATTGCCGCATTGAAACTTTTTTTGTGTTCGCTTTGGTACCTTTTGCTGAGTGCTTGGTACGCTTTAAGCGTTATGCCATATTTTTGCCGCTCGCCTTGCGTGCGTTCCACGCTGGGAAGCTCCATGTACGTGGCAAACATGGTGTCAAACAGGGTGTTCACCAAAGCTTGCGTTTGCTCCTCCGAATTAAACCCATACGGATTGAAATACACCGGAGCCAGCGCATCGACGGCATCACGCAGCACGCTCACTTGGTCTGCTTCCGGCGTGTTTTCCGGGAAAAGATCTGGTGCAAGCTTGGAAAGGTCTTCCCACATGTCGGAAAGCTGTTCGCCATCATTTGTGAGCTTTGCGTAACCAAATACTTCGCCCCTGTATGCGGCGTAGCTTCCTGCCAACTCTTTTGCAATCTCACGCTGTGCCGGAGACAGAACGATCCTCCTGCTGCGCAGGTATTCTCTTACAGGCTTCACCTTTGCTTCGTGTTCTTCATCAAGGGTACTGCTCTGTGCAAGCATGTCCCGGGCAAGGGCGGTCATTTCCTGGCTTAATCCCTTTACACTGATCGCCTTCCCTCTGGCTATGTAGTCGAGGATGCGCTTCACCCGGTTCATCGCATCTGCTATCGGCATTTTGGAATCTACAGAACCAAGGGCAGTCTTGGCAATCTTGCGTGCTTCTGCATCACTCATCCGGTGCGCTGCGGTCATGGGCAGCAGCTCTTCCAGCATGTTCTCGCCTTCCCGCACGAAAGGGTCGTAGTCGCTCAGGGAGAACTTGCTGTTGACTTTCTTCATTCCTTCAGCTATACTTTCAGTAGATGCTGAATTGATGGGCGTGTATACCGCCATGGCTTCGGTCATGGGTCTGCCTCCGCCAGTGGTAAATTCGGCATCTGTTATATTTTGAAACACAAATGCTTTCCCATCAGGAGCCAGTATTCTTGCAACGGCAAATCGGTTCCCTTTTGTTTTTTTGACAAGCACTGCCACTATGCCCGTTTTGCCATTTACAATTACTGGAGCAGCAAAAGTCACGCTATCATAGCGCCGGTCTTTATGGTTTTTTCGGTAATTGATCTCGATGCCTCGCTTCACCACTTTTTTCGCAGCCAGAATAGCAGCATGTTCTGCGTCGGTGTTCGCATAATGAACAGCCTTATCTATCTCACGTGTGCCAAAATGAACAATCCCAAAGCCTTGCCTTTCCACCTCATATCCTGTTGCTTTGAATTCAGACAGGATTTCTTTTGTCAGCATTGCGTCACTTTTGCCTTTACGGCCTTCTGTTTTTATAACCGCTGCTACTGGCATTTGGTTGATGGCGTCTTTGTTTTGTTGAAGCTGCTCCTTCAACGTATTTCCTTCAGTGTCGTTCTGCGAAAGATTCTTCCAAGACTTTGACTTTGCGAACACCGTATCCTCACCACCCAGCGCCGGTGCTTTCTCCCTGCGCTCCTCCGCTGTCAGATCTGCACGCTCTTCCACGTTCCGGGCTTCAATCTCGCCAGCGGTAGCAAAGTACAGGTCGGTTGCGCTCCTTTCGCTGCGCATGGCCTTTTCTCTGTCGTGCAGCAGGTCATCGAAGTCAAACATGGCTTCTACGCCATACTTATCTTCCAGAAAATCTCGCTGCGCATCGTACTCTTGCCATTCAATAGGATCATCTTCGAGCTGCTCAAATGTGTCCCAGTCCACCTTGCCTCTGGGTACATCCGGCAACATCTTTCGCAGGTTCATCATGTCGTGGTAGAACTCGGGCTTTTCTTCCAGCACCCGACGCAGACCCTCTTCCGCTTTGACCTCAGCTTCTTTCTGCTTGGTAGTTCTGGTGTCAAACCCTTCATCGATGCGCCGCTGCCAGTAAGCTACCGACGCGCCCGTTGCAAAGCGTTCCCTGTGCTGGATGGCGTGCTGCAATTCGTGCAGCAGGGCGTAGCGAAGTTCTTTGGGTTTGGTCTTCAATTCATAGGCAAGGTCAATGGTGTCAAACTTCGCATCATACTGCCCATATTGCCCATCCTCAAGGCGTTGGAAGATCACCTTCATATTCGCCATCTCTGGATAGGCTTCCAGAATCTTGCTGTTCTCCAGCAGGTCGCCCAGCTCGTTGTAGTTGCTCTCCGGAAGCTTCACCCGGCTTTGGCTGTCATCCATTTCAAACCGCCACTTACCATCCTTTCCAACAAACCAGCCGGTTTCTTTTCGAATGGTCTCGTTGCCCACGCCATCGTCCCTCATATCTCGCGCTGTGGCCAGCATATCATGATCAGCGGTTTTGGCGGTTTGCCCGGCGTAGCTGTACTTGATGCTACCAATCTTGTCAGCCTCAAACGAATCTGAGACCCTATATTGCTCTGTGCTTCGGCTGCCCGTCCGCTCACCCTGCATAATGCTCACCATCACATCATACAGCCCCTGCAGCGTGTCCACATCGCTCTCCAATGCCTTCATCTGCTTCCAGCTCTCGCTGCGTTCACTCAGGGTCTTGCCAGCTGCCTTCACGTCGCGGATCAGGTTCTTCAACCAGTTCATCAACTTTTCAAACAGCGTCCGATCCTGCTCATACAGCTTTTTCAGCGTGCCTTCGTCCTGCAGGATAGCAGGTACCGTATTGCAGATCACTTCCTCGGCGGCATCCTTCCGGCTCAAACCAAAGCGGTCCATCTGATACTTAACCAGCTTTTCAAAGTCCTGCCCATTGTCGGCAAGCGCTTCCTGCACCCATCTGGAAAAGGTGTTCCAACGGGGTCTGTGTTCTGCCTTCAGTTTGTGTGTCAGCTCATGCATAGCCACATAGGCATAGGCGTTGGCATCAGCGTTCAGTGCAATGTCGATTTCCCCGGTCTTGGCGTTGTACCGTCCGTTGGCATTGTGTCCTTCATCGTCCGTAATGCTGTCCACAATGTTAATGGTCGCTCCCATCCGCTTGGCAAGACGGCTCACCACTTCCATGTTGGCAGCTGCCATCCGCTGCTGCTGGCGGCTCATGCTGTTCCATGCGCCTTTGGTAAATCTCCGGTTCATCACGCCTTTGGCAGCGGGTGTGGGGGAATTGGAATCGGTCTGCTGCATCACATTCCCTGCGCCCTGTGTCCGTTCAGCTGCGTTCAACGCCTTCACACCTGCGGCATAAGCGCCTTCCCTCGCTTCCGGGGTAAGGAACCGCTGCGCGTACAGGCTGTCCACGGACGAATCTTTGTACCCCATGCCGATTGCGCTTCTGCGGTAAACGTCGCCAAAACCTGTGGCATATTCTTCGGGCGTTCCAATTCTTTCGTCATAGCCGCGAATGTACGCTTCAAGTGCGGGTGCAGGCATTTCGCTTGCGCCCGGCTGCCGCAAAAGGTCGTACAAAACGGGGCTGTCAGCTTCCACTTCCGGAACGTACAGCGTATCGGTTTTTCCGTCTGCGGTTTCCACAGCGAGCATGCCCCGCCCCTGTTGGTCGGCAGCAACACCGACAATTGTCATTGCTTCGCCGTTGCTCTTCGCAGAAGCGGAATAGCCGCTTTCAAACCGTCTCACGCTGTCCTGTTCGGTCGAATCATCCTGTATCGTTTTTTGGGCTTCTAAGGCGGCTTTTACGGCTTCGGATTTCGCCCCTTCCACTCGTTCGGCAGCAACCTCTTCGGCGGCTTTCTGCCCCGTTTTCGGCTGTTCCCGGGCTTCCTGCGCTGCTTCTGCGCTCTCCTGCATTTCCTGCCTGAGCGCAGCGGTCATATCCCGGCTTTGCTGCGGTTCGGCAACGGAATCAGGCGTAATGCCCACACGTTCGTTTGCCAATTCACCCGCAGCTTCGATCAGGCGGGGATCTGTCTTTTTCTCCACCTGCTCCCCGGTAACGTTCGCAATGCTTTTGTCGCTGGGAACAATGTCTGCGGTTCTCGTCGCAAAAAGTTTCCCGCTGCGAATCGAAGAGAGGACGAACGTAGCATCACCGCTCAAGCCGCCAACGAACACGTCATCCAAAACGTTAATGACGAAGTCGCCGGTCGCCTTCGTCTTTGCTGCAGCAGAAGAAAGCCCCTGCCTTTCGTAAGCTTTCACAGCGGCAGAAAATTCGCTCTTGTCGCCCATCACGAGCTGGTCAACCCAGCCCTGTGCAAGCGTGCTTACGCCTTCTCCAACACCTTCTTCAAGGTGGCTCTTTGCAAGCTCAAGCACCCATTGCGCAGCGCCTTTTATGTCCCCGGATTCAAGCCTTCGCAGAACCCTGTCCATGGGTATCTGCTCTGTCATGTATTCCAAGCCTACAGCACCTGCGCCGCTTACCAAAGCCTGAAGGTCATTTCCTCCACGCATTTTCACATTGCGGACCGTCGGAGAGAACGCAGAGGAACTGAGTGCGATGGTAGCGCCCTTGCCGGTAGAGCCGCGAGACAAACCGCCGAACAGGGTGCTGAACCACATGCTGTCCATCCAGCTCATGCCTGCCTGATACGCTCTGGGCATCAGAAAAGACCACAGGGATCCTTCACCGTCGTTCTTGGATTCCCAGAACTGTTCAATGTTGCTTGCCGTCACTTCGCGAGGGATTTGCACCATCTGGTCAAAAGTATAGTGATCCGCGTAAGGATCAAATTCTTCAGATGAGAAAAGCTGCCCGACGGAGGCTATCCCGCTTGCGATCTGCGTAGGAGCCAACGCAACAGACATCGCATTGGCAACAAACGGATGCTCATTTGCAAACTGCACGTTTCCTTCTTCGCGCAGCTCATATGCGGTTTTGTTTGCGCCGGTGTCCTTCTTGAGCGAATCCCAGTATTCCATCGCAACGCCAACGCCATATCGATCAGACAACGCAAGGAAGGTTCTGCGCTCCTCTGGTTTCATTTCTCTGGACATGACAGTGTCGCCGGTCTCAAGCGGGTCCCACGCATCAATGCCGTTTTCGCCACCAAGGGCAAATCTCGTCATAACATCGCTATGCCTGTCCGCATCAGATCCACGCAGCCGGATGCCCATTGGCTGAGAATAATTCTCGTAATACTGGGTGGCATCCTCCGTAGCCCCGGCATCGCTTGTGGCTCTTGCGTAATAAGTGCTTGCGTTTTTTCCGGCATACTGCGGCGCATCCTCGCCGAGAACATCGATTGCCCGGTAATAAGCTGCCGCGTTCGGGTTGAATGCAAGGTAAGCATCAAAGGTAGCGTTGGGATATTTTGTCTGAAACTCGTTATAATCTTCCGGATCATAGGCATCAATATCCTGCATCATGCGTGCGTAATCCGCACCGTTTATGCCGTACAAAGAGGGAGCCATGTGTTTGTTGGGAGAAACGTCTATGGGCTTGTAAACCTTTTGGTCTGGCACAAGCATTTTCTTTCCGTTCATTTCGCCCCAATGATAACCGGTGGGCAGCGGATTGTCGGTTGCGCTGCCGGGCTTGCTCTTTCCTGCCGGTGCGTGGATTTCCTCCAACGGTCGTATCGCCGCATTGATACCCGCCATCTTGGTTTCCGCAATCAGCTGCCGCGCGTTTTTCGGAACTTCCATCCGGTTTCCTTTCGGAATAACCGGCAAGCCGTTTCTCGTCACAGCAGCCATGGACGGGTCTTGGCTTGCCGGGCGGTCCTTGCGATCATCTGCCGTTGACTCCCTGTCTTTAAAGGCGAAATTGTTTCTGGGTGCTGCGGCAGCATGGGCAGGCGCAGCGGCTTTCCCCGCAGTAGGACGCAGGGCAGAAGCCATCAGGTAGGCAGGCGGTGTGTCTGTGATCCTCGCCATCTGCAAGACCTGTCTGGCAGATGCGCTCTGCCGCAACACTTCCGCTGCTTCGTTCAAGAGTTGTTCTTGGCGTTTCCTTCTATCCATGGGCGCCCTCCTGTCACATAATCTGATTTACCCGGTTAGATCCGCCTCCGGTGCGCTTTGTGCCCTTCTTCTGTTTGGAGGCTTCAAGCTCGTTTGCCGCAGCGATCAACGCAGCTGGCAGCTGACCGTTGTACCCAAGCCCGCCGGATGCGGTAAGAATCGCATCGGACAGTGCGTTCACGTTTTGCGTGTTGGAAACAGATCTGCTGCTTCCCCTGCCGCCGCCTCCGGAGGATCCGCCGCCCGCAGCCTGCAACGCCGCCTGCTGCGCCCAGTAGTCCCGGTCACGCTCCCATGCGCCGGAATCGTTCAAATAAACGTTGTATTCATCGTCGGACATGTCGTTGAACTTGTTGTAGTAGTAGGAAAGCTCGTCTTTCCAGTCGCCAACGCCGTCCCGATACCGCCCATAGTCGATGCTGTCAGCTCCCTGCAAGATGCCAAGCTGTCCCTGAAGAACATCCCCGGCATCACGATAGCGTTGATACGCTTGCCCTTCAAGCTGCGGGATAATGGCATTCAGATCTTCCAGATACCGCTGATAGGTCTGCTGTCCAACCTGCTGCGCATAGCTGTTGCCGTATCCGCCGGTCAGGGCGGCAGATTGCGCCATACTGTCCCGCATCGCAAGCTGTCCTCTGCGCTGATACTGGTCGGCGTACTGCTGATAGAGCGGGTCTGCCGCAAAATCATAGGAATAAGCAGGGCGGTTCATGATGTTGTCGATCATGCCCTGTATCTGTGCATCATAGCGGGAGGAATAATCTGCGGGCTTCGCCTGCTCATATTGCGCCAGCGTGTTTGCGGCATCCTTCAGGGCTTGGCTCTGGGTGTAGACCGGGCGGTTCTTGTCGTAGTTGTTGATCGTCGAAGGGTTTGTGTAAAAGCTTTTCGTCGTTGCCGACGGGTCCATGATTTTCGGCGCAGTACTGGTCGTTGCCGGCGCGTTGATGCCTGCGGATGCAGCCTGCGTTTGCCTGTTCTGTTTCTTCTGCTGATTCGTTGCGCTGATCGCCACGCTTATTCCTCCTTTTTAATGAAAAATGCCGTTTTGATAAAACTTAGCCTGTGCCTTTTGCCATTTCCCGCCGGTGCGCCAAAACACAGTGCACACATGCCATTTGCCGTTCAGCCACATTTTTACCATGCCGTCATCCCTTCTTTTCGCCTCGGCACACAACAGATATGCGGTATCCGCTGCCCGCACGGTTGCACATGATGTAGTTGCTGGAGGCTTGCAGCGTAAACGCTTCAGAACCGTCCGCTGCGATCCATGCGCTGCCGGGGGCAGAAATCTCGACTGTGCGGTGGTCGTATGTGCTGCCGCTCACTTGCCCGGTGAAGGTCATGCCTCCAAACTGGATGGTCACCGTTTCGTTGTTTACTGCGCCGCCAAGGTAAACCGGAATGGAAATGTCGTACTGGTAGTTTTGGTTTGCTGCCGCAGCGGGTCCTGTCAGGGTGGCTGAAATCGGATAGGAACGCAGCCCCTGTCTTGTTCCTTGCGTGTACAGCCAGCTCAGGGTAGTTTGCACCACACCCGCTTCTTCCTCCGGGCAGATCCACACCATGCCCTCCTTGGGGCTGACCGGTTCTGCCGTGCCAATGTAGATGTCCTGCGGGGTAAGCACCGGGTAGCCGCCGTTGAGCAGGCTGCCGTTGATGTTCGCCCCGGATGCGCTCAGATTTCCGTCGCCGTCCAGCGAAAAATTACCGCTGTCCACAGTAAAAGTGCCGCCGGTTTTGATGCTCACACCCGCTGCGGTGATGCCAACGCCTGAAGTCTGCACCTGCCCCACAGCGGTTTCTCCGCTTACCACCAAGGCGATTTCATTTGCCGTTTGAAGTATTTTCGTCCAAAGCTCAATTTCATCTCCGCTCTCCGGGTCGATGTACACGCCCTCCGCTTTGGTTTCGATCTTCTTATCCGTCTGCACGCGATAGGTGTTGAACGCTTCTCCAGACACCTTGCTTTCTATTTTTTTTGCATTCTCTGCGGTTTCGGAAAGCTGTTCTTTAAATTCCGTAGACAGATTGCTTTCGTCAATGGTGGAAAGCGCATGCTTCAGCATTTTTTGCAGCTGCATCATGTACTCGTAGATCGCTTGCAGCTTTTGGGTGGTGGTCATGTCTCCATCGGTCATAGCCGGGAGCCTCAAAGCATCAATGCCCATACAGATCACTCCCCGTCTCAATTCGCATCGTCAGCGCATAAAGCCGGAAGAATCCTTCGCCGGTTATCCTGATGCGGATGATCCTCGCCCTTTCCGGGGTCACCGGGATGGTGAAGCTCCGTCTTTCCGGCGGGGAATAGGACAGTACCTGCTTCCACCTGCCGTTCCCATTGTGCTGGATGGATACGGTTATCCGGCACTCGGGAGCACATTCCGCATGCAGCTGTACAGAGCTGACGTATTGGTTCGCGGGGGAATCCAGCCCAATATCACCGGTTTCCAGCATCCAAGGCACAGATCCTTCGTCTGCAGCACCGGCAGCATCATAGGCGCTGCCTCCGGTCATGCTCCATAAATCGCCGTTGTCGGTCAGCATGTACAACTCCTCGCCAAGCGTTGCAAAGCTGTTCGCCTGCGCATTGTCTTCCCGCATCCATACCCCAAGCTTGGTATCGTACACAAACAGATGCCTTGCGTCGTTGCTGTCTGCCAGCGAAAGGTAGTACCTCCCGCCAAGCACGCCGCCGACTCCGTTTCGGAATTTTTCATGCCCAAGCGCATCGGAAATGTTCATCGGAAGCGAGGAATTGAATGCACAAACATCTTCCCGGCTCATGTAAAACAGCGTTTCGTTAACCCGGCACAGAGATTTTTCGCTCCCAACGGCAACGCCTCTGCAATTTGTGGTGTCCAACTGAAAATTGGCAGGCTTGTTCCCGAGGATCTGGTGAATGCAATCCTCTTTGAAAAACAGCACCATGCCCATGTGAGATGCTGCGCCGGTAAATGCGCCGGTACTGCCAACCGTAACAGCGTAACTGTCCCCGCTCAGCCCCATAAACTGATTCCAGTTTTTCGGATCCCCTAATGCCGACGCGTATATTTCGTGCTTTTCGCTGGAACAGCCCCAGATGCGGTTATCGTGTTCCACAAGGAAATCCATGTCCGGAACCTGCCTTGCAACAGTAACCGCTGCCGTCTGCGTTACCGGTGCGGTAATCAGGGCAACAACAACAATGTAATCGTCCCCTGCGTCCACCAAGTAAAATGTGCCGTTCAGCGCGTTATTATTAAAACCGGAAATCTGTACTCCGTCATGCTGCGCAAACTGCTTTCCGATGTCCGCTGCATCGATTCGGGTATATACCGTCGGAATGGATGTCCACGTCCCGGTGGATTCGAAGTACTGGCGAAGCACGTTGGGCGATACGCTGGTGTCAAGCCACAAGTCCTTGTCAGCAGGGTTTTTCGGCTCTGTAGCGGATGTGGTGTGCGCCCCGTACAATTCGCCGTCAATGCGGCAGAGCTTGGCTGTCACCGTACCGCTGGTGGTCACGGTGGCATCCAGTTGTCCAAATTCGCCGGTATGCGTGTTGTAGTACGCTTTGTCAGGGAAGATCAGCACATACGCGCCCATGCGCACAAACTGCTTTGGGCTGTTATTTACCGTCCCCACAACATTTCCGTCAAAATAAAAATTCACCCCATCGACCCAGCACAGCTTTTCGTGTGCAAAAATGCCGTTGGGGCTTTCCAGATTACGGTTCTTTCTGCGCTTTTCCCTGCTGCACATCACCGGCAGCAGGGTAGAAGACATGTTTTCCATGGCGAAAAACTCGCTGTCCTTAATGCGCAGGTTATGGTTAAGCCCCGAAAATGCTGTAGTGCCGCCCTGTTTCTGGCGGATTGCATTCAGCTGGGGCAATCGGATGCTCATGCAAAACTCCCCCTTATGCCGCTTACGTATTTGGTCTTAACCTTGTGCTGCCGGTTGAATGCATCAACGAACGCTTGGTATGCCGCCGAAAACATAATCATATCGTTTTGGTATCGCTCAATTTCTGCGTTTGCATAATCGATCTGAGCGCATATCCATTTAACGTACACGTCTTCGTGAGGGAATCCAATCAGCAGGGAGGCTCCCAGATCGATGCGGCTGTACGGCAATTCCGGCATATCTCCAATGTTTTCTGCGCTGGAATAAATGTCTTGCCACACTCTGCCGTCCAGATCACTGAGCCAGCGCACAACGGTTGAGTCGTCGTATTGATGCGGCTTCACCGTTTTTACCGTTTCAATCGCCTGTGCTATCGTCATTGCGGGAGCCTCCTTCCTGCTTAAATCTGTCCGCTTTTTCCAGTGTAATCTGATTCGTAGCGTTCGATCATCATCTCGGTGCGATCATCTGCATCGAGGCTCTCCTGCAACGCCAGAGCGGCGAAATAGGGGATCTCCACCGTTGCGCCACGCCGAATCATGGCGGTGTAACCGTTTACCCGGATCACGATAGGTTCTTTGTCGCCGTTGACAGATTTGGGCACATACACCTTCACCCGCCGGTGCAGATCCTTCCGGGAATTTTTTTGCTCAATCGTTACACTGCGTTTAGCCGCTGCGGTCAGAGCAGAAATCTCAGCTTCTTTTGCAGCAAGAGTCTGCTTAAGCTCTTCGACCGTAGTATCCATAGAAATCTTGCTTGTGGATGCCATAAATATCTCCTTTCAAAAAAGCAGGGGGGCGGGAGTACCGCTCCCCTGCGAATTGTCAGTTGGAGTCAGCCAGCGCACCCATGCTCTCGGTGGAGTGCTCGATGCGCATCATGTACTCTTCCACCTTACGCAGCGCAGCCTTGGTCATCTTCCAGCCTGCGGTGGAACGCTGGTTCAGGGGGTCGGCAGTGCCTGCGCTTCCCTTGGGCTTGAAAATATGCTCAAGACCCAGTCCCTGAATGCTGGTGGTGGTGTAAGCGCCCTTTGCCAGAAGCATCGTGCAGTACACTGCGCTGCCATCAGCACCCGCACCAAAGCCGCACACCAAGCCGCCAACAGGCACGTTTTTAACTGCGGCGGAAACGGTAAAGGCGGCAGTGCCAGGCGCACCGGCGGTGGCTTGGGTCAGGGTAGCCTCATTCCCGCCAACGTAGATCTTGATAACCTCGCCGTTGGTGATCCGGGCGTTGATGTCAGCCGCCTGTTCGCTGGTGATGGTCATGTCGGGTTTGATGGTGGTGCTGCCAGTGCCGTCAAGGGCAGTCTGCAACTGAGTGCGGCTGATACCGGGCACAAGCTCTGCGGGACCGATGATCTTGGCTTCGGTGCTTTCCACATAGCGCACATTGTGCAGCTTGCCGATTTCGCCCGCCTTGATCTCCTCCACGCTGGCGTACTTGTGTGCTTCGATCCATTCCGGATCGCCCATGATGTCGGTGGACGTGTCGGGATGAATGATGGCGACATAACCACCCTCAAAAGGCTTGGCGTTTACGCGTTTGAGGTAGTTGACAGCCTGCCGCATTACCTTGGGGGTCAGCCTGCAGGCGGCGGTCACTTCGGCGCGGGTAAGCACCTCGGTTTCTACGCCGCTTTCCAGCTTGGGTGCGAACATCTTGCAGGTACCGGCGCAAACAACTTCGCGGGTGATGGTGTCGCTGGTGCGACCCGCCTGAGAACCCAAAAGCTGCGTGTATTCCACCGCCACGTTGTCAATGGCAGTGGTGTCGATCACGTCGCTGAAGCGGATGAAGTCGCCAAACTGGTGTACGTCAACGGTAAGGGCGCTCACGCTGGTAGCGTTGCCGTCCGGGGTCACGCCTTCCACCAGCGGAGTGAGAGCTTTCTTGAGCGGTGCGAATTTGCGCATTTCCATGGTTTTGCCATGATGCGCGGGGATGGGAACCTGATCGGCAAAGCGGTCATACACCAGTTCCGGCTCTGCGTTTTTAATCAGGGTCTTGTGGTAAAACTGTTTCATTTCCGCAGACATCTCAGGCAGCGCCGTGGTCTGAGTGTCTGGATAGGAAATGTCAAAAAGATGCAGATTAAGATCGTTGAACATTCTTTTTTCCTCCGTTTCTTCCACCGAACGGAGAAACTCCGTCAGGCGGTCAAAGATTGATTTTTTCGCCGGAGCGCACTCTGCGCAGGATGTCGTCATACTCTGCGTCGCTCCATGTAGAAGGGCTGGATTTGCGGATCTGAGTGCCGCTGTTTTTATTGCCTGCTCCGTTTTCCGAGGGGCGCAAACCACGCGCCCGGATATTATCCACGGTACGCTGCTGGGCTTGGGTTACCGCGTACCCAATCGCGCCGGAAAGCAGCTCGTCCTTGTGGATCACCTCGTAGGCGGTTTTGATATCGATACCGCTGCGAATGAGGTTAAGAAAGGTTTCGCCGTTTTCGCCGCTGATTTCTGCGTCGAGGGCAAAGTTGGGGTAGACCTGGGACAGTTTGTCTGCTTGCATCTGCCAGTCAGACAAGATCTGATTGCGCTCCCGCTCTGCCTCTCGTGCTCTGTACACGGCATTTTCGCCCTCTACGCGGCGAATCTCCTTGAGCTGGTCAACGCTCATGCCGCGCCGGGCTGCTTCGACCTCGTAGTATGTATCGTCTTCGTTGATCGCCGTTTGCAGTTGAGCAATGGCATCCTTGCTTGCCGGGTCAACTCCGTACTTGCTGTAAAGCGCAGCAATCACCGGTTCCACAGCTTTGCTCTTTTCCTCGGCTGCTTTTGCCGCCCGAAAGCGGCTGTTGATGATGCCCTGTGTGCGCTTCGCGAATTCGTCCTTGTACTCGCCCTTGATCAGAGCCTCGAACGCAGCAGCCTTGTCAACCGGCTGTGCATCCCCCTGCGCAAGGGCTTCTGGCGCATTTCCGAGCAGCGCATCACCTGCTCCATCAGCGGGGGCAGCACTTTCACCGGCTCCTGCAGCAGCCGCTCCAGCGCCGCCATCCCCACCTTCACCGAACAGGTTCAAGTCCAAATTGGTATCCATGCATATATCCTCCCATCGTCTATCCGAAGTGTCGCACCGTCTTTCCGGCGAGTCAGCATCTTTAGCAGTTAAAGCGTATCACAGTTGCTTTTCATATTTCGCCCCAAAACGCAACGTTTTTAGGATATTTTTTTGCGAGCGCATCAAAACCGGCGTAAGCCATCAAAAACATTGCTTTTGCTGCAGCAGTCCCGGCAGCAACGATCCGCACGCATCCTGGCATGCAGGCACACTCGATCAGTCCTCCGGGCAGCTTGTCAAGCCCAAACATCAATGCCTGAGCGAGCATAGATGCCGCTGCACACACTATATCTTTGCCGTCTGCGGCGTAGGCAGCGTGCCCGCTCATGATCAATAAGCACTTGTCTCCTGTGGCGGTCAGGCTAATCTCAGTCACGCGGGGTTGCCTCCTTGCGCAATGGCAGCAATTTGTGCGGCATAGTCGGTCCCGTCGGCATCGTCAATCTTTTGAGCCATTGCAAGCGCAAGCTGCGTCATTTGCTGGATACGCTGCGAGAGCATGCCGTTTTCGGAGATCTTGCTCTTGATGCGGTCGATTCCTTCAAACTCCATCATCTCCAACGCCATCAACGCCTGATCTGCCATCTGCGGATTGAAAAAACCCATTTGGTACAACGCCTGCGCACGCTCGTTTTGGACCGCACTGTTAAACGGATCGCTTTTTTGGGCGATCACCCGGATATCGAACACCGGTACTCGTGTCCCGGTCATAAACGCATCTCCTGTTGGCTTCGGGGCGATCTGTGCCCCGCCAAAGGAGGAAAACCTCGTCTCGCCGCTGCTGCCGGTGATCCGGAACATTCGCGGCTCTTGGTAAAACTGCCGCATCAGCTCAATGCAAAGCTCGCCAACATGGGCAAACGCTCGGTAAGAAGATGCGATCATATCCCGGCTCAGCTTGGATCCGCTCTCCTTCAACGCCTGAATTGCGCTGAATGCGGTCACGCCACCGGCTGTTCCGCCCTGGCTGAAATCCCGGTTGCCGCTTATCTCCTTAAGTTCCGCCACCTTAGCCTCTCTCATGGTGGCAGCATACCCGTTAAGCGGCGGAATCTGGATCGGCTGCACGCTGTCTTGCGGGTTTCCATTGCCGTTGAAATGAACGAAGTCCTTGCTCCAGTCGGCGTACTCATCCTCATTGACCATGCCGTCGTTTTTGAGCCAATGACGCGGTCTTGCACCCATGATCGTGTTTTTCAGCAGAGCCTGATCCAGCTTGTCAATATAGACTTGCGCACTTTTACAGGTCTCGATGTACCCGAAGCCCGCCGGTGAATTGGGGATGGGGAACAGCGTGTCCAGCACGAAGGGGTACTTACCATGGTCATAAAAGCCGCCGGCATAGGCAGGATCGGTTTCTGAATCAAACAGCACCTTCCCGGCGCAGATCTTGCGGAAATGAAGCACGGTGCGGTTTTCGGTGCGCTGCTTGTGATACCAATCAATCACCAACAGCTTTTTGCTTTTGTCGAGCTGCTCGTCCTGCACATAGTCGCCAATGGTCACTCCCTGCAAGCCGTTGTACGATCCCGCGTCCGCATCGGACAGTTTGTCCGGGTAAGCCTCTCGCATGCTGTCAGCGTTGTGCAGCGTGACGTAAAAAAGGTTTGAGCTGTCCTGAATGTCTGATACACCCGGCTCCCAGAACAGGTTGAGCAGGTCGAGCGATTTGACCGCGATGTCTCCAAGCCCGTTGAGCTTGGACGAATCCCAAAAAACGCCAGTCACGCCTGTACCGCTGCGCAGCTTATACCACCACATATCGGAATAAACCTGCTCGTAATCGTTTTGCTCCAGCACCACTGGCAGCACGTCACTCAGGATGCTTGCGTCTTGCGCGTCGGCTGCTTCCCGGGGCAAAACCGCCAGTGTGGGGAAGTTGTCCATAGCATCGGCGTGTTTGTTGGCAAGCGCGTTAAACAGCCATCCGCTTGCAGGCTCAGGGTCGCCCGGATTTTTGCTGTGCCCGGCGAGGTCCCAATGTCGCTGCCGGAACCATTGTTCGTTGTCGATGATGCGCCGCTCCAGAGCCTGCTTACCTGCTTTGTATTCCTGCAGCAACTCCTCTGCCCGGCGCACAAGCTGATCCTCGCTCTCTCTGTAAGCCTCGGCGGCGATCTGGACCCGCTCGGCGGCGGCTGCATCCATGGATGGCTCACCGGCGGCGATGTAAGACATTTTCGGTTGCATACTCTACCACTCCTTAAATGATGATTGATTTGCTCGGCTTACGCTGCCACGACCAGTCGATGCCCAGCGGATCGTAGGGCTTGGGCTTGGGTTCCTGCTCCGGCTCGGGGTTGATGGGGTTGAGCATGCACATATACCGCACCTCATCTGCAACGTGATCCTCGCCGTCGCTGTCAAGGTCCTCCGGGATGTGATCGTCGTAGCACAGCAGGGGGATCGTCCGGATAAACGCTTTGCAGGTATCAAAAACGTACATCATAGGCACGCCCGCTTTATCAAATCGCAGCCGGTAGTGTACCTGCATCCACCCGGGAATGCGCTTATTGTCCCCGGGAGAAAAGAAAACCCTGTGTTTGGCTGCGGTATCTGCGATGCTCACACCGCCCGCTTCGGACCATATCGACGGATCTGCTACGCCGTCGACGTGATGCCCAGCCAGCCATGGATGCTCCCTTTCAATACGGGCAATTTCCGCAAATTGCTCATCGGTGGACCACTTCACGCCCTCGTTTGGGGTCCCGGTACAGCCGTACAGTTCCAATATGCGGTACAGCCGCCCGTCATGATCCACCACCCACCACGCACAGCTGAACGGTTTGGAATAGCCCCAATCGTAGCTGCGCAGCCGTTTCCAACTGCGGGGCGGGTCGAAAGGCTCGATGACGTGTGTGTTGGTCCGGTCAGGATTGGGATTATTTCGAAATTCTTCAAAAAACTGCCCATCGAACACGCCCCAGTCGCCGTAAAGCCACGCGTCACGCAGTTTTGGAGGCAAAGCCTCCAATTGCCGCTTGTAATCCGGCTGTGCTCGCATCAGCGCAAGGTTATCCGTCACACGCGATTGTATAAAAGTGTAGTCCTCGGCACGCTCGCCGTCCCTGTACGCCCGGTCAACAAACAGCCTTTTCACCCAGCCATGCCCTTTTCCGCCCGGGTTGCAGGTCAAATACATGCGGATCGGGAAAGCTCTTGTTGATCGCAGACATGCGCTCAACTTCGTAAAAACGATCTCATCATGTTGGGTCGCCTCGTCTATAAAAATGATCTCAAACTCGTTGCCCTGGTATCTTGAGAGATCGTCCTCGTTTGCGCAGTACCCAAAGAGGATGTTGCTGCCGTTGACGAACCGCATGACGCGCTCGGTTTTGTTGTAAATGGCAACGCTTTCCGGGACAATTTCCCGCATAGGGGTGATGTGGTTGGCAAGCAGCTCGGGAAACGTGCGGCGAACGATCAGCACCTTGATGCCTGGATACCTCAAGCACAGCTTTAACGCCTTCACACGCACCGCCCAACTTTTCCCGCCACCACGCGCCCCACCGAAGCAAATGTATTTGTGGCTCTCTTTCAAAAAGAGCTGCTGCTTAGGGCTTGGCGATGGTAGATGGATCTCTGTCGCTGCCATCGGTCTGCTCCTCCTCGTCTACGTCAAACACCACTTTAATTGTCGCACCGCCAGCGTCGTCAACCGGCTTATCCATCCAGCGTTTTCTCAGGCGGTTTTTGAGCCAAAAGATCTGGGCGGTCACATTCCCAGCCATCGCATTTTCGTACAAAGCGTTTTCGACTTCAAAATCTACAATTTCTCTCGTCTTTTTTAGTGCGTTGGCGATCTCTGGGAACCGATTTTGCCAGTCGTACAACGTGCACTCGGAGATGCCCATGTTTTTTGAGATCTGATCATAGCGCAGACCAGACCTTACCCAACCTGCGATCAGGATCAACCCGTCCTCAGTCAGCCATTCTCGATATTTGCCTTTCGCCATTTATGTACACCTCCTCATGGGACACTCTACATTTTTTGTTTGCAAATTTCGCCCTATTTTTTTCAGCAATCAGTAAAAAAGCTCGGAAACCTTTGCGACATAAGGGAAAATTTTTCAAACAAAAAAACCCGGCGAAAAAAATCTCGTCGGGTCTGTGCAAGGTTTTATCTATTAATGTTATTTTTCAAAGGTTGGTCTGTTGCTGCTACGCATCCTTTCTTCCACCGCTTTAATAATGTAAGCGTTTACTGATTCACCGCACAAGGCAGCGTGTTCTTGGATCGTTTTTTTAAGTCCTGATTTTTTCGACATTCTGATCCTGATCTCGTCCTGTTCACCAAGATATTTAGCTGCATACGCCTTGTTTTTTTCGTAAGTTGGCATGTAATCACCCTCCCGAAAAGATTATAGCACACAAATAAATATGGGAACATAGATAAAATGGCATAAAATTTTACCTTTTTTGATATTCACATCTATGGGCACATAGTTTACAATAATAGCTGTCAGGGGGGCAAGGGAAACAAAAGCCCGCCGAACGAAAGGAAGAAAAAACGATGATGACCACCAAAGTATACCGCAAGATGATGCAGGACGCCGCGCAGAGCAAATCCGCAGAAGAGCTTGATTGGGTAAACAAGCAGATGCTCGCCAGCAAGCAGATCACCACCGCTCAGTATCTGATGATCGCCGAAGGTCTTATCCAGCACAAGCTGTGGGGAAAGCCCATCAAATTCTGATTGTTAAGCCCAGCCCGGAGGCATTGTATCCGGGCAGAAAGGATCGACATCATGGAGAACGTTGTACATATAATGAAACCTGCCGAAGGAAGCGGCAACGAGCTGATGCCATGTCCGTTCTGTGGATGTGATGAAATTGTGTTCGAACAGTACGAGCGTGAAGTGGGGCTGCGCTGGAGAGTGGTTTGCTGTGGGTGCACGGCAGGGATAGACCCGGGCTATGCGCAGCATCCGCACAATGTTGCAGCCATGTGGAACCGGCGACAGCAGGAATCCACACCAATGGCGGCGAATAAATCAAAAAAGATTGTATAGGAGGAATCGTCGTGAAGGTTGAATATCGTCACCTTTCGCAAATGGGAGCGACCGAAAGACAGCTTGAAGCCTACAGCAACACAGACCCTTTGACCATACAGCAGGACGAAAACGAGCTGTACAGCATGACCGGGGTTATCTTGGCATCAGGGCTGACAGCTGAGCAAGTTCTTGACGCACTGGAAGGTATCAGGGCATCTTGGGATGAAGAATAAACAAAAGACCGTATAGGAGGACAACAAAATGCAAACCACCGCCGAATTTACATGGAAACTCTCCGATGGACGCAGCGCAACCTTAAAAGGGACATATGTTTCCACGTTGGTTGATGATACAGCGGATGCAGATGGAGACATTGTCGTTGTTGGCAAACGCATCTCCACCTATGGCAGCGAGTTGATTGCTTACGTGGATGGAAAAAAAGTTGACGTGTGCCGGAATCCAGAATTCTGGCGGATCATCAATACCTCAAGTGGTGCTAAAAAAATTTGGGGGTTGCCTATCGGCTTTGCAAATGATGATACTGTGTCTGCATATTGCGACTTTTTGGCGAGCCTTATGCAGGATGCGCCGGAAGTGGTAGCGCACAAAGTGGATTTGCAAAAAAAAGAAGATGAAAAACAGCGCAAGGGAAAAATTAGGCGTTGCAAAGCTGTTGTAAACGCAGCCGAAAAAGGGCGAATAGTCGCATCCGAAGAAGAGGCAAGAAGGCGGGCAGAAAGCTGGAATAACGTTGTAAACGAAGGCGGGTACGGTTATGTCCCGTTGTGGGTAACGCAGGATGAATATGACACCGCTGTTGCGTATCTCAACCAGCACAAAGGAGAGTAACCAATGCGAGACAGGATTATAGCAACTTACGATGCGCTTAGATCAATCACCGCCACAGCGAAAGCCGTTAGCGCATCAAACAAAACCGTACTCAAAACTTTGTACAGCTGGAATCTACCCCACCGAACAGGCAGAGCTTGTTAACAGGCTGGCGGCGGAATTGACATTAGACGAGATTGCAAACAGATTGTCCATTAGCCCGAAAACTGTGCAGAGCTACCTGCCATACACCAAAGGAAGCTATCTCACCGACAAAAAATCCGCCAATTCACAGCGCATTGCAGCCTGCAGGGAGCGCAAAAGAGAAAGCAAAAAAGCCGGGGAACAACCCCGGCATCCCTCTCGGAATCATCCGGGAGGATTTTTTTTGTGCTTTTCTGCCGCGGCATAGGCAAGCGGGCAGTCCTTGTAGCCAAACGTCGAGCAAAAGCGATCAAGATGATCCCGCATGTTTGGCTTGTCGTCAAAAACCGTGTGACACATCGTCCCCGGGATAGGACCCTCGCAGACGATCCCTTTACCGCCGCTTTTTATCCTGTCGAAAAAAGGACAAATGATGATTGGAGTGTACTCCGTCATTTAACACCGCCTTTGCTCTTTTGCGCAGATCCGGCAAGGAGAAATTGTTTTTTTCATGGTCAGTCCTCCACTTCTACCGTACCCATAGGCACGAGCTCATACATATCAATTTCCTCATCTGTCAGGGGTGCGCTGTAATCAACGATCCCCCATAAAAAGCGGTCGCTCCCTTCGATGGGGACATGACCACCAATGGCATCTACAAGATTGCGCTTCGGCACAGCCCCCGGAGCCGGGGGTCGCATTTTGCAAGCGTACCGGTACAGGGTCATAATCATTTCTCCTTCGCGTCCATTTTTGCTCCACAGTTGGGACAGCGGTTATATTCCATTACGCTGACCGCCCAGCAATCATCAAAGCAAACAGAGCAGGTCGCACATCCTGAGCGGGGTATCCACCGCCCATGCCTTACAGGCTCAACATCAAGGGTGGGCTGGTCATCAATGCTGTCCAAAAAGGCGTTAGTATCATAAACGTGTTCGTTTTCTCCATTTTCCAACCAATCCTGCCGCATCGCATCCGCATCAATCGGTCGCATATTCTTCCCCCTTTTTCTTGTGTCCGCATGGTGCTGCGCATCGTATCTCAGGTGGCAAGGCGCACACAATGCTTTCAGGTTTTCCTTTGCGCAGTTTGCTGGATTGTGGTCGGCATGCGAAACGGTCAACGTTCGTTTGTGTGTGTCAAACGGTTCCCCGGGCTTCCTGCATTGCTTCCCGCACCCTTCGCACTTCCAACCGGCAGCCTCTTTCACAGCCAAAGCGATCTTTTCCCAATCCGGTGGGTACAGCTCACGCTGCATCGGCATCACAGCCACCCCCTGTTTTTCTTTTTGGCTTCGATGTTACTCAGCACATCAGCCAGATCAAAGCAATCCATGTGGCACTTCCAATGGTCGCAGCCAAACAGCCGGAAAATGCAATTCTGGCAGCTCCTTTGTTGTTTGCAAAATTCGACAAGCGTTTTGGCGGCTTCCACGGCTGTTTGGGCGGTGATTTTTGCCATGGTCATTCCTCCTTCAGTGCTTCGGGCAGGGGCAACCAGTGGGTGACATTTTCAAGGATTTCGAAATCGTTTGTCGCAACGTGCTTGCCTTTTTTCCAATCCGGATCAAAGCACTTTACGGGGGATATATATCCGATGATGTATTCTTTGTAACCATATGTACCGGGGCGAAAATTCGCAGCAAGCACTTCCCCATCCGGCAGCCTGTCCTCCACGCTGATCCATTCCAGCTTTTTTCGCATCTCTGCAATCTTCTCTTGCAATCCCACAATGCATTCATGTGTTGCTTCTGCACAGGCTTTGCAATCATCATTCACCGTCACGCCGTTGGCAATCAGGTGGTCGGCAACGGTTTCCACACCATAAGGCTGCATAAGATTTTCAGCGTGTCCTTCGCACACATGGTTTATCAGTTCCACCAGCTTTTCTCGGTCAGTCATACACATTATCCTCATCCTCTCTATTGAGTGCGTCGGCGATGCCCTGCAGGCAGTAAAGCGCAGGCGGTAGGGCGATGCCGTTGCCCCACATTTTGTACTCTGCGGAGTCGGTATGCAGTCCGTTGTACCATTTGAGCATCTGGGCTTCGGTGTACTCCTTGATTTGCTTGCCGTTGATGGCGGCGTGGGTGTTGCGCACCTCCAGCCAGAAGCGGTACTCCTCCGGGCTGAGGCTGTCCAGCTTGTCCGGGTGGCCCCATGTGTCGGGGAAGCCCTGCAGCCGTGCGCACTCGGTCGGCGTCAGGCGGCGGACGATGTACTGCACAACCACTCCCGGCGGGTGCATCGTGCGAAGGGTCGGTGCGGGGCCACCCTCTGCGATATAGTGGCCGCCGGTGGCATTCACGCCTGAGTTGTAGGTCTCCTTGTCGAATACCAGCACAGCTTGCTGGTCGTGCATACAGTCCAGCGTGTTGCTCTGTTCTGCCATGCTCATCTGGTTCAGTTGACCGTTGCCAATGCAGTATGCCACAGCCGGGCGGTCGATGGTATTCAGCGTGTAGAAGCTGTCCTCTTTCCAGCCCTTGCCTCCGCCCTCACAACCAGAACGAATCTTGAGTGTGCAAGCTACGCCATGCGGAGTTCCGTGGCTGTCACTACACAATGTCGGCATCACGTTCTCGGCGTAGTTCGCCCCGCCTTTGCCGCCTTGTTGATCGATTGCGTAGACTACATCAGCCGGTCTTCCTCCGGTTCCTTCGCCCTCTCCCGCTCGATCATCTGCTCCAGAGCAGTTTTCAGCATTTGGGGCAATTCCTTGCCACGGCGTTCTGCCCTGCGCAAAATCCCCTCGCACGCCTTCGTGCTCAAATAATACATCTTGGGCGCATTCGCCTCTAAAATCGACGACAAGGTGGATTCGACGGCGACGCTGGGTGACTCCCCAGTGTTGAGCATCGAAAACGCGGTATGCAAGGCTCCATCCGTCTCCACAGTAACTGTCGGCGTAGGCCCATCCTGCTTTCGAAACCGGAGGCATAACGGCGTCCGGCTCGACGATTGCAATAAGCTCTGCAAGAACGGTTCGGAAGTCCTCTCCTCTGTTGCTGCTGAATGCTCCGGGGACATTTTCCCAAAGAGCGAATCTTGGATATACTCCATTGGTTGCTTCCCTCATTTCCTTGATAATTCTCACAGCCTCCATAAAGAGACCGCTGCGTGTGGTTTCCTCATCACCGTTGGATTCGTGCTTGAGGCCGGCGCGCTTGCCAGCCACAGACAGGTCCTGACACGGCGATCCGAAGGTGATGATGTCCACAGGTTCGATCTCCCCGCCGTTCACCTTGCTGATGTCACCGAGGTGTCGCATGTTGGGGAAACGGCTGCGGGTGACCGCTATGGGGTACGGTTCGACTTCCGCTGCCCATTTCGGCTCAATACCGCATAGGCTACCGGCAAGCGGGAATCCACCGGAGCCATCGAATAAGCTGCCCAATTTATAAGCCATTTTTCTCTCGCACTGCTTTATGCATTCCAGCCCCTTCTTGATCGTCTCAGGTGTTTTCAGCGTCCACCCTCCTGTTCCATGCCTTTATAGCATCCGTTTCCCTATGAAAAAAATTGCCGAATACCCATTTTTCATGGGCGATGCAAAGACTGTTGCCACAAACAACAAAATACCTGTCAATCGCTGTGCTCTTTAACTTCATAATGTGTGCCTGTGTCCCGCAAAAGGGGCAGGGTTTAAGTTTGTCCATTCGTCATCATCCTTTCTTTCTTTTGTAACAAGCGTAACCGTATTGTTTTCAAAAGCGGATACAGCGCAACCTGTTGTAATATATAGGTTTCTGCCATCTTGTAACCGTTGTAACCGCTGTAACCGCATAAATTACGCTTGTAAATTTTTGTGTGTATGTATCCGGATCGAGAGGGGTATATATACTCTCTCTATATAGGACATCAAAAATGGCGGTTACAGCGGTTACAGCGGTTACACCCTTATTTTTCAACGGTTACAGAACAGTGTTTTTTGCCAAAACCGTAACCGCCGGTTTCGGGCTGTGCCAAAAACAGCCAGATTTTACATCTCCATCTGTTCAAACACCGCTTCTGCCTCTTCATCCGGAACCGCCAAGCACACGCACCTCGCCGGGCTGGCTCCCTTGCCGATCCGCTTGAGCTTGGTCTTGTGCCCCTTTTTGCAGTCGATCAACCCGCTTTTGTCTGCCCAACTCAAGAATGATGCTGGGTTAAAGCCGGAATCCGTCATCACCCGGTCAAAAACGCCCTTGATGACGTAAACCTGGCTGCGGGTGCGATCCGCAAAGCCCCAACACTCGCCGTCACAGTCGCTGCTGTTGTCTACGGCAAATCTCGCCGGATTGGAGGCAATCCAATCGCAGAGCCAGTCATACGCCCGGCGGTTTGTGTCTGCCTCTCGCTGCGTTGTCAGATATGGCAGGATGTCCGCTGCCGTCAAGCTGTTTCCATCCTTGAGGATGAGTAGATCAGCCATGGCATCGGCTGCCAGCAGTAAGCTTGCCGCCAGCACCTGCTTGTCCGTCGCCTTGCCTTTCAGATCCTCGTAAAAGCCTTGCTGCATCTCCACCAGCGTTTCCATTGCACTTTCGTTGGCTGAGAGCTGTTCCACAAACCGCTTTCCGGCGTGCCCATAATTTTGGACGAAAATCTGGTAAGCTTCCCGGGCATCCTCAAACAGAGGGGCTGTGCACTCTACCTCGATCACTCGGTTTACGGCGCCCGCCTTGCTGTTGGCTGTGGTGATCGGCATTTCCCCGGTGGTCAGGATGGCGTTTCGCCACCGCTGCACTTGCTGTACCCCGCCGCTTTTGGATCCTCTCGTTTTGCTCACGCCCTCGCACAGGCTGTAAATGATGTCGTCAAATTCCTTTCGACCCTGTATCAGTTGCAGCTCGTCCATGCACAAGGGCAAGTGCCCACAAAAAGCAGCCATCTGTTCGTATCCCACGCTTGTGGATTTTGTTGTCTTAACATAGCTGCCGATCTCCGGGTAAGCCCACACGCTCGCCGCCATGATCAAGGCGACCGATTTGCCGATGCCAGCTGTGCTGCCCCAGACATGGACAATAAACGGTAAAGCATTTGTCGGGTACACCAGAGGCGACGCAAAGGATGCCGCAAGTATGATTTTGGCTGGAGTGCTGTTGCTGGCTCGCATTTTGCGGATCGCCTCAAGCCATTTGTCAAAACTGCCATGCTGCCTAACCGCAGAAAAAGCATCGCCGTAAAGCCCGCCGGCATCGTACATCAGCCCGTCCACATAGGGCGAGAAACCGTAGCCGTCCACCCACCCAAGCCTTCCGATCGTCTTAACTTCCGGGATGTTGAGGTAGTTTTCGTCTTCGATGAAAGACAGAAATTTGACCAGTTCTTTCGCACTTTCGCTCGTTACGCTTACTCCGGTCTGTGCAAGTGCAACGATGTTCCGGGCGGATGCAAGCGTGCCCTTGTCAAAGATCTCCCTCCGCCACCGCCCACGTTTATAGGCAATCTCCATCTTTACCTCACCGCTCTCGATGTTGACCAATCGTTTGCTTGGCATGATCGGGTGGGAGCAGACGGTTGTGAACGCATTGTAAGCGTTCAGGTATTTCACGCCGTCATCTTGGCAATCATACTCTCCGCACAAAAGCTCCATGGGTTGCCCGGAAAAAGCGGTCACTCTGCTATACGCATCCGCCTCCTTAAGCCCTGATTTGCTGCGCAAAAACTGCCGCCAAGTTTCGCCGAAATTTCGCATGCCCTTTGCGGCAGCCGCTTTCATAATCTTTCCTCGCAACTGAGAAAGGGTGAATCCGTCGCTAACGAACGTGTACAGCCATTCGTAGGGTTCTTTCCCGCTGGCGTAATCCTCATACGTCCACGCAGAGATGATCTCATCGTGCTGTGATGTCTGCACGTTGCTCTCCCCTTTCTGCCGCTTCGAGTGCAATCTGCGCATCCAGCCATCGCTGCCTCAGGATAGGCTCTTTGTTTGTTGCCACCACAAACAGCCACGGAATGCCCTCAGAAGCGTTTTTAGGGCGGTTCTCCTCCATCATCGACAGTATCCCCGAGTATTCGGCTTCAGCTTGTTCCAAGGCGGTTCTGGCTCGATTTATGGCTATCCGCCGCTGCTGTTCTTCTTTTCTGCGGTTTTTCAGCTCGGCTCTTGCCAATGCTCTCGCCTGCGGGGTCGCACATTGGCTTATGTCCAGCCCAAATTCGGCAGCCAGCATCTGCAAACTCTCCTTGTACGGCACGCCGTAGTACTCCATCGCAAAATCGATCACCGAGCCGCCCCTGTTGCATCCGAAGCAATACCACCCCCGTGTTGGGTCCGCGTAAACACGCAGGCTTTTGTTTTTATCGGCATGGAAGGGGCACAGCATTCCGCCGTTGCGGTCAACGTGCAGCCCCAAATGCTGCACAAAGGCTCTTGTTGTGATTGCTTGCTTTATGTAGTCAGCTGTATTCATTGCATTTCTCCTTAATTCCGGGCGGGGATGGTGTTGGCACATCCTCCAAGAGGCTTTCCCTTTCTCTTGTTTTCTCCCCGCCCGGATGGTAGAATTTACGGCTTTACGCCGAGAATCCTCATGATTTCTTTGCCGGTGCTGCGCTTGTCGCAAAAACACCAGCTGATCTTGTATCTGGCTGCGTATCCCCGCATGCGCCGATACAGGTTTTCCCCGCTCAGGGCGTATGGAGATGTTTGCAGCCTCGGGTTTCGCCACTTCCGCACGTCCTCAAGGCTTTTTATCCCGCACCCATGCTCCACGAGGATCACCACCTGTTCCCCTTTGATCATGGCTCGGCGCAATTCCCGCTGAAATCGGTCTTTGTCGCCGCACAGATTCACGCAGACTTCCAGCAGATCACGCTTGCGGTCGATTGTGAGCGGTGCATCCGGATCCAGCTTATAATCACCCTCGTCCAGTTTTTTCCGCACCACTTCAATCCCTGCACGCTCAAAGGTTTTCAAGATCGTCCTTATGGCTTGCGGCTTTTCCCGGGTGTCTACATAAATCCTCAAGCAAACGCCTCCGCCCATGTGGCTCTTGTGAGCCTTTTTTTCTGCCGGCAAACCGGGCATGTCCCGCACCCTACTGGCTCTGCTTTGCCGGTCTTTACGGCAACGATCCTTGGTATTTTGGTGCCCAGCAGATCAAAGCTCATGTCCATGATCTCCTGCGGGATCTCAAACAGATCAATGTCCGGTTCAGGCTCCTTGGTCGCCCCCAAGATGTAGGCAGGCAGCTGCTTCCCGGTTTTTTGCTTGATCAAAAACTGGTAAAGCGCCATCTGCCGGTCCTGCCCCCAAGCTTCAATAAAGGTCTGTAGCCCGCCGCCTTCGACGTAAATTGGCTTAAAATCCTTCATAATTTTCATGTCCACGATGGCACCGTCTGCGTACATAAGCCCGGACATTTCGGGATATTCATCGAGGATGCTTTCCACCGTTTTGCTGTCAAGCAGACAGTCCAGCTTCGCCTTGCAGGGCTGCCCGAAGATCTCGCCGGTTACGATTTCCTGCCGTTTCCCCTCAAGCATCCTCATCGCCAGCGGATCTCGCTCAAGTCTGGCGATGATCTTTTCTGCGTGTATGTACTCGCTTTTGAGCGTGCCGTTTGCCTTGAATATCTCCGGGTTTTCCCGCTTGAAATCCTTAAGCTCTCCTGCGAAATGGGCATCCACATAACCACCCACCAACAGCGGGACCGTTTTGGGCTGGATGTACTCGCCATTGAGAATTGCCATCGCCATCACTTCGCAGCGCAGGAACTGACCAATCTGGCTGCTACTGAAGTAAGCCTTATTCGCCTGCGGGCTGTAATAATTCTTCGCTGTTAGCTCCATGCTCTGCCGCCTCCTTCCGCTTGCGTCCACACTCTGCGCACAGTTCAACCCCGAATTTTTTCTTTGCTCCGGCTGCGATCTGCGCCCCGGTCAGCTTCCCGTTGCCTTTGATGGGCTGCCTACAGTCTGTGCAGAGGTTTGGCTTCGCTGCCACTTTTTTGTCGAGCACCCGAACAGCATCTACCATCTGCCCGAATGCCTTGATCCGCTCTACACCAAGCACGATTCTTAATCCCACCCAATGCTCAACGTAGGAACTGCCAGCCAGTTTGGAGATCATCTTGGCGTTTCCGGCGTTCAGGACCAGCGGCTTTTCGTTCTCTACAAACGAGATAATCGTGTGTTCCTTA
>JAZSIF010000029.1:0-9807 GCA_045533675.1 Eubacteriales bacterium | reverse complement strand
GTGGCCCGCGGGGCCACCCCTATAAATTTTCATCCTCACCCAAGGGCAGAAGGAAGGATTCTGCCATCAGCTGCACACCAAGTCGGAATCCGTAGGAGAACGCATCGCGCTCGGTGATGCTATGCATCTCGTTCATGCATTCCTCGAACTTTTCGAGTGTTTCCTTCTGCTCGTCCGTGAGTGTTTCTCCCAACTCATCGCGATTCCTGGCTACCAGCTTCAGCAGTTCCTTGAGCCTCTTGTCACCTCGCGTGCATTGCTCAAAGGGGGAGATGTTTCCATACCAAAGTTCTTCAATTGTTTTCAGCATGCTTACCGTTCCCCAATGCATCCTCAAGGATTTCTGCCGCCACGAGCTTTCCGAACCATACCATTAAATCTTCATCTGCCGGGCAACCGTTCTTTTTCAGCTTTTCAAATGCGCGTTCCAGGTATTCTTCTCTCACTCCGGGATAGAGCTGCTTGAATATCTTATCCATCCTGAGCACCTCCCTTCATACAGAAACGGTGACCGCATCTCCGAGTTCTCCCTCGGCAATACAGTCACCGTTCTTTTTCATTTGTTCAATTGCTATTACAGTCTGACGGACGAGTTCCATCTCAATCCACGTTCGACCTTCCTCGCATCTCTCGTCAATGCCGAGCGTCATCGCCTTGACCGCCACAGCGCTCATGATGTCGAATTTTTCTCCGCGGTACAGCTCTTCAATCGTAATTATTGCCATGTATGTTACCTCCTTGGCTTTTGGTAACACACAATATACCACAGAAGAGAGTGGAAGTCCAGCGTTTTCTCTGTTAACAAACAGATAACTTTTTGAGGACAATTTCGTTTTGTTTGTAACACACCGTGATGCAATAATTATTTTCATAACAGATTTGGGTATGTGTGGTATACATTTTGGTATCAATCTCCGAAAACGGCAACGACAATCCCATTCCCTTATACTTCGAGATTGCTTCTTTCGCCGTCCAAAGCTTGATAAAATCGACATCTTTGTTCGCACTCTGTTCAAGCATTTTAAGTTCGGTCGCCGTACAAACTCTCCGAGCAACGTCGGGATTATACGGCACGATGCTTTCCACATCAATACCGATATTGTGATCGGACACAGCGCAAGCAACGGCATCCTTGCAATGGCTCAAGCTGAAATGGATGGGCAGATTCGAGAACGAGGGTTTCCCGAACTCGTTATAAACAAATTCGGGAACCTCGTTGATGCCGTATTCCTCGCGCAGAGCGCGTTGCAATAACACAAAAGCCAAGACCGAACGCTTGCGGTCATCAAGCTTTTTATATAGCAACGCCTTTTCTCTGCGCCATGCGGGGAGTGAGTTCAAATGTTTCAAATATGATTCATCCGAATACTCAGCGAGATTTTCATACAAATAGATCATCATTTTTCTCCGCTGTTCAGCTCATGAAATGCCGCATCAATTTCTTGAGCAACGCTTTCTGCATGAGATTTCTTCATCATGTCAAAGTGCGTTCCTTGTACGTGACGGCTTTCAAAGCAACTATCGAATCGAGATTCCCATTCTTTGATATGCTCGTCCGAAACACTATCCGAGAAAATCAGATGTACTTTCACACAAGGATCAAGCACATTTTTCGTTTTCCGAATCATGTATTCCATATAATGTCGCATCTTCTGCTCAATGGTTTGATACAGAATCTTGTCGCCGGGTGTTTGCTCGATAAATTCAATTGCTCTTTGTGTCAGATCCACAAGTGCATCCTCGATTTTTTCTTCGGAGATTTCATTGTAGAATCCGTCAAGGAATACGAGATATACCTCGCTATCTTTGCAAAGCTCGTTTGCTACATCCAATGCCAGCTCTGCTCCCGCAGAGTACGCAAGAATATAGTATGGACCTTCTTTTTGAAGTTGCTTGATCTGCAAAAGATATTGACTCACCCGATCTTCGCTTTCAACAAAGTCAAACGCATAAAGAGTACCGTCTTTGATCTCCTTTGCAACATACATAAAGCTCATGCCATAACCCATGATAGGCGGGAACGCAAAGATGTTATATGCATTTTCGATCTCGTTCAGCTTATGGCAGAAATCTTTAAGCGTTTTTCCGCTTGTTGCATCAGTTGCGGCTTCAATCATAGAGGCAATGCCGGACACCGTCATGTTTTTATACACATCGGCATATTGTAACTTTACTCCAAAGATAGATTCGATCTCCGACAAAACTTGGAAGATGCCAAGGGAGGAGCCTCCCGCCTCGAAGAAAGAATCATCAACACCGATGCGGTTGTTGAGCGTGATTCTTCTGAAAATAGCAAGAAGCACAACTTCGGTGTATCCCGAAGTTGCGACCTCTACAGCATCGTCCTCGGTCTGGTTAGCAATTTCAAGTGCCTTCTTTCTATCTGCTTTACCATTGACATTGAGAGGTATACTGTCCACCTCGACAAATTTGGAAGGCACCATATAATGGGGCAGTATCCCCGAAATATGATCAATAATATCGGCTGAGCTGTAATCACCAACTGCAGTATATATAGCACCAAGGTGCTCGCTATCCAACAAGAATACTGTACACTCTCGGCACAAGCCGCTTTTCATAATGCTTTGCTCAATTTCTTCCAATTCCACACGGTATCCGCGAATTTTGATTTGGTTATCGATTCGGCCATGACAACGCATCTTACCGTCAGCATGCAGAGTAGCAAGGTCTCCCGTTTTATAAACAAATTCGTTGTTTTCGGGAAGAGTGACAAACTGCTTCTCAGTCAAATCGGGACGATTCATATATCCGGCTGATAATCCCAAACCGCCGATACACAATTCACCTGTTGATCCAACGGGAAGAATATTCTTTTCCGAGTCAATGACAAAAAGCTTGGTGTTAGCGATAGGATAACCAATGGTGACTTCTGTTTCGTTTGTTAGTTCCATAATGGAGGAATAGACTGTTGTTTCTGTAGGACCATACATGTCGAATATTCTCGCAGAGGGGATATGCTGCTGCATTTTTTCGAGCAATGATGGCGGAACGGCTTCGCCACCGATCATGATTGTTTTAATGGTTTTCCATACGTAATCATGATCGTCCAAAAGCAATACAGACATTTGAGAAGGCGTAATATTCATCGCCTGGATTTGGTATTCAACGATCAATTTCTTTATGGCACTCATATCCATACGCTCATTGTCCGTTGCAAATACAATAGTCTCGCCGAAACATAGCGTTCTCCACATTTCGATAACCGCTATATCAAAGCAAACCGTAGTTGTCGCCAAAATTGCGCTTTGTTCTTCGTACGGAATCAACTCACGGAGCGAATTGATAAAGTTGCTTACCGCACCATGCTTGATCATAACTCCTTTAGGCTTGCCTGTCGAGCCGGAGGTGTAAAGAATATAAATGAGGTCATCGGGAGTTATAGTTTCTTCCTCTATGGTCTGTTCAACAACTTTTTCCTTCTCCAACTCGTGAATGTCATAACGAGTATAACCGCTCGGCAGTTCCATATCGTTCTGCGAAATCACACAAACGATCTCGCTATTACCGAACATATAATCGATACGCTCGGCAGGATATATCGGATCGGCAGGCACATAGACTGCCCCTACTTTCATAATCGCCAACAGTCCGACGATCAGCGCGGAAGAACGCGGCAATACGATGCCGACCTTATCTCTTGCCCTCACACCTTTTTGACGCAGAATGTTTGCCAAAGCCGAGGAACGATTATCCAGCTCACGGTAGGTCAACTTCTCTCCGCCACAAATAAGTGCAATTGCATCCGGAGTTTTCTCTACCTGTTCACGAATCATGTCGTGAACGAGGTGATCGTAATAACCGGGTCTTGCCGTATCGTTATACTTTTCAAGGAACAAACGGTCTGCTTCTTTCTGTCTGCGTTGTAATTCGGTCATGATATCGCCTGCTGTCATAGCCTCATCTGTGACCATTAACTTCAATACAGACAAATATTTTTCACGGAACAACTCCATAAAGTAAGTATCAAAAAGGTCTGTATCGTATTCCATTTCAAAAGAAATACGGTCATCGTGCAATGCAGCAAACAAACGGATATCATTCTTGGCTGTTCCGACTTGTATGGGCATTTGTACAAGCTTCATATCCTTGGTTTCAATGATGGGCGAAACAAAGTTTTGAAGTGAGAACATTACATCGAACAACGGATTGCGATTGTTCTGTCGGTCGCATTGTAATGCCTTTACAATGTTTTCATAAGGACAACTTTGATGATTGAGTGCTTCGGTCGTTGTGTCAAATACCGATTTCACCAGAGCACTGATTTTGCTTTCTGCGGTGGTGGCAATGCGGATCGGCATACTGTTGATGAAATTGCCCATCATCGAGAGTGTGTGATGATGTAATCTGTTAGAAGCAGGGACACCTACAACAAGCTCGTCTGCATTGGCAAGCGAAGAAATCGTCATTGCATACGCGGAGAGCAGTACGGAAAATAGGGTTACCTGATTCTTACTTGCATAGTTCTCCAACGATTGTTTGAGTTCACTATCTGTAGTATAGAACAAGGTATTTCCTCTACCGATGCTATTGGCGCGTTTACTGTCGTCGATCCACGCAAGCTGTGCAGGCATAGGATCAAACTGCGCTACCCAATACGCCATATCACTTTCGTATTCGGGCGTATCCTTACGCTTGTTCTCCCAATTAACGTAATCTATGTACTGATATTTGTTTTCGGGAAGCACTTCGCCGTTATACAAACGGACAAATTCCTCTGCAAATACCGCAAAGGATGTGCCATCGATGACCATGTGGTGAGCATCAAATAGCATAAAGTTACGGTTGGTATCGGTTGTATGAAGCACAGCAAATCGCATCAGCGGAGGATTCGCCAAAACAAAAGGCTTTCTAAATGCGAGAGCTTCTTTTTGCCATACATCTTCGGTACAAGAAAGCGTCTCAACCTTGACATCGACATGAGGCAACACCGTTTGAACAGGAACGCCTTGTTCAAGCGTGAAAACGGTGCGGAGAATATCGTGACGATTGATGATTTCGTACACAGCATTTTGTATCCGCTCAATGTTGACCTGACCGATCATCTCCATCGCTTGCGATTCGTTATACTGAACAGAGTCACGATTCATGGATTGAAGCACAAACATTCTTTGCTGTGCTGACGAGAGCGGATACGGCTCGGTCGTGCTGATGTGTTCAAATTCATCCGATTCTTCGGGTATCAGAGTTGCAATATACTTTGCCATATCCGAAACAGTGGCATAGCGATAAATGTCCGCTACCGAAATGCGAATACCAAATTCTTTATCCAGTATAGAAATGAGATGAACAGCTTTAAGACTATCACCGCCAAGTTCAAAGTAGCTTGCATCATCACGGTCAATCGTAAGTCCGAGCACACTCTCCCATACTGCTTTTACCTTATCCACAATCTCGCCTTGAGCTTGTCCGGGGATGAATTTGCCGAGTACTTGAGCAATGGCTTCGGATGCACACGACGGAATAAATTCTTTCAATTCCACATCATTCGTCTGAATATCCGACGGCACGGTCGTCAGTGCGCAAGCTCCTGTATAAGCAACAGATTTAACAGCTGCTGTTGTATTTGCCTTTTGAGAGATAGGCTTTATATATTTTTCTTGGATAACCGTAATGTGCGAGGGCGTATTGAAATTCGCACATACAATATTTTCATTGTCCGCAACATACGCTTGCCAAAAGCGCATAAAAGGCTCATTTTTCTGTGTGCGCTTGACGGATGCGCTGAATATAGAAACACCGCGTGATCTTACAATATTTGCAATTTCATTCAAAATAGCAATTTCGATCTCTCGTCCGAGCACGCGGCAACTAAGGACAAAGGTCTGTAAACTACACTTGCCGTCAGCATAAGAAAGGACGAGCGCGCCGACAAGACCGTAATCTCCGTATGCGTCCTTCACATATACACTATAGCATCCGTAGTTATCGCTCTGCAGCCATTCGGTAACATCTTCTTTGAGGTATCTCACACCGTTCATGTTAAACTGATTGGTGCGCTGTGTAAGCTGCACCACGCGATCGATTTCATCGGGCGTGGTGGGATACATATACATTTGAATGTTCAGCTTCTTGAGATATGCGTGCAGAGATTTTTCTTCCGTTCGTGCTTGCTCGCGCTCTTTTTCTGCTCGGTACATATCGGCACGGTTACGATCTTCATCTGTTGTGTAAACGCTGTCAAGTGCCCAAATGTTGCCGACAAGCGGAGCAATCTGTGTAGAATCCAAGGGCATACGTACTGTCAAAACCTCGGGATTTTCTTCAATCATTGCATCGCATTCAACGGGATTGTCATCGAAAAAGACAAAGCTGTTAAGCCCAAGATTTAACTCTTCGGCAATAGATCTGATCTCTTCAGTTTTCGGATTCCAAGATACTCGCCAAGCGGAAATATCGCTTTCTTTCAAAAGCATCTGCTTGTTTTCGGTAAATACTCGACTTACGTCCTCGGGATTGTTCTTACTTGCAATCGCCAAGAGGTATCCTTCTTCGCGCTTCGCAAGTAGAAATTTTTGAAACCATGCGTAACCGCCATCAACGGTTACATTGGTCGCACCAATTTCACCGCAAACACCTTGCCATAAGGTATTATCGCAATCCACGACCAAAACCTTATGTTTTTTTACTCGTTTTGCCGCACAAAGCTGACGCCAAACGTGAGTGCCCAATGCGGCGAAGAATGTGGTGGTATAAGGGATATGACCTTCGTCATCGGCAACGGTATCAAGGGTATCGTGAACAACGTATCTCTCACAGAGATCGTCGGTATCGACATAATGAATATTGGGAATCTTGGAGCAAACCGCTTTGATCTGCTCATTCATATTTGCTACGATCTCGGCAGACACACCCGCAATATTGCCGTCAAAAGGCAAACACACTACAAGGCATCGAGGAGCATCTGTAGGATAGCTACACAGGGCGGTTGTAAATTCCTTTTGCATATGCTGCATGACCGCAATACGCGCTTCAGCAGAATCATCCGTATGACGAATCGCATCCTCAAAACGCATTAGAATGATGTTAGTGCCATTTTTATTGTTTCGGAATATGCTGTTCGGATCGAGAAGCATTTGCTGAATCTGATTATACGGTGCAAAGGACAAATTCAAAATAACGTTATCTCTGTGCGCCCAATAATACAGGTATTCGTCAATCGGATCAGCAGTAAAAGATGCCGCGATACAAACACGTTCTTTGCTTATATGCCCGGTTTGATGGATATCGGCATGGATGGCATTAACCAATGTACCAAGATGTGCATCGGGAGCGTCGAAGATGTGGTTAAGCGCAGAAAGAATACATTGATAGAGCTTTTCTGTAAAGCCGCCAATGTAAACACCTTTACGACAATCGATCATCAGATTGAGCGTATCCTTTTCGGGCATAACACTCAATTTCAGCGGAACTTCCGAGCAACCGTTGAAAAGCCATTTGATCTCACAATCCCCCAAAATAGAGGTGTCGAGTGCGTGGCAGGAATATACGAAATCATAAAGCGAGGATTTTTTGTTTTCGCTATCATGCTTGACTGCCGAAAGGATATCTCTGTAAGGCAAACATGAATAGCGATATGCCGTCATGTGCTGATCCAGAATTTCCTCACAGTATTCCGCAAAGGTAAGAGAGGGATCAAGTTTTGAAATTGTCGGCACAACAGAAGCGCGGGGTCCGGCAAGTCCGTCCACGCAAGCACTGTTGTCATCCAGATACATAAGACCGACTGAAAATCTGTCTTTATCAAACAAAGCAGACAAAGCCAAATAATACGCGCCCTCAACGATGGTTGAACACGCGATCTGCTTGGATTCTGCAAACGCATTCAGCTTTTTTATAATGTCGCCCGACAATTGGAACGCCATTCGGTCTGCTACTACAGTTCCCATAGGACGATGGCTTTCAAGTCCCGTGATCTCATTATCGCGCCAATATGTAAGTGCCTTTTCTTTCATGCGGGGAGTAATATCCCGAACCCGCACATTGATCGACAACGGATTTTCCTTGCCATAAATAAGGCTCGATACTTCGGAAACGATTCTATACATATTGGCGGCATCACAAATAATATGATGTGCTCTGAACCAATATCCGATTTTGTTGTTCGGAGTACGTACCAACTTTACATCGTAAAGCTGTGAATCCCAAATATCAAAAGGAGCCTTGTTTGCTTCCTCCAATGCAGACCACATTTCATCTTCCGAAACATTGGTAAAATCCAAAGTTTCAAAAGAGGTAGCAGTATACTCAGAGACATAACGATGCGGTGACGAGCTATCACCACCAATTCGGGTACGAAGTAAATCATTGTCGGCAATCAGTTTATTCAATGCCGATGACAACTGTTCTTCCTTAATCGGTTCGTTAAGTAGGCATACTCCACCCACTACATTGATAGCAGAGCCTTGATAGAATAGCTCCGTATCTATTATATTTAGTTGTGCATTGGATAAAGCATAGTTTTTCATAATGAAATGTCCTTGATAGTGATCTAAATAGTTTTTTACATTTATCTATGCTATTAATGAATCAAGCAAAAAATTGCTTCATTCGTGTTCCGTCTAAAGGGCAGCATAGATTATACTTCTGCGTCCGAGAAATTACTTTATATCCACATTTGCGACACTTGTACACATAGCGATGAATAGGCATTTGTGCACGAACAGCGGGATGTGTGGATCCATATACACGTCTTGATTTCTTTGCTCGCCTGAGAGCCATATTGAGATCAAGATGATGAGTTGTGCAATCTATGGGATTACTCTTATTATAAATAATACCTCTTCTTTTTCGAACGATTTTACTTTTACAATAGTTATGCTTATTGCTATTCACAATTTACTCTCCTTTATCGTTCTCAAATTGATTGAGCATATCTATTTCCGCTTTTTCCAACGCCTTCTTTTCCATTCGCTTATTTAATGGATAAGTTACCTGAACTAAATTTCCATTTTTTGCTTTTATGTAATCATTACATATATCTTTTTGTTGCTCGGTTAGCCAATCAATATCATGATTTTTGTGTTTATATTGCACCCAAACATATTCAAGTTTTACTATGATGGCATCTGTCGCACTAATAAACTTTAATAACTCTCCTGCACGTTTTTCATATGGCAAGTATTTGGTGATTGATTCCAAAACTGTTGAAGCGGCAGCTAAAATCAGCAAAATATCAAGCCACTCTTTCTTTAATGAAATTAATGTTATTAAAGCAACTGGAAGTATGCTTAGTACTGTATTTATAAAAGATTTCTTGCGCAAACTGTTTTCTCTATAAATAATTGCATAACTATTTTCAACACGAACTTTTTGCAAAAAATCTATATAATGGCTTTCTATGGCTTTTACATTAACTTCGCTATTATTACAATCCATGTTTTCGTCCTTTTACATATTTTTCTCGTCATTCTTCCGTCGCTGCCTCAATGAATTTCACGATATCGTCTACGGTTTTCATGAGCTTGATCTTTCTGTCGGGGACTTCGATATCGAACTCGTCCTCGAATTTACCGACGAGGCTGACCACATCGTAAGAGGTGAAGCCGAGGTCGTTGACGAGATGGCTGTCGGCGTGGATGGTGTCTGCGGGAATGTCCTGATATTCGCTGATGATGGAAATAATCTTTTCTAACATAATATTTTCCTCTTTTCTTGTGATATTATAAACCTATATCAAAATATTCTCTCTCATAACCTTGGTCAAGGCGAGACCATGTGAAGCCACAATCAGACAGTTTTGCAGGTGTGGTTGTTTTCTGGAAATGAACGACCATACCGTTTACATCC
>JAZSIF010000028.1:0-17088 GCA_045533675.1 Eubacteriales bacterium | reverse complement strand
CCGATGCAGGCGAAGCCGCAACCAAGCTCGCGAAAGCCAATATGAAGCCCGACGTCGTCATCGTCGATCCTCCCAGAAAAGGATGCGGCGCAGACGTGATCGAAGCCATGAAAACCCTTTCTCCGAGAAGGATCGTCATGGTCTCCTGTAACAGCGCCACCGCCGCCCGCGATTGCGCGCGGCTCAAGGAGATCGGATACGTTCCCACGAAAATGAGAGCCGTCGATATGTTCCCCCGTACCGGTCATGTCGAGAGTGTATGTTTGTTGTACAAACTAAATACAAAGCAACATATCGAGATTAACTTGGATATGGATGAACTGGATTTGACCGATGCGGAAAAGAAAGCTACCTACCAGGAGATCAAGGATTATGTGCTGGAGCACAGTGGCTTGAAGGTCAGCAGCTTGTATATCGCACAGGTGAAGCAGACGTGCGGTATCATTGAGCGTGAGAACTACAATAAGCCGAAATCCGAGGATGCGAAGCAACCTCAGTGCCCACCGGATAAAGAAAAAGCAATCAAGGAAGCGTTGAAGCATTTTGGAATGATTTAAGGACGCTGATATTATGCAGTTGACATTGCCCGTTAGAGAAATCTGACGGGCATTCTGTTATTTTTATGTTGAGCTAAGCGAAAATTTTCTTAAGAAATACAAAAAAAATATTGCTTTGGCACAAAATTGGCACACTTTTGGCACAGTTTCCTACTTGCGCCGTCAAAGCATATATGTTATAATATTTATAGTGGTAAAGTATACCACAAACAAAGAAAGGAGATTTATGAAACTAACAAAAGAACAAACACAAGAAATTTTGAAAACCATTGACAAGGTGGAACGGCAAACAGAAGATTTCACCTTAACGCTCAAAAGAGCACGGCGAGCAATCGAAATGAACGGTCAATCTGCAACGGAGCTATTACTCACGGCATACGAGCAGAAAGAAAGGTCAACATTGCTATGCCGTGCTCTTCCTATTTACTCCCCCGACCCTCTGACGCGGGAGAAAATAACGAAAGCATTGACCGATGCTGCTTATGCCAAATGCGGCTATACAGAGGAAGGATGGTTCTGCGCGGTCATTCCTACACTGCTACCCAAAAAGAGAAGCAACTCTACCGGCTACATAAAGGAAATTATGTATGCTTCGTTAGAGCGATTTTTTATGGACAAGCAAATACGGAAGTTTGGAAAATGTACGATCATCTTTCGTCACGTCTACAACAGAAATAATCCCAAAAGAGCTTGGCGCGATCACGACAATATTGAGATCAAGACGGTCATAGATGCGATTGCGCTGTTCGTGATGGAGGATGATTCGCCTCACGTTTGTCAGCATTTCTATTGCAGTGCCGAAGGAGATCAAGACAAAACCGAGGTGTACGTAGTTCCGCAAAATGAGTTCCTGATGTGGTGTAAAATGCAACCCTCTATCCCCGATAACGGGCTGAAATTGTACGATTCACCACCTCAAAAACAGGTGTAAAAACAGCGCTTTTTCGCCAAAAATTTTTTACACCTTTTTATAAAACCAAAAAGTCCTTGTAATACAAGACTTTTTCGCATATTTAAGAGAGAAAATCCGACGTTGTATCAAACTAAGACGTCGGATTTTTCATTTCACCATTTATTGTTCATTAAAGAAAGGAGATAAACAAATAATGACAAAAACAATGAGAAAAGACAGCCAACTTTACCGCCTCATCAGCCTATTATCTGTCTGTGGCGAATACCCTGTGCGCTCTTTACACCTGCTCGGTAATAAGCGTATGTATCGAAAATTGGTGGATGAGTGTATGCAGCCGATTACCGTTCGCAACCCCGAAACCGCGGAAGCGATCTCGCTTCCGCCGCTCTTCAACCTCTGCGGCAAAGGCAGACTAAAATCCATTCGGCTATATAGTGGCGCCCTCCCAATCTTAAAATGGATCGATGAGGGCGAGTACTACGACATCATTTCAAACGGACATAATATGCCGATGAACGACCAACACCTTGACCGCAACCATCGAGTTGCCGAGGTCCTCGCCGTATGCCGTGATGCAGGCATCGAGATCTTCCCTCACAATCTTCCCAATTTCCAACGAGACGAGTTTGATACGATCATCCCCCTCCGTCAACCGTTCTTTATGCCAAGTAGAATGTTAAAATGGTTTGGTGGAGACGATGCAGCCAACAAAACCAATTTCACACGTTTGGTCGGTACTTTGTTTATTGGCGAGACAGATTATTTTGTTTATAATACTCGGTACACCCCGATGAAGTGGTCGGGAGCTGGGGAAATCAAGGCCAATATCAATGTAAGAACTCTCTTGCAAAAACCGCCCTTTTATAGAGCCTATTCCATGCTGTTTGCCAATTCAGGCGAAATTGCAATGGATGCATATTTGGCAACTCAGAAAATAAAAAATTCCAACTATCATTTTGATCAAATATACGACAAACACATTTTATTCCATTGAACGAATACGGATCAAGATTTCTGCGCTTTTTTACAATACCTAACTGGCATGATATGTTGATTAAAAATATTTTTCAAACGGATACACTTACTCCATTTGTCGGAAATCACTTTGATAATTGCACTGATAATATTTACTCTTTAGTTTGGCTTGACGGCAATTTGCGTCGGTTATGGGCGGCTTATCCCACAGTACATAAAACACGAATATATTGTTTTTGTTGGCAGGAGAGTTTTGTGCGGAATTATGTAGGTGATGATGTTGAAATATTGATTGTAAATTTTGACAAGGTAGAAAGCTTATTGTTTGACGAGTATGAAGAAGATGATGAATACTAAAGATAGCTAACAAGGTTCATCGGTTCAAATTTCGTCGAAAAAGGCAGAGGCGGCGGACAAATTTAGTCCGCCGCCTCTGCCGCATCATCGTTATTTTTACTTAAACGACGGCGCATGAGTTTCGCCCGTCGCAAAGGTATTCGGTCCCGGGTTTGACATAGAGAAATACATCTTTGCCGCCTTGGTCGTACCGAAATCACGGTTCGATCCCGTTTCCTGTACCTTGTTGAAGGCGTCACGGAACATCTGATTGTGCGCTTCCTCGCGGTTGAGAAGAAAGTCTATAGTTTCGCGTACCTTCTTGTCCTCAATCTGACGGTAGAGATATTCGTAAACAACCTTAGCTCTCTGCTCGGACGCGATATTCGAGAGCAAGTCGGCGCACAGGTCACCCGTGACGGTCACGTAATCCGCCGTCCAGGAGTAGCCCGAGGAATTGATAAGTCCGGGATTGAGACCAAGCAGAACGTGCGACTGCACCTCGCCCGCCTGCACCTTGGTCGCGTCCACATCGTGACCGTTGAGCAGATTGATTGTCTGCGCCACCATTTCCATGTGTCCCAGCTCCTCCGCAGCTATGTCAAGAAACAAGTCCTTGATCTCGGGATCCTTGATTCTGAAGCTTTGCGACATATACTGCATTGCCGCCTTCAATTCGCCATTGCCGCCGCCAAGCTGCTCCTGTAAGAGAACCGCATATTGCGGATTCGGTCTCTCTACCTCTACGGGATGAAATAACTGCTTTTCGTGTTTGAACATATATACCTCCGTTTTTTTATTCACCGTTATTATTTCCCCAAACGGCAGAAAATATATGGTTGAAGGTATAAAATGATGTAACGAAGGTGGGAAATCACTGCCAATGCTTTTTCATTTCAAAATTCTCGTCAACCGGATAGGCTGTAGATGTGCCGTATGTATCGAAGCAATATTCAAGAAATTGTTGTTTTGTAATTGCCTAATATTCCGTTGCTCTCTATCTCGCATAAAGCGAATTCTCAAATATTTCTTTTGTTTTTGCCTTAACAATCGGAAGTTGCTCTTTCATAACGAGTAGAAGGGTATCTATTTCCACATTTCCAAGCAAAATCACCTTAGCATCGCCATGAACATGTGTCCATGCCGCAGTTGTATGTATTCTATAATCTCCCTTTTCTACTGTTTTTCTATAATCATCCTGTTTTCTTCCCTTATCGACAAGATAATCCAATCCATGTTCATTCATATCACGCAGATTTTTTATATCTTCAAGAGGAGCTACAAGTTCAACAGCATCGAGAACGGTTTGAAATGTGGTATCATTTTTTCTCTGCAATTCCACATTCAATTTTTGCAAATTCTCTATTGCATGGTGCAAGGCAGTAATTAAAAACATTCTTTCGGCAACGAACATACTGTTGGCGTCCCCATCATCCCAAGGAGTTCCGCCGTGATTGTTTCCTAAAACTTCAAAAAAACGTTTTGCTTGAACAAACACGGCATTCCACCATTGACATGTTTGCATAGAGAGGATAAATAGTTGTGTACTTGTCATTTCGGTTTCTTTTATATTTTTATGCACCTATTCTTCTCCTATAAATATTATCACATTGTATTACTTGTCCCTAATATTATGCGATGCGTTTTTTGATATTTGTATCAAAAACACTTACTTTATGTACCAATTTTGTATATGGGAGGCTGGTCAAGTTCAAGGTTGATTGCTTTGATCTCCACCAAATCGGAGGAAACGGCCTTGCAAAGGTCAGGATTAAACAAAACGACATTGATTCCTCCGCTATGCAAAGAACTATTAAATCTCAATCCATCAAAGCCCATTTTCTTAATTTCTTCCGCAAGGTACTGGGTGGGAAGATATTTAGTGGGTTCACCGTTGTACGGACGTGAAAACATTTCTCCGATTGTATTGTACAATGACGGCATCTCGAATTTAAGTTCTCCAACTATATCTTGAAGATTTAGCGTTAAATCGTACACTTTAATCTCTTTTTGCAATTTAAATTTAGCGACACTAACAGTTTGTCCGATAATTGGACGAACCTCATAAACAGGAGTAATTTTGTCTTCGCACAAATACAAATATCTGATATGGTCGGGATTAGCTCTACCATGACCAATATAGTCGGCTGGTGGAGCAGAAGAATCTTTGGCATTCCATCCTTTAAATTTGACTTTTTGCCATTTCTGTTGTGCTTTTATTAGCTCTGGCGAACCGGACTTGTCAACATCACTGTATATTTGAGGCATCAACGTCAATAGTTTTTCTTGATCTGACCACTCATCAATTATGGTTTTTATTTGCTTATCATCAAATCCATTTTCTTTTAAGTAATATGTGACTAATCTATCAAAACTGGTTTTTTCAAAGCAACGAGCTCGATAAAAAACGGTATTCTGTGGGATGATTTTGGTTGCTTGATTACATCTCTTTTTTAATTCATCGACAATTGGATGTTGAGATGAAAAGCGATTGTTATAGATCAGCTCATTTTCAAAACTATTCCATTGTGAATTACGTTGCTTAATGTCTTCCATTAGCATCATTAGCAATAGGAACGTCCATTCGTTTTCATTTATGTTTTCAGATTGGTTCTTTATCATATCATCCATAATATCACCGCCTTTCAAAGTAAAAACCATTAGTCTTTTTTCGCCATTAAGGCGTCTGCACATTCTGTGCAAATTGCATCGCCATTACGATACTTTAATCTATTGCATTCACTACAAACAAACAACCGATCGCTGGTAAAATCCTCAGAACAATGGAAACAGTGATACTTGTCCGCTTCGGCGTCGTACACCAACTGATCGTGACCGCATTCGGGGCAATCATATACCGGGAACTCGCCGCCGTCCTTGACACACTCGTAGCCACTTATACCAAGTTCTCGCTCCACAAATTCATTAGCATTGTCTTGATATTTGTGATGAAAATAAACATCTTCAATAGGATGATAATTCTCATCATCTTGAACCAATAACGTATAATAGTGGCAAAGTGCAATATGAAGGTCTTTGATATGCTCATACCCCTCACATCCCTTAAAATCGTCGGTTTTGATCTTTCGTAACCAATTCAGTTCTGCCCTTGAGAGAGAATATACTTTCACAAACTCTTGCAATATTTGCTCATCCGCGTCCATATATGATCTTTCTTCGGGGTCGAAAAACTCGCTTTTGGAAATAGTTGCTCTATAAAGACTTATTATATCAGACCTGAACAAATCAAACACTCGTTCAAGACATTTATTATACTCTTTGATTTCATTCCAAAATACATCTTCTGAAGTGAGGAGCATTTGACCGTTTGCATGAGCATATTTGTTTCGCTTTTCTACTCTTTTTTGCAAGTCACCAAGAAGGCTTGTATCCATACCGACTACCCGTAGCAACATAAATACATCACTCTCAGGGATTATAGCGAAACTTCCAAAATAGAGTTTCCCACTTTTAGTGTTAGTGGGTTTGTATAGATCCGATTTTCTGTCTTTCAGCAGATAGAAAAGTGCCTTTTCAAACTCGTCTTTATGTAATTCGCTCAATTTAAGCAATGCATAATAGATGGAAGTCATAAAAAGCATATGATACTGAACATATGCAAATTGAAATAAACGATTTTCAAAGCTTGTTTCTGTTGCAAGTTGGAGTGCGCGGATATACTCTTCTTCGCTATCATCAGTAAACAATTCCGGAAGATAATCAAACACCTTATTCAAGTCCGCTTTTCTTTCGGGAACATCTTCAAGAAACGCTTGTTCAAATGCACTATCAATTGCATTTCGTATGGCGGTCTCCATCTCACTTCTATCGAATTGAAATAACATATCCAATCACTCTCCCCAAACCTCAGAAAGTTTGTCTTGAATCTTTTTTTCAAATATTCTTATGAGCGATTCACATTGTTTTACCATATACATTTCTTGTGTGATTTCTTCAACTATTGTCTGTTGCTCTTCGATAGAAATATCGGGGAAAGGAATCTCTTTCAATTCTTTGACAGAGACAACGTTTTGAATAGCCGCACCAGCTTGATTGGTAAAATATTTCTTTTGTATTTCTTTAGATTCGAGATATAATTTCACAAACATTGGTAACACAGTGTTGTTAGGCGTTAACTTCAACAAAGCTTGATTTATAATTCCGCGCTTATGGGTTTCAGGAACAATTGCGATTTTTCCCATAGTTCCAGAGCAACTAATCAAAATATCATTTGTAAGCACTTCGAAGCGCTTCATCTCGTTAAATTTTTCTTCAGTAATAAAATATCTACCGAAACTAAAATCATTATTTATTGCATGATATTGCTCGTAAACCAAACATCCATCTTCAACAAAGATTTCTTTTTTTAAGCTTCCACCAAAAGGACCTCTCACAAAATAGCAACATTCACTTAAAGTTCGCATTGACCACTTAGAATTTATTTTAATTGTGGGTTTATAAGAATCCAAAATTTGTTTTGCACCATCAATGATTTTTTGGTACGATTCGATTTCTTCTACAATATCATTTTGCACTGAAAGTGATGGAACGGGTATTTTGCACGATCGAACCAAGTCACTATTTAAATTGTTTACCACTCCCCCTGTCGCAAGTCTCTTATATTCTTTCATAATTTCCTTGGAACCCAAGATATAGCAAAGGTAAACAGGGTTAAAAAGTCCTTTTTTATTCTTAATAATTAGCCAGCCGTCATGGACACATCCATCGATATCCAAAATATAGGGTCTTCCATAACTCATCGAATTAGATAGAATTAAATCCCCCTTTTTTACACAACGTGATTTTGCTGCCCCCTCTTTTGTTACTTTTTCTTTTGTGGAATAAATATATAATGAATTTGGTTTTCCATCACCGATTTTTATCCAATTAATACCGTCTGGATCATCGGTAATATAATCACTAATTGGTCTTGGAGAAGCTCCGCGTTCGACTTCGCAAACATCTCCAATCGTAACTATTGGCCATTGGCTATTTAATTCAATAGTTTTTCGATATCTGTCTCCTAAAAGAATATAATCTTGTTTAGCAATATCAGATTTTAAAGCAATAACAATGTTCTTCTGTTCAATTACATCTTTGCCACATTGATAATCTCTAAAAATACTGATTATATTAGGAATTTCGCTGCCTTTAATTTCTCTACGCTGTGCACCAAGGTTATATCCATCGTTATTTAGCTCTACAAAGATAATGCTATCCTTTTCTTTTGCCAAAGTTCTGTCTATGAGAAGGATACTTGTTTTTACGCCACTATAAGGATTGAACACACCGGAAGGCAGAGAGATAACACCGTAGAGATAACCTTCGTCTACGAGCATTTTTCTTAAGTTTTTATATGCAGTCTGGGATTGGAACACGATACCTTCAGGCACAATGATAGCTGCGCGGCCTGTAGGACTTAAATGCTCCGCGATATAGTCCACAAACAAAACTTCCGCTCTTTTTGCATCTACACGATATCTCTTGTGAGGGTTAATACCTCCCTTAGGAGTCATAAACGGAGGGTTAGCTAAAATAACATCGAAATTATCATCCCACCTATCCAAGCTTGTTAATGTATCGTATTCATGAATTTTCGGAGTAGTAAAACCATGCAAATACATATTTACACGTGAAAGACGAACCATATCGGGGGAGATATCGTATCCCTCAAAGCTGTCGGTCATACGATTTCTATCATCGGGAGTTAATGTAGAGTTACCGTTCTCATCCACATTGTTCTTTTTGATATAGTTATAGGCGCTGATAAGGAATCCCGCAGTGCCGCAAGCAGGATCGAGAATGGTTTCATTCTTTTGAGGCGCAACAATTTCAACCATCATATCAATGATGTGACGAGGCGTACGGAACTGTCCGGCATCACCTTGGCTTCCCATAATAGAGAGCAAGTACTCAAAGGCGTTTCCAAGATCCTCGCTATCATCATAAGAAAACTCGGCAATTTCTTTCAAAAAACGGTTTAAGGTGTCGGGATCTCTGTAGGGAATATAGGTGTTACGCAAAATATCACGGAATAGTTTGGGCAGATCGGGGTTATCAACCATTTTGTCCATGCCTTCCGCATACAGATTGAGCTTATCTTGTGCGCTATGCTCTGCAAGCATAATTTGGGAGAAGGCATACTTTTCGTACTCCCCTGTGAAGAACACACGGGAGCCGCCAAACTCAACACCTTGAAGGTCCATATCGTCCATAAATTTATAAATAAGGGCGATAGTGATTTGCTCAACTTGTGCCTTGGGATCGGGTACTTTGCCCACCAATATATCGCGCAAGGTATTTATCTTTCTTTTGATATCAAAATTCATCATGATAGTTTTCTCCTTACATAAATCTTGAGAGATTTACGTTATCGTTTACATAGCCGATAATGGTATCCATATTGTGAACACCAAGCTTTTTCAATTCTGCAAGTGAATAGCTTGGGATTTGTGTGCCGAGCAGTTGGTATTTCTTATCCTCAATCGCTCTGCGGACATCCTTATCCGTAAGATATGTTTCAAAGAAATGACGAACATCATAGTATTCACCGGCAGGGACACCACAGGTCAACAAGTAGTTATCAAACTCATCGTTGACAAGTTCCTTCTTGCTCTTAAATGCGGGAATAAGACCGAAAATCTTATCCATCATTTCACGAACTGTTATTCTACGGTCAACGCCGGTCGCTCTGCGAAGCTTGTCCCAAGTGTAATATTCAGCAGGCTGATTCAAATAGGTTTCTTCTATGTAGCGTTGTGCCGCTGCGTAATTACCTTGTTCATAATGCTCCTTCGCCGTAGCATCATTTTTGACTTCATCCTCAAACTTTTCGAAGAACATGCGATCAATTTTCATGCCCTGCAAACCGATCTTTGTTTCGGTGATGCTCTGTAGCGGATCGGGGTTAAAGTTCTCAAAAGTAGCACCCATAGTACCGCCGCCACCTGTTCCAGCACCGCTTGCAGAAATTTGAGGCAATTTAATTACTTCATCATAGTCATATTTTTCTTCAAAATACTCACAGTTACCAAAGAAATCAAATAGCTTAAAATTCGTTTTTGGATAAGAATGTTCTTCCCATCCACCGTTGGCACGAGTTTTATAGTTAAAGGTGAAAGTTCTTGTTCCACGACCTTTGATCTGAATGAAATCAGTAGGCGAGAATATAGGGCGGAACAAACCAATATTCAAAATATCTTCGCAATCGTATCCCGTTGTCATCATTCCAACAGTTACACAAATGCGAGTTTTCGAAGACTTATAGCCCTCAAGGAATCTTGTATTACCGCTCAAATTATTGTTTTGGAAATTGATAGTATATTCTTGAGCACCCTGCACATCGGAAGTAATCTGCATTGCAAAATCAGAGTAATACATATCAGGGAACATCTTGTCGGCATACACGTTCAACAGTTGAGTAATCTTTGCTGCGTGCTTTCTGCTAACACAGAAGATGATACCTTTTCCGATTTCGCCCGTTATTGGATCGCGCATAGCATTATCCATAAAGGTCTTGACGAACATCATGTTGGTTTCGTCAGAAAAGAACTTCTTTTCAAAATCGCGAGCGAAGTATGTTTCTTCCTGCTCGTCGTCATCGCCTTGAACCATAACGGAATAGCCTTTATCAGCCAACAGTTTGGTGGTGATTTCGGTACGAGCATCAACCACCGTAGGATTTACGAGATAGGGACCATCAGGATCATTTACACCGTCAATCAACGAATATCTAAATGTAGGTTCACCGCTTTCGCAACCAAACGTTTTATATGTGTCAAGAAGCTGACGGCGCTCCCATGCTCTTGGATCATTAGAAGCCAATTCATCAGCATCCACGTTTTTGAGATAATCCTTGGGTGTAGCAGTTAAGCCAAGCTTGTATCCTATAAAATATTCAAAAACTGCACGGCTGTTTCCACTGATAGAGCGATGGCTTTCGTCTGCAATAATCAACGAAAAATCCGTAGGCTTAAAGACAGACTTATATTTATTGTTGTACGCCAAAGTTTGCACTGTAGATACCACAATGTCCGCCTTGCGCCAATCGTCAGTGTGCTCCTTAAAAATAACCGTTTCGTAGTCCGGCTTCAAATAGTTGGTGAAATTCTTTTTAGCTTGATTTTCAAGTTCAATTCTGTCAACGAGGAACAGAACGCGGTTAGCGTTTCCGCTTCTCAAAAACAGACGAATTACAGCTGCTGACGTAAGCGTTTTACCTGTACCGGTAGCCATTTCAAACAAGAAACGTTGCTTTCCTTCCATAACCGATCTTTGCAAAGATTTTAGCGCGTTCACCTGATATTTACGAAGCATACGAAGTCCACGGTCTTTTAGATATTGACCTTTGGTATCTTCGTTTTTGTATTCGGGGGCGTCAGCATATCTCGGTTCTTTTACAACAGCAATATAGTCAGCCGTTACATCCTCATTACAAAGACGCGTAGGATCTGAATTGAATGCCTTGCTTTCTTTTACACTTTCATAAGACGGGAACGATACGATTACCTGAGGATTGCCTTTGTAGATGTTCCAAAAATAATGTAAGTTGCCGTTTGACATAATTACATACTTTACGAACTGAGATTGTGCATACTTGCGGGCTTGTTCTTTACCTACAAGCGGATCTAAATCCTCAGATTTGGCTTCAAGGACAATGAAAGGCTTTCCGTTGGCGTCTAATAGAAGAAAGTCGATAAAACCGTTTTTAGCCTTTTCAAAGTTCTCTCCATAATCTTCAATTTTTTTTTTGTTATTTTAACATTTGCTTCGAGTTGTATGTTGGCAGAGCCTTCCTCGTTGTCAAAGAAACGCCAGCCAGCTTCCTCAAGCAATTTATTTATTTTTATTCGTGCTTTTGCTTCTTTAGCTTTCATCTTGCCTTACTCCTTATTTTCTATAAAGCTCGTCCAATGTTTTTCCGTCTTTGTCCTTCCATTCAACCCAACCGTTTGTACTGCCGCCCAAGACAAACATAGCAGCAGAGCTTGGAGAGGTGAAAGAAACGGAAACAGTCAACTTATATTTTCCGTCAACGCAAATAATATTTCCGTTTACAAGAGCTGTCTGGCGTTGCTTCTCCAGCGTTGCAGAATGGCATTTACGGCTCATATCGATTTCCGAACCTTCCAAAACCTCGAAGTTTTCTCCATCGTAAACACCAAAAGCAGTAATGCCGTTTCGTGTAGTATGTAAGGTGTTGGCTTCAGTCAAAGTCACCTTGGAGTTATCCATTTTGTAACCTTGAGCTGCCATAATGAATTGGATTTCTTCGTAAACTTCCTCTATTAATGGCAGGTCATATTCATCAATCTCATATTTAGGGTTGACCGAGTTTTCCACCCTATAGCGCTTTGCATCGTGTGCCTTGCCGATAGCATAAGCTTCAAGACCGCTTATCATATCAAGGGAGAATGTTTTGCTGTCAGCCAAGAACATAATTGCCTTGTTCCAAAAATCTTTTGAACGATTGTGATCATCAAGGCGAACAACGCCGTTTCGTGTTTGACCGATATAAATTTGCGCGATTTTATTATCGTCGTTCTCGCTGATGAGATAGTAAATACCAGGGCGATTGATGCCCGAAAGCTTCTTAGCTTCCGATAGCAGAGGGCGCGGAATAACATAGGTTGTCATTGTGGAGAGATGTCTGCGGATGGAACGAATACCATCAGGCTGTCCGTTGTGATATATAATTTCAAGCTTTTTACTGATTGCCATTTTATTTTACTCCTTTATATCATCCAAACCGGCACGATCAAATTATCCCGATCAAACGCGCCGAACTGCTCTGCCATGCAGAGGACGGCGCCTGTGCCAACCTCGAGGGGGGCTTTGTCGATGACGCCGAAGGTGCGGATGATGCGCTTATCGGGGGTGGCGGTCTTCTTGATCTCCAGAGGACACAACTTGCCGTCACCCTCCATAATGACGTCGATCTCCTTCGCGTCCTTGTCTCGATAGAAATAGAGATACGGCTCAAGTCCCGCATTTTGATAGCCCTTCATGATCTCGGACACCGTAAAGTTCTCAAGCAGCGCGCCACTCATAGCGCCGCTCTCGGCAACCTCAGGGCTTGACCATTTCGTGAGGTAGCACACAAGACCTGTGTCGTAGAAATAGACCTTGGGCGTCTTGATGGTACGCTTCAGCACGTTGTTGGAATAGGGGTGAAGCAGGAAGATAATGCCGAGGGTTTGGAGAATATCCACCCACGCCTTTGCGGTTGGCATATCGATCTCGGCATCGTCCGCAATCGCCTTATAGTTGAGTAGTTGCGAGGTTCTCGCGGCAACAGCGGTAATAAAACGGTTGAATTTCAGCGCGTCCACCGTACCCGAAAGCTCACGCACATCACGCTCCACGTAGGTGGAGATATAGGACGAGTAGTACATATTGCGGTCAGGATAGAGTCCCGAAACGATACCCGGCATCGAGCCGCGCCAGATGCGCTCAAAGAGCTTGGGGGTATCCACGGGAGCGATCTTCTTACTCTGGGCAAGCAAGGTTTCCATATTCGTTGTAAACGGAAAGCAGTCCGCGCCGATGATCTCACGCTGGGACATAGGCGACATATGGAGAAGCGCGACACGCCCCGCAAGCGACTCCTGTACGCCCTTCATCAAGCGGAAGATCTGCGAGCCCGTCATCCAGAAATCTCCGGGATTGTGATGCTCGTCGATGTGAATTTTAATATAGGTAAAAAGCTCCGGCGCATACTGAACCTCGTCGATCAGCACGGGGGGCTTGTGTATTTGCAAAAAGAGCGCGGGGTCGTTCTTCGCCATGTCGCGTGTGGAGAGGTCGTCCAGCGACACGTACTCGCGCCCCTTGTTCTCCTTCTGGGCAAGCGAGCGAAGCATCGTCGTTTTTCCCGCCTGACGCGGACCTGTCAAAAGAATGGCAGAATACGACTGCGACAGCTCCATGATTCGATTTTCCATATGACGGTAGATGTAATTCATAATTTCCTCCACTATGGCATTTTAATACTGTAATTATTATACTCCTATTTTGCCCGTTTGTCAATCATTTTTTTCGGCTGTTTTTAAGAATTTATATAAATTAGCCGAAACTTTGTGTTTGACCCATCTAAACTAAAAAAGGGATGCTTGTTGCCCAGCATCCCTTGGAGGTATAAATCAATTATACTTCACTTATTTTAGTTTTGTTTCTTCAAATCCTCTTGAAGCTTGGTGAATACATAATTGTATTCATAAAATTCGCGCCCGTAATACGAGTTTTGGATTCGCTCGTTTGCTCGTGTATTGATCTTCACAAGTTCATCGATTGCCAAACTGTATTGAAAGGAAACTTGCTTGTTAATAATATCGCCTTTAAACTTTTGTGCAAGTTCGTCCTGCGTCTCATAACATTTCATCCCACACACAATTCTAATAGAACCACAGTATTTTTGTGTGATGAAATAATCGGAATACGTATTGAGCAAAACGCATTTGTCAAGCAAGTCTTCTGTTTCGTCTTTAGTTGCAACAGAACTGTCAATTACCGTAAAGATATAAGAAGAGCCATTCCAACCGCTTCCTTTTTCAACAATAACATAATCTTTGTTGAAAATCTTACGCAAAAACCTTTTGTAACGTTCAATAAAATCTGTAGTTGGCTGATTACTATATGACAGCGAGTAAAATCCACTCTGATTTAGTTGAATTTCAATTTTTGCATAACCGACAAAAATCTTGTCATTATTCTCTTGATACGAATCCCAATACTTCAAACCTTGGGCAGCATCATAGAAATTGATTGTTTTGCTTTTCTTAGGTTGAGGATTCTTAGTGTTAGATTCTTCAACCGCAGGGATAATTTCATAATGATTTTGCCGTTTTTCAATCCTATATTCTTTTCCGTTTGCTTTGAAACAAGGAAATTTATCGGCTTTCTCATCATTGGTAAGAATGTGACAGCATACGAGATTATGATCGGCTGTTTTACCACCTCGACTTTGCGGCAAGATGTGATCAACATTCCAACCAAATTTGCTGTCGCGATTGTTGTATGCGGCTCTTGCAATTTCGCGTCCCGAAAAGTCAAGTGCTTTTTGTTTCGATCCGAACTGCTGTGTCCACAAACGTAAAGCGGTTTCTTTGTTTAATTCCATAAGGTCATTCATTTTCATACTTCCTTTCATAGTGAAATGAGAAGTATAACTGTATTCTACCTCCTATAAAATTTTAAGCAAATACTCTGAATGACACATAGGGCAACCTACTGCTGAAACCTCGAGGGGTAATCCTTATAACAGCTTGACTAAGGATTTGTCAATCATCTTTTTACGATTCTGTAAAAAGGGTTTAGATTTGCTTTAAATTATTATACCATATTATTCGACAAATGTCAATTCTATCACTCATAAAAATTGAGCATATTGCACCTTATATCTGCAAAAAATAATTATAATACATTTTGGAGGACGGATATGGAATCGGTATGGCTAAAAACGTCAGAAAAGCCACGGTTTGATGCGCTTAATAGAAATAAAAACGTGGATGTGCTTATCATTGGCGGCGGGATTGCGGGCATCTTGTACGCTTATAAACTCAAAAACGCGGGTGTGGATTGTATGCTGGTAGAGGCGACCGAGATCTGCGGTGGCATTACAAAGAATACAACGGCGAAGATCACGCTCGGGCATGGCTTGATTTACGATAAGATGATAAAACGCTTTGGTGAGGACAAGGCGCGGTTGTATGCGGAGGCGCAGAGCAAAGCAATTAAGGAATACTCTCGACTTTGCGAGAATATCGACTGCGATTTTGAAACGCGGGATAACTACGTTTATTCCATGAGTGACCGTAAAAAAATTGAAAAAGAGGTCGCTGCCCTGAACCGTATCGGCGTGAAAGCTGAGTTTTCGGATGCAAAAGATCTTCCGTTTCGGGTTGCGGGGTCTGTGCACGTGAAGGATCAAGCGCAATTTCACCCGCTGAAATTCTTATATGAAATTGCAAAGGAACTACCTGTTTACGAACACACAAAGGTCTTGGAGTTAATGCCAAACAAGGCGAAAACCAAGCGTGGCGAGATTGCTTTCAAAAAGTTGATTATCGCCACCCATTTCCCAATGCTCAACAAGCACGGATTGTACTCCTTAAAGCTTTATCAGCACCGTTCCTACGTCATAGCCTTAAAGGGCGCGCAGAACGTCGGCGGTATGTACGTGGATGAATCGGACACGGGATTGTCCTTCCGTAATTACGGCGATCTCTTGCTCCTCGGCGGTGGCGGACACCGCACAGGCAAGAAGGGCGGCTGTTGGCAAGAGCTTGAAAACTTCGCCCGCAAGCACTACAAAAACGCGGAGATCGTCGGCAAATGGGCAACGCAGGATTGCATGACGCTGGACGACGTTCCCTATATCGGGCAGTATGCGAAATCCACGCCCGACGTATTCGTGGCGACGGGCTTTAACAAGTGGGGGATGACAAACGCTATGGTCGCCGCTGATATTCTCTGCGACCTTGTGCAAGGTAAAAACAACCCTTACTCCGCCGTTTTTGATCCCTCGCGCACCGTTCTGTGCCCACAGCTAGCCGTCAACGCCTTTGAATCGACGGTAGGCATTCTCACGCCCACCGCACCCCGATGCCCTCACCTCGGCTGCGCCCTTAAATACAACCGCGCCGAGCATACGTGGGATTGCCCTTGCCACGGCTCGCGCTTCACAGAGGACGGTCAGCTCATCGACAACCCCGCAACCGATGACAAAAAGATGTAAATATACTCTCAAAACGCACTCTAAAAGCGGATTTTTACCGCCTACAGAGTGCTTTTTTAAATTTCTCAAAAAAATTTTTAACTTTTTTGCAGAAAAACGCAATCTCGGGCGTATTTCATAGGTAGAGGGACAAAAAAGTCCGTCACCAATTGAATAGCCCCAGCCGAGAGTGATACAGGCGTTATGGATAGTGCAGCCACGATATGAGCGCACCCATAGCTGAAATCGTACACAGTACCTCCTGACATACTTGGTCGAAAGGCGAGCAAAGGAAATGGCTCGGTATGGCGGCACTGCGCTGTAATAGCGGACTTGCTATTTTTCATATATTTATTTCAAAAACGAAGGGAGGAATGCTATGGCAAAAGAAAAAGCCGAAAGAAATGATATGAAAAACGAAAATTGTACAAGTGTTTTTAAGAACGGAATTTTGACGAAGGAGGAATACACGAAAATATGGATAGAATTGATCTCCGTATTAGAGCGCAAAAAAAGTGTAAATTTTCCTCTAAGTCAATGACAAATAGGTGTCCTCTATGGTATAATAGAGGCGGAGGAAAACAGCTTGTTCT